>QHXW01000260.1 GCA_003223115.1 Acidobacteriota bacterium
CTGACTGCGGCCGCGCTGGCGCGCGAAATCGAACATAGCACCGCCCGCATTTCCGAACTGGTGAAGGCCATCAAGGAATACTCGTACATGGACCAGGCGCCCGAACAGGAAATTGACCTCCACAGCGGCCTGGAGAGCACGCTCACGATGATGACTTACAAGATCCGGAAGGCGGAAGTCACAGTTTTGCGCAACTACGATCGCTCACTGCCGCGGATTTGCGCGTGGGGCAGCGAACTCAACCAGGTTTGGACTAACCTGATCGACAATGCCGTGGAAGCCATGAACACGGATGGCGCCGGCAGCGCCAAGCAACTAATCGTACGCACGGCGCGCGATCCAATGGGGGTCATGGTGGAAATCGCGGATACCGGTCCGGGCATACCGAAAGAAATCCAGGGGCGGATTTATGATCCGTTTTTCACCACGAAACCAGTCGGCGAGGGCACCGGTCTGGGGCTGGATGCCGTCCGCCGCATCGTACAGAAGCATCGCGGCGACATCCGGCTGGATTCAATGCCCGGCAGCACGCGCTTTCAGGTCCGGCTGCCGCTGACGCAGCAGTCGAGTTCAATGATGGGTAGCACGCCCACAAACACCACATGACCGACCGCGCGACCGCGGAGCGCCTGCTCTTTTGTCTTGGGGGCGTTTCGCGCTTTTTTCACGTCCGCTGTCATTGCCGAAAACTGCGTCCCGGTTGAAAACACCAACGTTAAGTCGTTCGTGAGATTATCGTCGTTTTCACACACCAATGAGCCCTGTCTTCGTTGCCTTGCTGCTTTGCTTGCCTCTACATTTCAGACCCGTGCCGCCCAGCAAGCCGAGATCGCCGCTCTGCGCCACCAGATCGCCGTGCTCCAACGCAGCTCACCGCGTCGTCCGCGCCTCAAGCAGGCCGACCGACTGCTCTGGATTCTGTTGTCGCGCTTGTGGCCCGGCTGGCGGCGCTGTGTGTACATCGTGAAGCCGGACACCGTTGTCCGCTGGCATCGCAGGGCGTTCGCTCGATATTGGACTTGGAAGTCGCGCCGTCGTCCTGGAAGACCGGCGGTGGCTGCCGCGATTCGCGACCTGATCCAACGCCTGAGCCGAGCCAACGGTTTGTGGGGCGCGCCCCGCATTCACGGCGAACTGCTCAAACTAGGGATCGACGTGGCTCCATCGACCGTGGGCAATATCTGCGTCGCAACCGTAGGCTGTTGTGGATACCGAAAACCCCGTCCGGATTGAAAATGAAGGTCTTGGCTTCTTCCCCGAATGTCCAAATTATCCCGTCGCCTTGAGAACGCGCGGCAACCAGCCAGGTCGTTCCGGGACTTTGTCAATGCGTAGGTCGTCGCCCAAAGTCAGCCGTGTAACAATGTACTTCGAGTGCGCTAACACGCTGATAACATAGCCCGACGGAGTTTTCGGTATCCACAACCCGAGCTTAAGACCGCCGAAGCCATCTATACCGACACCCAAATGACCCTCGAAAGCAGGGTCTCGATCAAGAGGCCGCAGCGGCGACGGTTAGCTCCGATTATGAACAGGCGAAACTGACCGCCGATCGTGACAAGGAACTGGCCAAGGAAGGCTTGATTCCCGACCTCCAGGAGAAGCTGTCAGCGGTCAAGGCCGGCCCAGCCGTACCAAGCTCGAACAGAGGCGACTGGCTTTCCAGAAACAGCAGGTGCAGGCGCAGCTCGCCGCGCAACGGGCAAGAATCGATCAGATTCGCGCCATGTACGAGTTGAAGAAAAGCCAGGTTGAGGCTCTAAGAGTAAGGGCCGGAACGAACGGCATCATGACTGAGCTGCTGGTAGACGAGGGTCAGTGCGTCACCGTCGGTACTGCGCTGGCCCGCACCACGCAGCCCTGGAAATTGAAAGCGGAATTAAAGATCGCCGAGACCCAGGCCAAGGACATCGCGATCGGGCAGGATGCGCAGATCGATATGCGCAACGGCATCATTCCCGGCAAGGTGGCGCGTATCGATCCCTCGGTCATCAACGGTACCCGCACGGTGGACGTCTGTCTGATCGACGCGCTGCCGCCCGGCGCGGTGCCCGATCTCAGCGTGGATGGCACCATCGTGCTGGAGAACCTAAGCGATGTAGTTTTTGTGGAACGTCCCGTGTTCGGCCAGCCGAATACGACCATCACGCTGTTTAAGATTGATCCGGATAGCAAGGGCGCCTCGCGTGTGCCTGTGAAGCTGGGGCGCGGTTCGGTGACCACGATTGAGGTCCTTGAGGGATTGAAGGTTGGGGATCGAGTGATTTTGTCGGATATGTCAGCCTGGGATGGGCGCGATCGCTTGCGGCTGAACTGATAAAAGAATCGACACGCAAAGAGCGGCGGACAGCCACGCCGTTATCCAAAACTGTGAAGAGGATTTTGTTGGCGCAAATATACTTAGCGGCCTCCGCTCTAATTTCTAAGTCGATCGGTTCACTCTGTCCTCTCCCGACCTTCCGCAGACCACACATCTGGGGCATCCCGAGGAGGCCACGCTCGAGTGGTGAGGTTAAGAGTTGGACTTAGCGTCGCGCTTCCGGTGCGCACGTTTCACCCAGGATTAACTCAACATGCTAGATTGCTAGAAGGAACGCCTCTCGCCGAAGCCCTCGCATGCCGGGCCATATGTCCGGATCTCGTCCATCAATGGTTGATCAGCGATCAATAGTCGGCCGTCTCTGGTGGAAACATGCGTTGCGAAAGAAGCGAAGAGGGAATCTTGGGAGCTAGTGTCTCGCGACAACGCGTGGGAACAGCTCACCGTGGCCGGGCGGTCAGTAATCCATAGAGGTCCAACTCGCTCCTGGTGCCGATGTACACCCGCCCATTCACCACCGTCGGAATCGAAAACCGAACCGATATGCCGGCGCGATCGCGGTCCGAGTTCTGGTCGCTGTTATACAGCTCTCGCGCAACATCCGAACGATCTTCTCCGGAATGATCTCCCAAGTCCTTCCAGAGACTGTCCACACAATTCCGTCTTTGTTGCCATTGGCGGAAATTGTTGGCGTGGCACTCCAAAGGCCTGCCATTCAACTTTGAGGTCAGTTCAAGCCGTCCATCAAGGAGCGCGAACTCGTTCAGAACATCGTTGTCTGCGAAGACGTAAACATGATGATTCCAATACACAGGTCCGGCGGGCAGACCTCCGCCGAGTTTAATGGTTTGCACGCAGCGTCACTGGCCGGTTCGTATTTGCCCATGTGATCCCGGTCGATCACGTAGAGAGTGCTGCCCTTTCCACCAATCAGGACTAAATGAGGATGTGGGCCCGGCTGATTCGGAAGAAGCGGACCACGGGAGCCGAGATCGTTATCCGCGGCATTTAGCTCCCCTTGATCGCGCGGCGCGAAATAGTCACGAACTACGTTCTCATCCGCTGCGGGACCAGTATCTGAGGCCCAGATGCCGCTCTCCTTAGAGGCCGGCGACGTATTGAATTGAACACAGCCTTCTGCTCGAGCGAGTGTGCATCGTACGCAATCACCCAGCCGTGATAATTGATAGGACCCGACGTCGCAAGAGGAGCCCCAGGTCAGATAGACGATGCCGTCGGCTAGCAGCAAAGCGCTGCGTGGGTTCTCGAGTAGCGGATCGAACTTGACGTCACTATTCGGTCCCTTCACGGATGTTTGAATCTTAACCGGGCTGCCGGAACGTTCGACGCCACTCGTGACATCGAGCGCATGAAGCTGCTGCACATACTGAAAGCCCGAAGCTTGGCTTCCTTCCTTCGTGCGAGCCAAACATACTGCGTTCAGTTGCAATATCGATTACCGGCGTAGAGGTAATCCCCACTTCCGGGTTGATGAACGGGCACTTAACGTCCTGCGGCGCTACCGTCGTCATGCCCTTCTCGGGTTTCGTGAAGTTGACGCGCCACAGCGGTGTCGCCGGTCGGCCCTCCGAATCGAACGCGTAAACACCGTCGTGTTCGGTGGCCACAAAAATGACGTCGTGCTTTCCCTTACCGGGAATCTGCAATCCCGGCAAGTACAGCGGCTGAGCATAGGCATCGCCATCCACTCGCAGTGAGAAGAGCCTGCCGAATTGAGTGCTATTGACATTGCGTGGCGTGAGCTTGCTCTCTTGGAGATTGGCTCCCGTTCGTGAGTTGTCGTATTGAGAAGTTGTGATCTGCGCGAAGCAGGAGAAGGTCAGAGCCGCCCCGAGAGCAATCGAAATCGACGCAATACGAGAGGCGTTGGCAACAACAGAAGGTTCACACACTCGACTGTAGACACCGCCGCTGTCGATTTTGTTCCCATTGTGCTAAACGATGGTCGTTGGTACCTCTTTATTGGTACCTCTATTGGATGTGGGAAACACGCACTGTAGAAAGCGGACAAAAGTCGCAGTCGGGTTCGAGTTCAAGATTCGAGGTTCGCTACCCGGCTGGCGCAACTACGCGTGGCGTTGTCTTCCACCAGTAATTGGATCGAAACTGGATTATCAACAAGCGGTCCTCAACAAGCCTCAACAAGAAAGCCTCAACAAGCGGTCCTCTTGCTTACCGAGAGGGAATGTTGTACGCTGATCTCGGTAACCGAGGGAGCCTACAGTGAGCAAACCTCGTGATTTCGTTCAAGGCACTTTGGACCTGCTGTTATGTTATTGAAGATTTTGGCTCTAGAGCCGCTGAACGGTTGGTCCATCAGCCAGCGCCTGAAGCAAGTTTCTGGCGATGTGCTACAGGTTAGCGACGGATCGCTTTACCCGGCATTACACAAACTCGAGCAACAGGGTTGGATCACCGCCAAGTGGAAGCCCAGCGAGAATAACCGGCGCGCGAAGTACAACTATTCGCTTACCCGGCTGGGCCACAAGCATCTGGAAAAGGAAGCTGCCAATTGGGGCCGGCTCTCCGTTGCCATTTCACGTGTCGTAGCGTTGGAGAAAGCCTGATATGTGGACGCAACGCTGCATCTATATCTTGCCGCTCCGATTGCGGTCGCTATTTCAGCGCCGGCAGGTCGAGGACGAACTTGAGGAGGAGTTCCAGTTTCACGTCGAGCGGAAGACCGAACGATACATCGCACAAGGTCTGAGCCCCGAAGAGGCGAGGCACGCCGCAATGAGCGACATGGATGGGCTCGAACAGCGCAAGGAGGAGTGCCGCGACATGCGCCGCCTGAATTTTGTCGACAACTTGATGCAGGACCTTCGCTACGGGTTCCGCATGATGTGCCGCAGTCCTGGCTTTACCACGGTGGCAGTGCTCTCCCTTGCGCTGGGCATTGGAGCAACCACGGCGATCTTCAGTTTGGTCAATGCGGTGATGCTCAAGATGCTCCCGGTAAAGAGCCCGGAACAGCTTGTGGTTATCAACTGGAGAGCGAAGACATGGCCCCGGATTTCGCACAGCGGCAACAGCTGGGGCCCGCCGGGTGGCCCGATTACGGCGTCGTCGATTTCTTATCCGGCCTTCCGGCAATTGCGCGCGCAAAACCAGGTTCTGTCGGATCTCTTTGTCTTTGCGGATCTCGAGCAGGCGAACGTGACCGTCGGCGGGTACGCCGAAATTGCCAGCGGCCATCTTGTTTCCGGCAATTACTTTTCGGGCTTGGGAGTGCACGCTGTTGAGGGTCGAACGTTCACGGATCAGGACGATCGGCCCGACGCTGAACCGGTCGCCGTGATCAGCTATAGATACTGGAACCGCAGATTCGGCATGGATCCCGCGGCGGTTGGAAAAACGGTGCAGGTGAACCGCGTACCAGTCGTTGTGATTGGTGTCACACCGCGAGAATTCTTCGGCGTATCGCCGGGGAATTACCCCGAAGTCTGGATTCCGATCTCGCTACAGCCAAGAATTGCGCCGCAGTGGGCAGGAGAGGAGAGATCGCTGCTCAACCGGGCGGGCGATTGGTGGGTGCAGCCCTGGGGCCGGTTGAAACCCGGAGTCAGCGAGCAGCGAGCGCGCGCTGCGTTGGATGTGATCCTTCGGCAAAGCATAACGGCTGGTTTGTCTTCTCCTCTAGCTCCCGAGAGTATGGCTTCCATCCAGATAAACCCGGGAAGCAGGGGACTGGATGACTTGCGGTCCGAGTTCTCGCAGCCGGCGCTGATCTTGATGTCGGTTGTGGGGCTGGTGCTGCTGATTGCGTGTGCCAATGTCGCCAATCTGCCGTTGGCACGAGCCATAGCACGGCAGAGGGAGGCCGCCGTTCGTCTGGCTTTGGGCGCTGGACGGCTGCGGCTGGTCCGCCAGTCGTTCACCGAAAGCGTGCTGCTGGCGAGTCTGGGTGGAGCGCTGGGTTTGGTACTGGCGTTCCAAGGTGGGGAGCTGTTGCTGGCGCTGATGTCGCCGGGTGAAACGCCATTGCAGCTTGATGTCCGGCCCGACGCTCATATCCTGGCTTTCTGCGTGGTGATTTCTCTCCTGACCGGCGTCTTGTTCGGTCTTGCTCCGGCGCTGCGATCCACACGGATCGACGTCTGCCCAGTGCTAAAGGGTGCCGCAGGAAGCGTCAAAGGCGGGTCGGGGCGATCCCGCTGGAGCTTGAGTAAAGTGCTGGTGGCTGCGCAGGTCGCTGTCTCTCTGCTGCTGTTGATCGCTGCGGGTTTGTTTGTGCGCAGCCTGCAAAAGCTGAACTCCATGGACGTCGGCTTCAATCGCGAAA
Source organism: Acidobacteriota bacterium (assembly GCA_003223115.1). Lineage (GTDB taxonomy): Bacteria > Acidobacteriota > Terriglobia > Bryobacterales > Bryobacteraceae > QHXW01. Next base: position 6,627 of record QHXW01000260.1, read on the forward strand.
ACCTGCTGCTGTTCGGCATCGATGGATCGCTCAGCGGATACAAGAATGAGCAGCTGGGCGGTCTTTATAGCCGGATTCAGGAGAGTGTCGAGGCGCTGCCCGGGGTTCGTTCCGCCAGCTTGTCGCGGCACTCGCTGATCGGCGATGGCTCGTCGCGAAGCGGGATCTCGGTTCCTGGCTACGCGAACCGGCCGGATGAAGAAATGCCGGTATACGGGAATCGCGTGGGACCGGGATTTTTCGAAACCATCGGAATTCCCATACTGCTGGGCCGCGGCTTGACCATTCACGATAACGAGACGGCGCCAAAGGTGGTGGTGATCAACGAAGCTCTGGCCCGCCGGTACTTTTCAAACCAATCGCCGCTGGGAAGACGTGTTAGCTGGAATAACAAGGATTGCAAGATCGTGGGCGTGGCCAAAGACGCCAAGTATCACAATATGCGGGAGGAAGTCCAACCGACCGTCTACGAGCCGTACTTGCAGTCAGGAGTCGGTCGCATGATCTTCGAGGTGCGCACGGCAGGCGATCCCGGATCGATCATCCCGGATGTGCGGCGCGCCGTGGCTTCCGTGGACCGTCATCTGCCGCTGTACAACGTCAGGACGCAGGTCCAGCAGATCGACTCGTACTTGATTCAGGAGCGCTTGTTCGCCAAGCTGACCGGCTGTTTCGGAGCTTTGGCCATGCTGCTGGCGTCGATCGGCTTGTATGGCGTGATGTCGTACGCGGTGGTGCGCCGGACAGGTGAGATCGGTATCCGCATGGCTCTGGGTGCGCAGCGTCGCGATGTGCTTTGGCAGGTGTTGCGGGAGACGATGCTGCTGGTCGGCATTGGACTCAGCATCGGCCTACCGGTGGCCTTGGCTTCGACGCGCCTGATTCGCCATCAACTGTTCGGCTTGAAGCCAACCGATCCGCTCACCATTTCGGTGGCGACGCTGCTGTTGGTCGTGGTCGCGGTGTTCGCTGGCTATCTGCCGGCGCGGCGCGCCTCGCGGGTGGATCCGATGACGGCGTTGAGATACGAATAGGCCATGCGGTTGCATATCCCCGCTCTGTTCCGAAGAAAGCCTCGGGGCGCGGCTCGGGGATTCGGGTGAGACGCTAGCTCTCACGATTGTCGGGATGTGATGAAACTAATTGTGGCAGCGTCGGCTGTTCGTCTTCAGTACCCGCGGCAACCCTCACATCGACGCCTTCAGGCTCAGTGCTCGGTAAACCAGTCGATCACCCGTTTCTGGTAGCCGGGCGTAGCATTTGCAACCCCTAGGTGGTTCCCTCCCGGAACTTCCCATAACTCGCTGTATTGCGAATTCGCATCATGCAAGCGGTGCGCATACCGCACCGGAACCAGCCAGTCATCCAGGCCTTGAATGAGGAGCACCGGTACGCGTGCGCTTCGCATCGCTTCCAGCGGCGAGGCACGCTCGACGTGCAAGCCATACCGGAGCCGGGAATTCCAGGTCAGCAATTCAACGAAGGGCCACGAAATTGGCGCAATGAGCAGAACGGGCACATGAAACCGGTCAGCCAGGTACTGATACGGGTGCGCGGGATCAGGGCCAGTCGAATCGGCGACGATGGCGCGGAAATCCACCGGAACAGACAGGCTCTGGATCAGAGTGCTGGCGCCTAACGAAAGGCCAAACCCATACACCGCGTGGATAGCCGCATCCTGTCTGATGAACCGAACCCACTCCGCGACGTCGTACTTCTCCAAGAGCCCGAGCGTGACCAGTTCGCCGCCGCTCGCTCCATGTCCGCGGCTGTCCGGTAACAAACAGACAAACCCATGTCGAAGCAGCCCCACCGCAAGAGGCAGCACCCTGAGACGCGTCCCCTTCAGGTTATGGAGGAGCACGACAGCTTTGCCGTTCGGATGGTCCGGCTGCACGCGCCATGCCCGCAATACCACTCCGTCCGCGGCCGTGATGGAAACCGGCCGCCAGGATGCCGAAGCCACGTTACACAAGTCGTCGGCATCGGAGGCGGGAGGAGTAAACGCTGAGTAAGCGGATCTGCGCACCAGGCCGTTGATAGTCGCGTAATAGTTCCACGCGAATACCGCGCTCACCACACTGAGCACGATTCGCGGAACACGACACGGCTTCGGCTCGGAATAATGAAACAGCGACGCCGGCACTGCGTCATTATTTTAAGACAACGTGCCCCGATTCTGGGATCAGCTTCAAGAGCGTAGAAGAATACCGAAGGGGCATTGTGTAGACGATTCAAGCGAAGTCTTGCCGCGCTTATTGGTGCGATGCGCTAGCTAGCAAACTCATTCTCCGGACATAGTCATCTAATCGTTCGGTCGGTTATGCAAATCTGACTGACCGTTATTGGGATTGCATTGTTCGAAATTGGCGACTCCGGCGGCTTTTTCCTTACTACCATGACTGCAAACCTGATCTGTTTACAAGAGAAGTGAATCGCTAGACCGTTTGGCACTTCCGCTGCACCATGCCTCCCGGCCTCAGGTAAGGTACGGCCCGAAGGTGGTGTTTCCTGTCACCTGGATGTAAGCAACAAGTTACGTCACGCAGTCCAGAACTATGGCTGAGAGTTCTTGTGTGCCTGAGCATTTTCTACCCAGTGTTTTGGGTCTTCCAACTCCTTGTGGCTGCGGCACCGCTCGTGATTAGCGTCGTTTCGCAGTCAGCCCGGATTACCGGCGCCGAAATCAACTACTTTTCTGTCTTCCTGGTTAGTACGGGCCAAACTCAACCTCCCGCTCTCGTTACCTTCGCTGTGATAATAACCACCGGCGCACTTGCTGCGTTGGGGTTTGTTCGGTTTGGCGTCCTGAGTTGGTTATGTCTCGCTGTTCCCGCGTACCTGGCGTGCTCGCAACTGATCTTGAACGCTGTATTCGTGCCGAGCCAGCTTCACCTGGCAGAATGGCTGGCTTTACTCGGCTCCTTCGGCGCCACCGTCGCCGGCCTATCGTTGGCCGTAAGAAAGCTGGAGTCGGCTAACAAGCTCGCTGTTACGAGGCCGTGTTTCGCGCGTTCTATGACAAGCCCTGGTTTCAAGGCGTTTATTGGTGGAAGATCGACGCCACGGGGACCGGAGGCGGCTTACTCGATGGGTCTCTGACTCCTTGGGGTAAACCTGCGATGGAGGTGATCAAAAGGTGGTACAGCGGCGGCGAGCGATGAAGGATGAAGCACCTCGATGATTCAGACCAGCGGTGGATGCGAAGTCATCGCTGATTCACGTGATACGAAGCTTCCGAGATCGCCGTTTCCGTCCCAACTTCAAATGGACGACGAACCTACTCGAAAACAGCCCGATCATGCTCGGTCCAGCTATCATAATTGGTCGGAGTAAATGTGCGAAACTCGCGCCGGCGATTTCTGAATCGAGCGTCAGCAGTTCTAGCGGCCGCCATGGCTGCGTGCCGCAAACCGACGCCGGACTCGACGGCGCTTCCGCCTGGTGCTCCGCCTACTTTCGGCGCTGGACCGAACGTAGGGCCGCCCCTTTTCGACTTCCACCTTCGCGGAAGCCGAAAAGCTCGTGCAGTTTAAGCTGAGCCAAGAGGATCGCCAAAATTGCCGCGAGCAATTGGAGCAAGTCGTTGGCTCCTCTCTATGAACGGCGCACCGGACCTAGCAGGTTCTCCCCACCGCCGTCCGTGGCGCCTGCTTCACGATGGGACCCGGCTTCAGTGGGGACAACAGGCGGGGCCCGGACAACCGGTAGGCCCCGCGCGTGATCGTTTCGTTCGCACGGCAAACGTGCCGCGCGCACTGCCCGCGAGCGACCAAGACATCGCCTACGCTCCGCTATCGCAACTCTCCCGATGGGTAGAAACGCGCCAGCTCACCTCTTAACGCCTCACGCGACTGTATCTGGATCGCCTCCAGCGCTTCGATCCAAAGCTGCGTTGCGTCATCACCCTCACGAGCGACTTGGCTCTGTCGCAGGCTCGACAGGCCGACCGCGAGATCGCCGCCGGACACCTACCGCGGCCCGCTGCATGGCATCCCGTGGGGAGCGAAGGACCTGCTGGATACCGAGACGGGAGGCAGCATAGTGGGTCCATCCATGCGCTGCGGCGTAACCGGCCTGCGTCCTACCTATGGCCGTGTACCGCGCACTGGCGCCATGACGCTTTGTTGATCGCTGGACAAACTTGGACCCATGAGTCGCGAAGTGGAAGACGCTCTTCTTGTGCTGCAAGCCATCTCTGGCCCGGACCCCGGCGATGTGGCGAGCGTGCCGAGCCGCCTCGATTTCGACGCTTCTGCTCCGGTTATAATAATGGTCTTCGCGTCGGCTACATCCCCGCCTGGATGAAGGAAGCCCCGGCAACAGACGTCGATCGTGCTGCTCTCGAAACCTGCCGGAAGCTGGGCATGGTTCCCACCGAAGTGTCCCTTCCGGATTGGCCCTATGACTCGCTTTTCCTGATTTTATTCGCCGAAAGCGCGGCCGCTTTCGAAGAACTCACGCTGAGCGGCGGCCTCAAAGATCTCAAAGTGCAAGTTCCCGACGCATGGCCGAATACCTTTCGTCAGGCCCGGTTCCTGTCCGCGGTGGACTTCGTTCAAGCCGACCGCTTTCGGCGCAGTGTGGCCCAGGAAATGGCGCGCATCTTTTCTCAAGTGGATCTGCTCCTGGATCCATCGCTGCGCGATGAGATGCTCACAATCACCAACTTCACTGGTCATCCGTCTCTCACTCTTCGCACCGGGTTTCTCGAAGTATCGGAAGCGCGAAGCGATTGGGCTCTAGACCCGGCGCTCCCGCCTCCCAAATTCTCGCCTCCGCGACGCGTGCCTCACGGCGTCACGCTTATTGGACGTCTCTTCGATGAGGGCACGCTCGGACGTGCCGGGATCGCTATCGAGCGGTCTATCAACGTAGCAGCCGAGCGTCCGCCCGGCTTTTGAGAGTGGACCAGCCGCGAGCGATTTGTCTTGGGTGATCCCCCACCGCCGCCAAGTAGGCACGCACGGTCTCTTGAGTAGTGTCAACGCTCGACTTCTTCGAGCATCAGCTTACAGATCGGTCATTACAACCTCCTGGATGGAGGTTATTCGCGCTCACGCGATCATTCCCGGCCAAGCTCGTACCCAAAGCGTCTGTCGCTTGCGGCTTCGTTCGAGTCCTCTTCTGGGAAGTTTCGCCGGATCAGTAACGATAAAACGGCGTAGTGTTTACCGTCCAGTTGACGGTTTGTCGGCCCGTAGATGTGATCCGGTCTGCACCGCCCATTGTGCCTTAATGCGTATCCGCTGGCGCTGGTTGAGCCTGATATTACGTGATAACGCTTCCTGCTTCGCATCACGTCCTGAATATGAACGGCGGTGCGTCATATGCCGAAATTTCGTCGCTTGAATTTGGGGTGGAGCAGGTGAAGCTAAAGGCGAACGCTCTCAAGGTATCGCAAGCTCTCGGATAACTGCTGGGCGGCGTCCACAGCTTCGTCCTCAATGTAGTAATGGCGCACACCGGTTTCCCGCGCTGCCCGCAATGCGGCAGGTATGTTGACCAGTCCCGTGCCCAGCGGAACGCTTGCCTCTTCGAGCACATCCCCCGGAGATCCTCCAAGAACGGTGCCCTTACGGATATCTTTGATGTGCATCAGCGGAAAGCGGCCGGGATACTGGTGCAACAACTTTACCGGGTCCTGATAAGCGAAGACAATCCAGAAGATATCCATTTCAAAATTGGCGAAATTTGGATTCGTGCCTTTCGCCAGCGTGTCGAATAGCGTGCCGTCCGCCGATTTTCCGAACTCAATACCGTGTATGTGGTAGCAGCAGCGCAGCCCCGCCTTCGCCAGATTCTGGCCAAAACGGTTCAGGCTTTCTATGGCGCGGTCGCAGTCCTCGGCCGTCAACTTCTTCTTATGCGGAACGGTCGAGCACACTACGTAATCTGCGCCCAACGTGTGGGCGTCACCGGCCACCGCGTTGATGTCCCTGCTGAGCCGGTCGTATGCTGCCATCATCGAGGTCAAGTTCAGCCCGTTGCTATCCAGTATTTTTCGGAATTCGGCCGCGCTGTGCCCGTAGAAATCGCCGCCTTCCACTTCGGTAAATCCTAACTTCCGAATCAGAGCAAGTGTAGCCGGCAGGTCCTTCTCAGCCTCGCCGCGCAGACTGTAAATTTCGAGCCCCATGGGAACAGCCATGCTCCGCTGGGCCCTCGCCGATGCCAGCTCCTCCGGCAGCACGCGGGTTTCGCCGATGGCGCTCATGGAATCGTTCCGGATGCGACTGGTCACGTTAAGCGTTAAGCTTACATACCAGTACTGGGGAGGTACACATGAGATCCTCCGGTTTCCTTTTGTTTTCCCTTGCTCTTGCGAGCGCGAATCTGCTGGCGCAGCCGGCGGCCCGTAGCCCATTCGTCCGGGCAACAGGACAAGCAACGATTTCCGTGAAGCCTGATCTGGCGCGAATCGACTTCAGCGTCGTGACCCAGGCCACCGACGCGCAGGGTGCATCGATCCAGAATGCTACGCGCGTGAGCAATCTGATGAGCCACCTCCAAACGCTGCTCGGGATGAATGCAGATATCAAGACGGTCGATTACTCACTCTCGCCAAACTACAACTACCCGCAGAACGGTGGAATTCCGACGCTCACCGGGTACACCGCAACCAATATGGTGCGGGTTGCGACAGGTGATCTTTCCATCGTCGGCCAAATCATCGATACGGGAGTTCAGGCGGGTGCGAACCAGGTGTCGAACCTGCAATTCGGGCTCAAGGACGACCAGCCGGCGCAAGCTCAGGCGTTGCGCATGGCGACGGCTCAGGCCAAGGCCCACGCGGATGCGATGGCGGCCGGCGGCGGGCTGCATACCGGCTCGTTCTATTCAATCGAGGAAGGCGTCGCAGTTCGCCCTGTGTACGCGCCGGCAGGAGCCTCGGCAGCACCGAGCACTCCGATTGTGACCGGCCCGGTGGACATTCAGGCGACCGTGATCATACAAGTCGATCTAGTGCCATAACGGGCGGGCCAGCACCGGTTGCCGGTCCCCCGCGCCGGTGTCAGGCAGAGGATGAATCTCCATTAGGTTGCATTGCAAATGATGCTTGGCAGAGAGTCGCGAGACCAGACAAGAGAAAACTTGCGTCACCTGTCAACCAATATCGGTGCGGTCCAGGGACCTAACTGCTCCGGCGGATAGGCATCCCCATTTGTTTGAAGGGCCCGGAGTGCTGTCCTAGACGCGGAAAGCCAAAGGAACGAGGTTAAGTCGGGTTCTCGGAAATCAGCCCCGTCGATAAGTCGGCTCTCAGCAGGAATCTGTAAAGCACCCCCATTTCATTGAGTTTCTGTGATCGGGGCTGTGGCACTCGCCAAGGCTGAAGGCTTCGGAAGTGAGTCAGCGCCAATGTTCACCAGCACTCCGGCACGCTTTTGGCTTCCATAGCCGGCACCAACTGAAAGTGCCACGGTTCCCGGTTTGGGTCTTTTCCCTATGCAAGGAAAAGGACGCGATCACCACCCGCTGATAGATGGGATGCGCGAACCCGCTGCGCCTGGGATGCTCTGCCTGGGTGTTGGTCAACTCGGATCTCGGTCAGGCCGCCCTCATTTTCATAGTCTGGGGTGGCCAAATACCTGGCCATACTAATCAACAAGGCGGCCGGACCGCTTTTGGCGGGCCGCGCTATGGGGTGGAGTATGGCTGATTCCACCGGGCCAGATAATTCTTCTGTGCCCCGCTCCATCCTCGTACGATCTGTCGATACCATTCCGCGCGTGGGCCTTCGCGCATAGCGAGATCTGTCTTTTCGAGTGGATCTCGATCCAGGTCAAATATTTTCGATCTCCCGGCGTCAATTTCGTGAACGAACTTCCATGACTCGTCGCGCAGGCCCAGGATTCCCAGGGAGTAATCCGCGAAGAACAAAGCCATCCTGGGCGCGTCGTCCAGCATGGACCGGCCCTGGTAACTATCGGGCGGCGGAATCCCCGCGAGATCCAGGATGGTAGGGGCCGTATCCACCAGGCTGACGACTTTTCGCACCCGTGATTGGCCGTGCATCAGACCCGGCACCGCGACTACAAAGGGCACCCGCACATTCTCGTCGTACACGAAAAAGGTGTGGCCGTAGTTGCCCTCGTGCTGGCCGAACGCCTCGCCGTGATCGCCGAAGATGATCCACAGCGTGTTCTCGGCAATTCCCCGGTCACGTAGTCCTTTCACCAGGGTGCCTAAAGAAGCGTCGCCATAGCGCAGCGAGTTCCGGTAGCGGCCAATTTCTTCGCGATCGGGAAAGGGTCCACGCTCGGGCGTTTCATATGGGTGGTGACCAGCGATGGGTAGATAGGTGACCATGAATCGCTGCCCGCGCGGGAGACCGTCGATCCACGACAAAATTCGCGCCACTGTGGATGGTTCATCCACGCCAAAGCTCGAATTGTGATTCCCGCCAATATCGCCGGCATCTTCGAGGGTCTGATAACCGCGATGGAGGATGATCGATTCCATCCCCAGATACGCGAAACGCCCGGAATGAAAAAGTCCGGTGCGATAGCCGGCCTCGGCCAGAACCGCCGCCACCGACCGGCACGGGACTTTCTCGTACGACTCCGGTTTGCTGTCGAACACCGGGAATGTCGAGCAAAGCACGGAGAACAGTCCTTTGATGCTTTCCGGGTACACTGCATAGGCGTTGTCAAAAACCAGCGCGTTCCGGGCCAGCGCGCCGAGATTAGGCATCAGGTCGTACTCGCCGCCGTAGAGCCGCAGGTACTGGGCGGCGGTGGATTCCAGACTTACCACAACGATGTTCCGGCCTTTTGCGATACCGCGCAGATTCGAGAGGTCCTCGGTGCGGTCTTGAGCGAAGCG
>QHXW01000261.1 GCA_003223115.1 Acidobacteriota bacterium
TGGATTCGTCGCGAAGGTAATTTTTTGCGAACCCGTCTGCGGGGAGGACTCGCGTCCGTCCCACATGACCGCGCTCAAGAATCGAAGGTTCGTCGCTGGCAAAGGACGGCGGTACATCGAGAGCGTGCTGGGGTCGTCGCAGCCGTAAGGGTTTACGACACCCACGACACTGAACTCGGCGTTATCGGGCACGGGCAGCGCGATTCGGATCAAGCCCTTATTGATCAGAAGAATATATGCCTTGCGTCGGCCTTGGACGGTGGAGGTGTCGATGTTATGGTCGCAATTTGACCCATCATTGGTTCTGAAAATCGGATCCAGTCCCAGTGTCGTTTCGAAGCGAACCTTCAGTTCCTCCGCGGAAATGCTCCAACCCTGAGCCGGGCGGTGGCACGAGCCACAACTCCGGCCGTTCGTACCGAGGGATTGAAAGAATGGTCCCCTCAGATCGATCGGCTTTCCGGTCGCATTATAGGTCTCCAGTAGACCAGAGCGATTGGGAAAAGGAAACTGATTGGGCAAGGTCTGTCCGTTGGCAGCTAAGTCACCGAACAAACCGCCAATCACTAATGCGTATGCCCATGCCATCGTTCGTACCATAAACACACCTCCACCTTTGGCGTCTGTGAGAATGCACTGGACCTCCGAGCCCATCTGCTCACGCTCGCCTTTTAAAACACTGTGCGATCAAAAGAAGGAAATTGGCGCTCGCGGGTTAAGGCGCGCAGATTGGCTCTGGTTCGGGCACGATCGGTGTGGAACCTTGCGGATACACTGTCGCCCACCAGATGGTCGCCTCGCCCGGGCCGTAGTTATCCACCTTGTGGACATTGTTTGCCGGTTCCGCAAACGCGTTTCCAGCCTGAACGTGGGTAACTGTTGGCTGGCACGATTCGTATTCAAAAACGCCGCGGCCCCGCTCCAAGATTACCCAAGATGGACCGTCATGATGATGCCACCCCGTACTGTCGCCCGGTTTCAGCGTTATCTGCTGAATCTGAACCAGGCCGGGCCCCGTGCCACTGGGAAAAACGAACTCGGCAATCGCACCAGTAACGGTGTGCTGAAAGCTAAGTGCAAAGGCGGTACCCGTCAGTGTTACCCCAAGACCGATTGCAATTTTCCATTTCCTGTCCATTTCTTATGCTCCTTTCAAGTTGGAATCTCCCTACGTGGGCGCCAAAGAGGCCGCCGGCCGGATGTTCTGGTTTACGTTGAAGAAATTTTGCGGATCGTACTTCGCTTTTACGGCCGCCAGGCGGCCATAGTTTTCCCGGTATGTCGCCCGGATGCCCGGCTCGCCTTCATCCATCATGAAGTTGATATAGCCGCCGCCAGCGCCAAACGGATGGAGTGCGCTCCAGTATTCTCGTGCCCAATCGACGATCTTGTCTTTGTTGGCCGGATCCGGATCTACTCCCACGATCACCTGGCTCCATACCGCATCCCGGTAGCTCCAGGCTGTATCCTCCTTGCCAATCTTGTGCACGGCGCCATTCACCGGATACAGGTGCATGGTCGATTGAAGCGTCGGCAACTGCGCCGCGTACTTCATGTGTGCCGCAATCGCTTCGTCGGTCAGATCGTTGAAGAAGTCCGCCTTCCAGTACCATCGCAAGCCGGGCGGATACAAGCCGTCGAACATGGCTTGCAACATCGGAAAGGGCATCGGCATAAAGAATTCAAAGGCTGGAGTCCGGTAGCTGCGAATCGGGCTTAGGATCTCGTTTGCCTTCTCCATTGAGCCCGTGAAGCACCAGACGATGGCGCACATCTTCTTGAAATGCAGTGCTTGCGGGAATGGCGGCCCGGGAGGGATAGTCATGAACGCGAAGAAGCCATTAATCTCCTCCGGCCCCTGTACGATGAATTCGCGATACCACTTCATCAAGTCGGGAGCTTCGTCCAGATCCCACAACATGGGGCCTGCGCACACTACCGTCACCTGATGCGCCTGGAACAAAAAGGAAGTGACAATGCCAAAGTTTCCGCCGCCACCGCGAATCGCCCAGAACAGATCCGGATTTTCTTCTGCGCTTGCCAGCGCGAACGATCCGTCCGCCAGTACCAGATCGGCCGAAATCAAGTTGTCGATTGTCAACCCGTATTTGCGCGTCAGGTGCCCCAGCCCTCCGCCAAGCGTCAACCCACCCACGCCCGTAGTCGATACCACTCCCGACGGCACCGCTAGTCCGAATGCATGGGTGGCATGATCCACGTCACCCCAGGTCGCCCCACCGCCAACGCGGACCATCCGTGAGGATGGCTCCACGTGGACGTAGGAGATCCTCGAAAGATCAATGACCAGCCCGTCGTCGCAGACTCCCAGTCCAGCCGCGTTGTGCGCGCCGCCGCGCACCGATACCCGCAGCGAATGATCGCGTGCGAACTGAACCGCCGTCATCACATCGGCTGGGTCGGCGCATTTTGCGATGAGCAGCGGCTTTCGGCTGATCATCGCGTTGTACACTTTGCGGGCGTCCTCATACCCGCCATCCTCACGAGTGATAACCTGCCCGCGGAATTGTCCGCGGAATTCATTGAGTATCTCCGGCTTCAGCATGGCTTTACTCTCTGGCAAATAACGGCAACGCCGCCTCACGGCAAAGGACCGGTATGCAGCACCATGGTCACCACGCTGCCTGCAGCTACGAGATGCCCGGCGGTAGGCGGCTGGCTGAACACCCATGAGTTCGTTTGGTTCGCTCCCGTAAATTTCGGCACGAGTCCGGCAGCCTCGGTCGTTTGCGCCGCCAGCTTCGCTGGTAAGTTCGTGACGTCCGGTACGGCTACCTGAGTATTTGCGGGTTCATCAATCGTGACATTGAACCCGCCCGCGACGGGGTTCGTCACCTGCACCTTGACTCCCGTGTCCGACGTGAAACTCTGCCCTGCCGTGAGCGCCGTGGTTGTCAGCAACTCGACGGGAGCGGTGCCGTTCTGCGCGTGCCCGAGCGGATCGGACGTCTGAACGCGGTACACGATCACGCCCTGGCGGCTGACGTCAAACTGATCGACCTTCTGCCGTGCTTCAACCATCAGATAGGGCACCTGGGCACCAATCCGCACAGCCGCCCATCTACCTGACGGCGGCGGCTGCACAAGTCCGATCGAGTGCAACGTGTAATCTGCTGTTCTGGTGGTGTGCTGCACGATCGCGGAGCTATCCAGCCAGCCGATGGCCACCTTCGTGTACGCCGAGGGATGGGTGCCGCAACTACAGGCCATTTGATCGAATGCGCCGACGTTTCCATTGAACGGATAAAGATCGGCGAATCCCGTCAGCGAGTGCATGAATTCCATGGCCCACACGCCGACGCCCTCGGCCATTACGAAGCGAACGCAAAACCCGGCGGAAGTGCCGGCGCCGGGCCCCCCGAGCATTACAATCGCGGCGGCATCGAAGCCCTGTTGTCGCAACTGAGGACCGAGTTGTCCTTCGAGAACATCAGGCGGTACATCCTGCGCGTCCACGGTCGCCATAGGCAACACCACCGCATCGAGGTCCGCCCGGCCCGACGACCCGGTGTGGATATAGGGGCGAAGCGATCGATCCGCGTTGATCGCTCCATTTGGCTCGAACAAGACGCGCTGCAGAATCTGGTTGGTCCAGTCCGGGGGAATCTGATCCGGCGGGTGGGCGTTGGGCCGGTACAACGGAATTAACGCGAGTTTCTTTTGCCCAATCCAGCTCATAAGTTACGCCTCCCGAAAAATCTCACCTCATTGCCGTGGCGAAGAAAATGGCTTGCTATTCGCCATGTCCGCGAGATCCGCTGACTGCTTCCGGCTTCAGCATGGTTCTACTCTGCCATCGCTTCCGTTCCGAAACCGTTCTGAAATGGGGTCCCCAGGACGTTCCGGGAGAAAAAGGCTCATTCCAAGCCGTAACGGTCAAGTAAAGCCCGGGCCTGCTGCAGATCCGGTGTCCCAAACCCTTCACACAGCCGTGGAAACAACTGACGCAACGGCGATAACTCACCCGTTGATTCGGCCAGCCGCGTCTGGCCCCGCAACTCGCATGTCAGCGAGCCCGCCCGCCTCGCCGCTTCGATGGATTTCTGATAGCTCGACTGCGCCTGGATGTCGTTTCCGCTCTTCCGCAGCACGTCTCCATGCAGCCTGTGCAAATCGGCACAGGACCACATCTCGCCATTTTTGTTCTGGAACGCAAACGCACTTGAGACGTTCGCCAGAGCGTCGCCTATGTTGTCAGTCAGCGTACACACCTCGGCCAGCAAACCGAGGTAGAAAGGGAGCCGGATTTCCGCGCCAGTGGACCTCAACATCTCAAGCCCCGATCGCAATTGGGTCAGGCCCGTCTGGGGATCACACTCGAATGCAGCGGCCCAACCGGCCACGATTTCCGCCATTGAGCCGTAGTACGCGAAATCGTACTTCCGGCATACCTCAATCGCCCTCCGCGCATGCTCCAGTGCCGCGTGGGTTTCCCGGCGGAAGACATAGAGGAGCGCTGCGTAGTCGAGCGCGGTCGCCATACTAAACGGATATCCGAGCCGAGAAGCCGCCGCAATCGCCTCATCACTCGCCTTTAGCGCCTGATCCGGAAAACCTCGGTGCCACAGCAAATGCGCCAGATAGGATTGGCAGAACACGCCTATATCCGGTCCGGCGAACAATGCCAATGCTCGATGGGATCCCCTGTCACAGGCGGACACCGCGCGGCACAGATGCTGGTACGACAACGCCAGTTCCCCGAGATGAAACAGGCTGCTACTCAATATAAAATCGGCGGCACTAACGAGAGCTTCGTCGCCTTCTGCAAGCGCGAAATCGAGCAATTCCTGAGCAAATTGGCGCGAAGTTTCGAGTTCGCCACGCACTACGTGAAACATCCATGACCCGCACAGAATGAACGGCAGGTGCTTTTTCTCACTGAGTAGCCTCGACAGTTCGAGTGCCCGTCGATACGTCTCCCCAACTTCCTGCATCGCGTAGCCGAGGGTTGCCACCAGGATTGACCCCAGCATCATCAACAGCTCTACCTCCAGTTCATCGCGCTTTCTAGAGTCCGGAAACAAGCGGCACAGTGCGAGCGCTCGCTGCAGCATGCCCGCAGCTTCTTTGTTCGCGAAGCGTTGCTGTGCCACGGTGGCCGCCTGCCGGTAGTACGAAATCGCTTCATTCGGCATACCAGCCTCGTCGTAGTGAGTTGCCACGTGCAGGTCCACGCTGGTCAGGTCCCCCGCGTGCAATTCCTCGAGCGCCCGCGCAATCCGCCGGTGGAAAAATCGCCTGCGGATCGGACTCAATTTCGCCCCTGCGACCTCGCGGATCCGATCGTGTGTGAAATCGTACTGCGCTTCCTGTGGGCCTTCGATCAATCGGCGCTGCCACAACTCATCCAGCGCTCGCGACAAACTATCCTCATCCCAATCGCTCGCCTTCGCCAGCAAATAGAACGAAAACGACTGCCCAACTGTCGCTGCCCAGCCCGCCAACTCATACGCCGCTGGAGATAACTGCGCCAAACGCGCACTAATGACGGCATCAATCCGACGCATTGCGTCCGGGCTCCGTAACCCCGCCCGAATGGATTCGACAACGAACAATGGGTTGCCCTTCGTCGTCCGATATAGATCGGCCAAATCCTCTTCCGCGATTTCGTAGCCGGCTGTCCGCATCGCGAGTGCCGAGGTCTCCTGAGCGCTTAGTGGCAGCAGTGGAATCTCTGTTACCTGTGCAAGGCGAGACAGCTCGAGGCGCATCCGAGTCGCGGGATGGTTCCGATCCGTCTCCTCGGAACGTATCGTTGCTACCATTAGGACCTTCCCGGCCTGGTTCGACCGGAACATCGAGAGCAAATAATCAATCGTCTCCGGATCGCACCATTGCAAATCGTCAATCACCAGCAGAAGCGGATGTGGCGCATGCGCGAAGGCTGCATGCAGCGCTTCAAAGAAATGACTCCGCTCCCAGCCCTCGTTCATCGGCCGTGGTCGCGGCATCGCCGGATCATCCGTCAGAATCTCCGGCAGTACCCGGACCAACTCCTCGAGCTGCCTATGAGGCAAATGCGGGCAGGCCGCGCGCAACGGCTTGGCCCGCAGCCACTCCGCAATTGGTGCATAAGCGAGCTGTCCTTGCGCCGCATAGCAGCGCGCCCGCGCAACTGCCCCATCGTGGCGCGGGGCGCACCAATCGTAGAGTTCCTCGGCAAGTCTTGATTTTCCAATCCCCGGCTCGCCCATGATGACTGCAAGGTGGCTGTTCCCGCGCTCCACTGAGCGCCAGCAACTGAGCAACTGCTTCCAGTCGCGCTCGCGCCCTACAAGCGCCGCGGCACTCGCAGCGGCAACCGGCGCCACAGGAGTGGTCGCTGCGGCTGGCGTTGTCGACTTCAGTGCCCGTTGGAACAGCTCTCGCGTAACGGGATCCGGATCGACCCCCAGTTCCCTCCGCAATACCCGCATACACTGGTGGTACGCACGCAGCGCGCCGGCCCGGTCATGATTCACGACATGGAGCCGGATTAACAATTGATGATGTGCCTCGCGCAGAGGATCTTGGGCCACCAGCCGCTCGGCATGACGAATCGCGGTATCAAAATCGCCCTGCTGTTCGGACAAGGCCGCCAGTCGCCCCAGTACGTAGCCAAACTGCTGCCGGTACTGATCTCGCAAAGGTGTAAGCCACTCGTCGTATAAGCCCCGCGCCAGCTCGTCCTGATACAGATCCTCCGCCACCCCGAGCGCAGCGCACTCTGGCGCCGTATTGCCCCTCCGCGACGCGTCTGCCGCCTCTTTAAGAGCCCTGTCGAATTCGTGTACGTCCACAGCACAATCTGGAGCGCGCTGCCACTGCAGAGTATGGTTGTCGCAAATCAGAAGGCAGCAACTCGCAGGCAAAGCCCGGCGCAAATGGTGCAGCAGTTGACGAAGGTTTGTCCGCGCCTGACTCTCGTCTGATTCCGGCCATAGCAGAGATGCGACTTGCTCACGCGACTGCGGCGCCTCTGTCCGCAATATGAGAAAAGCAAGCAGGGATTGGAGCCTGTTCGTGCTGATGGTTGTAACGGGCTTCCCCTCCCAAGTGAATTGGAGATTACCGAAGAGTTGGACCCGACTCGCCATCGTGCTTCACAAGTCGCGCGGTCAAGATCTGCCGCCTTTTCCTAGGCAACCCAGCGACAGAAGCAGCCGAGCGCGCAAATACGTTCCGAAACCAGCCTGTTTTCCTCGCTGAATTATCTCGCAGCACTGCCTTGTATGGGGAGGCCGCCGCCCCAAACTAGCGCGCCCATATAGCGGCTCCCCATCCAAACCCCTATCCAAACCCCCAGGATCGGCTAACTGCCCCAACGGTTCGCAGCCGCGAGAGAGGTCGGTCCTCCCTAACCCTTCCCTAACCCGGACAAGCCGGAACCAAACAGGGCGAACGCCACGCTCCCTCACGGTCGCGGCTTCCATGCCATGGAAGGGTACCTCAATGACTTGCAGCGATTTCCGCTTCAAGCAAAGGAGTTACGTGACCTGAGTTTGCGGGAAAACTGCGGGAATTAGGCCACAGCGACGAATTCTGCGGGAATTGTGCGTGAAGGAAAGCTACCGGCTCTAGGCAGCGTTGACTCCCTTCCCCATTTCGTTGCAGCTTTCGCAACAGCAGTTTGGGACGCTCGATTACTCATTCAGCAGCCGCAAAATCAAGGACAATGAGCACGAAGTCGTCGGCTGCAACTGCGGTGCGAAGGGCTAGTTCATTGGATTGAGTCGTCCGGTCTTCCCTCGAATGCTTGGTGGTCGCGATCGACCGTGAGCCGGGAAACCACCGAAGCCTCCGCAGCGGCGCTGAAGCAGTTGCTGGAACGGCGCTTCGACGAAGTTGAGCTGCTGATCATCTACATCGACGGCATGCACTTTGGCGAGCAGTGCGTGCTGGCCGCCGTGGGCGTGGATGTCCAGGGCCGTAAACACGTGCTGGCGCTGCGCGCCGGCGGTTATTCATCATCGACGGCTCGAAGGCTCTGCGTGCCGCGATCAACGCGGTGTTTGGAGGCGACACGCCGATACAAAGGTGTAGGAACCACAAGCTGCGCAATGTGCTGGGACGACTTCCGCGCGAGCAGCAAGCGCAGACCGCGTCGTTGATGCGCGCCGCGATGCGCGCCGCCTGGAGGATGAACCAGAAGGATGGCATGGCCAAGTTTCGCCAGATCGCCAGCTGGCTGGAGCAGGACTATCCCGACGCAGCCGCAGCGCTGCTGGAAGGACTGGAGGAATCTTCACCATCAACCGGCTCGACATTCCGCGCTCGCTGCATCGTTGTTTGGCCACCAGCAACATCGTGGATAATCCGCATTCCGGAGTTCGCGATCGCACTCGGCGGGTTTGCCGCTGGCGTCCCGGCATGCCGGCGCGCTGGTCGGCCGCTGCGTTCTTGGAATTGGAAAAGTCGTTCCGCAAGATCATGGGCTTTCGAGATCTGTGGGCCCTCAAAGCGATTCTCGATGGATCGCTGCCAGCCACCCGGCAGGCGGTGGCGTAAAATAACCATGAACTGCCGCTATCAACTTCCCACTCCGGTCAGGACGCCGTCAGAGTTTTCCGGAAAAAACGCAGCCGGCAACTTCAGCGCAAGCGATTGACAGCAAGCAGGTTATTCGTCAGGGATGCGCAAGACGCCGCGTGGAGCATTTCATTTGTGCTGGGCGCCCAGGGTCGGCGCAGGAGGGACGCGAAATAGATGAAATGCCCCAGGGCGATTGGCAACAGCTTTCGAGCGAACAACCAACTTACTATCAGCGTGTTGCAATGAAATCAGTAGTCGCGCTTTTCTAGCGAAAACCTTTCATTTCCTTGCATCGGTCCATGTTATCTACTGAATCCAAGGCGGTTGTTCTCCAGCCACGTGCTGTTGATGGTCAGGGAGCATTTCATCTTATTAACACGTCCTTCGGAGGCATGTGGCGGCCGCGACCCTAGTCAATCGCGAGATGGAATGCCCTCTGCCGATTCGCAAAACAAATGAGGCAGCCTGAGTCGATATCGCTCAGCGCCCATTTCACTGGCACGCAACTATGTGGTCGCGTTTTGATTCGGCATAGTCCGGGATTCGGCATAGCGACGTAAGCGCCTGTTGAGCAGCCACTCAATGCCGGCGTACGCTCGGGCGCTCTTCGGACGAGGATTGGCGATATCGCAAGACGAGCAGGGCTAGGATCCGATCGAATACAATTCTGGGTCTCTATATTTGCAATACATCCCTTTCACGCCTTGCTGCAGCAGTTGAAGAGTATCCTCGCCTGGACCAGTCGGCCGCGCGGCACACGCGCGGCACCGCGCTTGCCTGACGCCCTCAACTAGAGTATTCTTGTTTCACCCACTCAACTAGATTCAGGAGGTTTTCACAACATGCGATCGGGTATGAAATTTGTTCTAGCCTTAGCGTTGGTGTTGTCGGTATTCACCCTCACGGCGATGGCCGGCGAGTGGAGCGGGTATATATCCGACTCGAAGTGCGGGGTGAAGGGTGCCAAAGATGAGCATGCCGATTGCGCTGTGAAGTGCGTAAAGGGCGGCGCATCACCGGTATTCGTAACCGATGGCAAAGTCTACAAGATCGAGGATACCAGCAAGGTTCAGGATCACATCGGCCACAAGGTTACAATTACAGGTGAGCTCAAGGGCGATACGGTTCAAGTCGAAAGCGTGAAGATCTAGCCGATCTTCCGAAGAACCCGTTGGTGGCGGAGAGGTCAGCTCACGGCAGTTTGCTTCTCCTCCTCCACTTTCCCCGCTTTCTCCACTTGGTATCCCTGCTCATGACAAAACGTTGCTCGTGTAGATTCACAACCACCCACGGCGCTCCGTGCCAACACCGTTAATTACAATGTTGAGGGATACCTCAGTACAGGTCGTCAGAGCAGAGGCAGGCGCCCCGAAAGCGCGTCACCAACTCGGGCGTTCCTTGCCGTTGTGTCAAGTTCATCTGATGATACTCACCAGACCGGTTAGGACGGTTCGAGATCTGGAAGGGGCGCAGCCGAACTCGGCTGTTTTGCGGCGGAGGCGGACCGGTTGAACTTCTTCAGGGGATTGTTTTACTTCCCATGAACTGCGTCAGCTTTCCGAGCTTCGCGGGGTTCACCGTTGACTTCTTGCCACCAAAGCGTGCTCGACATCAGGTAGTGGGAAAGAGAATCCAAAATGTCATGGAGGTGGTCGCCTTCTTGATGCGTAAACCCCTCTTTCTTACCTGCAAAACTCATCGTCGCCGCCTGTGGCTCGATGAAGAAACTTCCGACAGGCCGCTCGGGTTCGTATTGTCCATGAACGTCAATGTGCCCTTCAGTGATCTGCCATGAGAGCACGTGAGTAATCGGATTCCAGGTCACCTTTTCGAGGCGCTGAACTTTCTTCGCCTTGTCATAGGCGAATAGCAAGGGAGTCAGTAGAAGCAGAAGAAGGAAATAGCGTTTCATTGTCAATCCTGCCCTTCAGCGCCGGCTCCTTTCGAGCACACCACGCGTGCTACAGCACCCAATTCCCGCAAGTGCCTGCGACGGATGGAGACTGAATGTCTCTAGCGGGGAACTCGACGGTTTCCCGGTTTTACGTTCCACGCACGATCCAAGCCTGCGGCACCGGCTGTAGGCCGGTTGGCCGCCTTCAACGGCGTCCCGAGCGCGCCTTGGCGGCTCGCGTCAGCTCCACAACGGCGCCTTGCGACACCTCGGCCGCCTGAACCGGCAGAGCCGGGTCAGTGAGACTAGCCATTTCGTCTGCCGGCATGTCCTCCCCGTCCTCCCCGTCCCTATAGAACGTTAGGCAGCCGAGCGCCGGATTGAAATCCACCCAGATCGAATCGCCGCCGCGGACTTGGCCGGTGGCGATCAGGTTCGAAAGGGGCTCCACCAGGGCACGATCAATGGCTCGCTTCAGGTGCCGCGCGCCATACTTCATGTCCGTGCCTTGGTGTAGCAGACAGTCTTTGGCGGCTTCGGTCAGCGAAAAGACGAACGGCGTGGCGGTCGAAGAGTTGAGGATGCGCTGCTGCACGATGTTCAACTCGAGGCCCAGAATCTTCCGTAGTCCTGCCTGACCCAGCGGCTTGAACACCACGACCTGGTCGATGCGGTTCATGAATTCCGGAGTGAATTTTCTCCGTGCCGC
>QHXW01000044.1 GCA_003223115.1 Acidobacteriota bacterium
AGCGCGATTGGCTCGTGGTCGAGAGATTACCTGGCTACGCGCCCGATCTGAACCCCGTAGAGACGCTGTGGGGAAACATCAAAGGGCAAGAACTGGCCAACCGTTGCGCTCCTGATCTTGGGGAGGTTCAGCGAGCAGTGAAGGAAGGCATGGCGCGAGTGCGCCGTTCTCGACGCCTTCCGTTTTCCTTCCTAAAACACGCAGGTCTCTCTTTTTTACTTTTTTGTCACTGTATTATGCGAGATTCCGTAAGCGCGGGTATTCACGTTGCCACGCTCAAGCCCGTACTCTATAGACTTATCCGCACAAGAAGAACGCGAGCCGCGTCGGCGAGCCGCGAAATATACGTTATCGTATTTTGAAGTCATGCGCGCCCGGATGGTGCTCCTCGCTGCCGATGGACTGTCCAATGAATGATCAGATTGCCGCTCGCCTGGACACTCGTCGCGAAGTCGTCAGCATATGGCGAAAGCGCTTCTTCGAGGAACGACTGGCCGGACTGGACGAGCGCTCCCGCCCGGGTCGTCCCCGGGTTTTTCCCCCAGAGCTGGTCGTTCAGGTTAATTTAAGGCCCTGGCTTGCGAGTTACCAGCCACTCATGGCGTTCCCCTCTCCCACTGGAACACGCCTGACATTGCCCATCAGGTCTGCCATGCCGGTTTGGTTGCCACCATCTCAGGAAGCACCATTTGGCGGTGGCTCTATGAGGACGCCCCTGGTACCACCGCAGCTGGATCTTTCCCCGAGACCACGCCTTCGCCGGGCGGCGACCTACGGGATAGTGCAAGGCGCGCTTCGATGGCCGACTTGGTCAACGCAGAGCGCGTTCTTGGTTGTGGTGTCCGTTAGTCTGCCGGGCACGCTCGCGCCGAAGTTCGCGACGGGTAATACATTGGGCAAGTTTTCGAGCGGAATGCGTGTCTCGCGCTCTTCTTGTGCAGATGATCGCAATAGCTTGACGTCATCCTCCGAGGCAGCCTCGTCGACGCATTTCAGAATATCAGGCGCATTCCAAACTGAATATCTCTGGGCACGCTGGTGGTATTCGTAATCTTGCCCACTTGCGCGGGGACGCTGATGTTCGCGGCGGGCACGTCAAAATTCGCGTGGTTCATGATATTGAAAAATTCGGTGCGGAACTCAAGGTTAATGCGCTCGGTGATGTCGAATCTCTTATACAGCGCCTGGTCCCAATTGATGACGCCAGGCCCCCAAAGCGAATTGCGCGCCGAGTTTCCGTACGTGAACGGCGCGGGCACGGCATAGGCCGCAGGATTGAACCATTGATAAATCGTGCCGGCACCGTTGGGGTTGCCGACGACATCGGCGCGGCTGCTGGGCCAGCCGACCACGCGGCTGTTGAAAGTCACCGAGAACGGTTGACCGGTCCCGAGGCCCGAAATTGCGGCGACCTGCCAGCCGCCGAGGATCTTGTCCTCTAAACCGGAAAGCGAGAAGTGGCGGCCCTTGCCGAATGGCAAATCGTACGTGAAATTGATCACGACGTAGTGGGTGCGAACGGAATCCGCGTTGCCCCAGTCCAGACGCGCGTAGAAAGGATTCGTGGGAGCGCCGATTCCATAGGGCTGTTCGGAGAGCGACTTGTTGAATTGATACTCGGCCTGGAACGAGAGGCCGGCTGCGAGGCGCCGGACCACGCCCAATTGAATCTGGCTGAGGAAAGAGTTCGCTCCCGATTCGTAATAGTTGATGTTTCCGAATGGCTGGTAGGGGCGGCGCAATTGCACGATGCCGGGTCCGGGTCCAGGGTCGTTTAGGTTGTCCTGGCGATCGAGGTGCGTGCCTTTGTTCCCGATGTACGACGCGCGGAGGGCTGTATTCTTCGCCACCTCGCCTTCGAGCGTGAAGTTCCACTGCTGCATGTAGCCGTTCGTACGATTGGACGCTACGGCGTTGATGGTGGCATTAGCGGGAATAGTCGGCGTGCCAGGAAAGGGATTCGTAAGGGTAAGCGACGGGACGGCGCCGGGCAAAGCGGCAAACGTTTGCACGGTCTGAAAGGGTGGATTATTCGGCAATCCGGTGTATCCGATATAGCCGCCGATCACGTTGTGGAAGATGCCATAGCTGGCGCGAACGACAAAGCTCGACGACCCGAACGGCCTGTATGCGAATCCAAAGCGCGGCTCAAGTTGCTTCCAATGACGCTGCTGATAGTTCGAATCATTCAGACCCACGCTTTGGCCGCTGACTATCGGCAGGCCGGCGAATAGCGGGTTGGGAGTCCCCTTGAGGACGACGATCTTCCCAATGGCGGGAGCGAAGTTGGCGAGATTGCCGGCGCCGAAGCCATTGTCGAAGATTCCTTCGTAATTCCAGCGGAGCCCCAGGTTCAACGTCAACTTCGAGGAGACGGTCCAGTCGTCCTGGGCGAAAATGGCACCGCGATTGTTGCGTGGTTCGGTTTGAAGATTCTCGGTCGTGCGCGACGTGGCGTAGGTGTCGCCGAGCAGAAAGTCGGCGAAGGAATTGCCGGTGTACCGACCGTCGAAAGCGAAGCTGCCGCGCGCCGGGGCGGGATTCTGGAAGTTGAAAGCGGATACGCGCTGGTACTCGCCGCCAAACTTCATGGAGTGCTTTCCGCGGACCCAGCTCAGATTATCGTAGACCTCGTAATCACGCTGGCGGTCGCCAGAGCCGGGCTGATCGAAGAATCCGGCAAAACCGGTGATGGTGACGGTCGGCAACCCGCCCAGACCCGGAACCGGCGCAATCAGGCCGGGTATCAGCGGGCTGGGATCGAACGTATAGTTTTGCGGGGTGCGGTAGTAATTGATCTGCAGAAATCCGAAGCGCGCCTCGTTGATGACGGTAGGGGTGACGACGCGCGTGTAGGACACGCCGGCATTGTGACTGGATGCGCCGAATCCACCCCAGTTACCGTATTTGTCCGTGGCTCGTCCCACGCCCGATTGGTAGGGTCCGTCGCTGGCAAAGTAGTAGCGGCCGGTGATCCTGTCTTTGAACGTAAGCTGGTAATCGAGCCGGCCGGAGTAGCGGTCGTTCGCTTCTCGCGTGGGAGTGTTGTAGGCGAAGTTATTGCCGAGTCCTCCCGCCGCGCCCGGTAGATTTGGCTCGGAAGTGAATTTCAGCAGACTCTGCGCAACCGGGCTGATCCGGCCGGACGGAATCTGGTTTCCAGGGAATGGCGCGCCGGTCGCGGGATCGGTGATCAGGGATAGTCCGGCGAAGTTACCGGACTTAATCGCGTCGGTTGGTTGGGCGGTGATGCTCGTTCCAGCGGTGATGCGGCGCAACCCTTCAAAAGCGGAAAAGAAGAACAGCTTGTTCCGCAGAATTGGCCCACCTAATGACGCACCGTACTCGTTGCGATTGAACGGCGGCTTGGGGAGGCTGGTAGCGAAAAAATTCTTCGCGGCGAGGAGTCCGTTGCGGTTGAACTCAAACAAACTTCCGTGAAACTGATTCGTACCGGATTTGGTTTGCACCAGCACCTGCGAGCCGCCGCGGCCGAATTCCGCCGATGCGCCGTTACTGATCACCTTGAATTCTTCGACGGACTCCAAAGAAGGCACTACCGGTCCCAGACGCTCATTACCTGTGTCGATGTCTGAAACTCCATCGACGGTGAAATTCGTGGATCCGAACCAGACGCCGCCGGAGATAAGCGGATTCTGGCCGGTGCTCATCACGCCCGGAGTTAGGGCTAGGAGTCCGTTGAGATTACCGCGGCCGTCGAGCGGCATCTTGGTCACTTGCCTCGAGTCCACTACCTGGCCAATGGATGATGTCTCCGATTGCACGACTGGAGCAGTAGCCTCTACCTCGGTGCGGGTGGACACGGCGCCGACTTCCAGGTTTACATCCACGCGAACCGACTGATTGACGAAGACGGTAATATCGCGAATGCTCTTTTCCGTGAAGCCAGGGGACGTGGCTGTGACGCGATAGGAGCCCGGTTCAATATTGGTCACAGTGTACTGGCCGTCGGATTTAGTCGACACGGTGATCGAGATGTTGGTGCCCCGGTTTAGGACAGTGACCTTGGCCCCGACGATGGCAGCGCCGGAGGAATCGTTCACTGTGCCAAGAATTACGGCGCTGTTGGACTGCGCCATGGCAAAGCCTGCGCTGAAAACGACAAGCCAGCTAGTAAAGCAAAAGGTCCGGAAGCTGTTTGATCGATTCACGAAATTCCCCCCTCGTGAAACAAAGTTTAACTTAAGGGCTTCTCGTCTGCTAGTTCGAACTGCCCGTGACGCAGTTTGTCAGCCGCCTCGCCATCATGCAGCGCGCGCTGGGCAAGGCCTGTCCGTAGTCAAAATTCCTGAGGTATTCAAATCAGCAGCTTGCGATCCGGGGCCGCAGGCGTGGCCGTGGAGGTGTTGTGGGATGTACAACGGTTGATTCGTGCTCCATTTGATCACGCACCCTGGCTGCCATCCGCGTGTTCTTCCGCAGTCGTCTGGATACCTCCCTGGAAGTTCTCGCTCTGCGGCAGCAGGTAGCCGTGCTGAAACGAAAGCGGCCGCGTACACTCACTGAACCGCCTCGACCGCTTCTTCTGGACCTCTAGTTCGCCAATATTCCGTCCGAGCCCAAAGCTTTGCTGTTCCAAACCGAGCTTGCACACATCAACCGGGAGCTGAAGCGGCTGAAAAGCCAGATAGCTGCGTTGGAAGAGCCGAAGTCCAAGCTGATCGCCGGCTCCCTCAAGTGACCGGCCTTCGTACTTCCATTTCGCGACGGGGAGCGCTACAGCTTTTCGCCGTTCCGAAGTCGCTCTCGCCTGTCGGCTTCCCGCGGACGTCAGAACAGCGGGAATTGCAGATCCGCCTGTGGAGGCTCTCTTCGCCGCGTAAGCGGACGCGCCAACGGCGTCCGTGTTCCGAATCTTGGAGCTTCGACCGCTGTCTCGACAGTCAGGGCCGGCCTGCCCGGCGACACTGTAATCGGCTCATCCTCGACAGCGGGCGTAGGCTCAGGCGGCCTGTCGGCGGAATTCAGAACACTGCTATTTCTCTGACTGAATTTGCCGCCACACCGCAGCCGCGGACTCGCCGACGCCGTTCTCCGTGACTAGCTCATACGCCATCGCGGTCAGCATATCGTCGTCTTCATCCAGAGATTGCAGCCCTTCCCGGCTGAACTTGCCATCCATGGCGAGAGAAACCAGCAGCTTTCTACCAGGCGCAGACAGCTCGATTGCATCGTCTCCTCATAGTGAAGGTAGAACACGCGCACGTGCTGGCGTAGCGTCCCGCCGATTGTCCCTTTGGGGATCGATGCGCATTCGGTCCTATCATAGACCAGTCGTTCACCCTTGTATTGGCGGCCTTTGTGCATCTCGCCGCAATGCAGTCCCGGCGCAATCTGGCGACAGGAGGATTACGAATGGAAGCCAAAGGCGAAACCACGGATCGCCGCGAACACATTCTGCGGCTTGGTATTTAACACGGTACGCTTGCCCCTTTTTGGAGGATACGATTCATTTGCCTCGTGCCACGCTCTGGACCAGTGGCGGGTAGGAGCGCGCCCAAACGGGCCGCACCGCTAAACTAGGATTTCACGATGGCGGCTCCCGAATCCGGCACCATTGCCGTACTGGCCGAAAAGCCTTCGGTCGCGCGCGATATCGCGCGTGTCTTGGGTGCGACCGGCAGGGGTGACGGATATCTACACGGCAATGGCTACGTCGTGACTTGGGCGCTCGGCCACCTGGTCGCCCTCGCACAGCCGCATGAGATCAACCCGGAATGGCGCCACTGGCGGCGCGATCTGCTCCCGATCCTGCCAAAACATTGGCCGCTGGTTGTCTACGACAAAACCAAGGATCAGTTCCAGGTAGTCCAGAAAATCCTCAAGTCGCCGCGGATATCACGAGTGGTGTGCGCGACCGATGCGGGCCGCGAGGGAGAGCTGATCTTCCGCTACATATACGAGGCGGCGCAGTGCGGGAAACCGATGAGTCGGCTGTGGATCTCTTCGCTCACGCCTGAGGCTATTCGTAAGGGTTTCGAGGTTTTGCGGCCGGGGAGCGATTATGATGCGCTGGCCGATGCCGCTCGCGGCCGCAGCCGGGCAGACTGGCTGGTGGGCATGAACCTCTCGCGCGCATATTCGCTCGCATGTAGCGAAGAGCTGTCCGTCGGGCGGGTGCAGACTCCTACCTTGGCCATGGTGGTCGAGCGTGAACTCGCCATAAGAAGCTTCATACCCGAACACTACGTCGAGGTCGTGGCCAACTTCCGTCCAGCTGGCGACGCCAACAGGAGCACCTATCAAGGTACATGGTTCCGTCTTTCGGAGGAGCTTGCAGACAAGGAATCGCTGAGCAAGGCGACGCGGCTGCCTGCTGATGGAGAAGAGGCAAATCGCATCGTCGAGCGCGCGCACATCGGCAAAGCCTCAATCGAGTCCATCGCATCTGAGACTCGACGCATGGCGCCGCCGCTGTTTTACGATCTGACGGAACTTCAACGGCACGCCAACCGGCTCTTCGGCTTCAGTGCCCAGAAAACGCTGGATATCGCGCAGACGCTGTATGAGTGCCACAAGCTCATCAGCTACCCTCGCACAGATAGCCGGCACCTATCGCAGGATGTGGCAGGCACACTTCGGGGCGTCGTCAAAACGGTCGAGGCACCTTATCGAGAGCGCCTCGCTGCTGGAACTGGTGAACGCCCACTAGGACAGCGATTCATAGATGATTCAAAGGTCACCGATCACCACGCAATCATTCCCACGATCACCTCGCCCGAAGTGGCAGGCTTGTCCCTCGACGAGCGCAAGATCTACGATCTGGTTTGCCGGCGACTGCTTAGCGCTTGGCACGACGACCACATCTGGTCAGTGACAACTGTGATCACCGCGATCACAAATGGTGACATCATTGATCACTTTCACACTTCGGGCACAGCCGTACAGCACGAGGGCTGGAAGGTGCTAGAAGCCTCCGCTAACGGGAAAATCAAGAAGGGCGCGGTAGGCGACGAGGAACAGCGGGTCGAGCCGGTTCTGCCATCGGATCTTGTGAAGCGTCAACCTCAGGAAGTCGTCGATGTCGAAGCGTTGAAGAAGAAGACCCGGCCGCCCAAGCGCTTCACGGAAGCGACGCTGCTTACGGCTATGGAGACGGCCGGTAAAACTCTCGACGAGAAGGAGCTCTCGGATGCCATGAAGGAGAGCGGCCTGGGCACACCGGCAACGCGGGCGGCCATTATCGAGGTACTGCTCAAGCGAGGTTACGTAGTGCGCAATGGCCGGACCCTTGAAGCGACGGACAAGGGCGTCCGGCTGATCGAATCGGTGCACGCCGAGGTCAAAAGCCCCGTAATGACGGGCCGATGGGAAGCATATCTAAAACGTATCCAGCGGGGTACAGCGGAGCTGGGGCCGTTTTTGAAGAGTATCGAGGACTACGTGCGGGAGGTGGTAGCCAAGGTCGGGCAGACGCTGCCGGCCGCCAAGGCTTCAGTGGCGGCTGGAGGTTCCCAAACCTCCCACGCCTTGCCAGAACGGTCCACTGCGCCACCAGGGCAGATCAGCGAAACACTGACTGGTCTGCTCCACAGGGCCTTCGGGTTCTCCTCGTTCCTCCCGAACCAGGAAGCAGTTTGCCGGGCAGTGATCGAGGGCAGGGACGTGCTGCTGGTGATGCCGACCGGATCCGGCAAGTCGCTGTGCTATCAATTGCCCGGCATCGCGCGCGGAGGGACGACGTTGGTGATCAGCCCACTGATCGCATTAATGGAAGATCAGGTAGCCAAGCTCAAAGAGCGCCTCTTCGCCGTGGAGCGGATCCATTCCGGTCGCGACCGCGCCGCCTCGCGTCAGGCCTGTCTGGATTACTTAAACGGCAAGTTACAATTTCTGTTCATCGCGCCCGAGCGGTTACGGGTAGCCGGTTTCCCTGAGTTGCTCACCAAACGAAAACCGTCGCTCATCGCCATTGATGAAGCCCACTGCATTTCGCAATGGGGGCACGATTTCCGGCCGGATTACCGCAGGCTGGGCCAATACCTGCCCAAATTGCGACCGGCGCCTGTTATGGCACTCACCGCTACGGCTACGCCCCTGGTTCAGAATGACATCAGCGAGCAGTTGGGGCTCGCGCAGCCAGCACGATTCATTCACGGCTTTCGGCGTGCCAATATTGCGATCGAGGTAGTCGAGGTCGCCCCGTCGCAACGGGCCGGGCTTGCTCGAGAACTGCTGCGTGAGGCGGAACGCCGACCCGGAATTGTGTACACTCCCACTCGAAAGCAGGCCGAAACTTTAGCAGCCGAACTGGCCCACGACTTCCCGTCAGCAGCGTATCACGGCGGGCTCGATGCGGAGCACCGCAAACGAGTCCAAGAACAGTTCCTCGTGGGCCGAATCGAGTTAATGGTGGCCACAATCGCGTTTGGCATGGGGATCGACAAACCAGATGTCCGCACGGTGATCCACACTGCCCTGCCCGGGAGCCTGGAAGCGTATTACCAGGAAATCGGGCGCGCCGGGCGCGACGGAAAACCCAGCCGCGCGATTTTGATGCACTCCTACGCGGATCGCCACACGCACGACTTCTTCTTCGAGCGCGACTATCCCGATGTGACCGTGCTGGAAGGGATGTTCGCCCGACTCCGGCCTGAGTTTCAGGAAAAGTCGGCGCTCGAGAGGCGGCTGCGGATGGATCCCGACATCTTCGACAAAGCCCTGGAAAAACTCTGGATCCATGGCGGCGCCGTGCTGGACTTCGCCGAGAACGTGAGCCGCGGCCAGGACCTGTGGCGCGAATCTTACATTGCCCAGGGTGAGCAGAAGCGGGCGCAGATTGAGCAGATGATCCGATACGCCGAGGGCAACCAGTGCCGCATGTCCACGTTGGTGCGTCACTTTGGCGACCTCGCTGACGGGCAAAAGGTGTGTGGGATTTGCGATTTCTGTGCTCCTGCACGGTGCGCTGCGCAACGGTTCCGGACAGCGACGCAGGCGGAGCGCACGGCGCTATTTCGTGTAATAGCCGCGTTGCGCTCGAGCGAGGTGAAATCGACGGGTAAGCTGTTTGGCGAACTGTATCCGGACAGTGACATGAGCCGGGATACGTTCGAAGAAGTGCTGGGAGCGATGGCACGTGCAGGACTCGTCCGGCTATCGGATGCGGTTTTCGAGAAGAACGGTAAACAAATCCTCTACCGCAAGGTCGGCCTCACGCGCGCGGCCCTATCTGTCGACGAAGAAACGCCCCTCGAGTTCATCATGAAGGACAAAGCGGCCGCGTCTGCAAGTCGCCAACGCAAGAAGCGAACCACTACCTCCGCAAAGCGGAAGCGAGCTCGGAGGCCGGAAACTCCGGCTCAGACGAATCCGGTGTCCGAGCCAAAACGATCAGAAGGCCTGGATCTCCACATTGAAGAGGCGCTGCGCGCCTGGCGCCTGCATGAGGCTAAGCGCCGCGGCGTGCCTGCTTTTCGCATTTTCAGCGACGAGGCCTTGCGAGCCATCGCTAGCCGTCGCCCAAGAACGGCAAGGGAGCTGCTGGCTGTCCCGGGCCTCGGGATCAACGCCGTCGAGAAATACGGGGCACAGATCTACCGGATCTTGGATGAGGGTCGCGCTTGACCCATGTACACACCTGGCACCGGTACAAGCGGAACCGCACAGGACGGCGGTACATGCAGCCAACAGGTGACCGATCTCGGTTCTGCCACGGCGACTGGAGGGATCTTTCATTAGCGCGATCGCGCCATGAAGTGGCTTCGTGGGCTATCGGCAATTATGTGCGACGAGCCAGTCAGACTTCCCGACATGCGGACTGGGTTCAGCCTGGCTGGATGGCGTCAGCAATAATGGGCCCACACTCATGAGCTTAAGAACTATCTTTCTAGCACATGCTGAAGCAGACCACGAGTTTGCAAGACGGTTGACGGAATTTCTGGAGTTCGGGTGCAACGTTATTTGCGACACCGATGAGGGCCTTATTCTGCCGGGTGAAGATCTTATCGGGAAAGTCGAGAATGGGCTCGCCACTGATGCCATCGTACTACTGCTCTCCGAAGCCTCCTGTCCAGCTCGTTGGCCGCGCGAACGATGGGAACCCGTCCTGTTTGAGGAAGCCCATCGAGCTCGCGTGGAGCTAGTTACTGTCTTGCTCAGCGACTGTCCTTTCCCGACCTTGCTGCAGCGGCGAAATTTCGTTGACGCCAGAACCAATCGCCTCGCCGCCCTGCGACTGCTGAAACGTTGGATTTGGCAAAGAGACCGCGGGCCGGGCCAGCTGCTTAACGCGGCGTTCTCTGCCGATCTTGAGGACTTCTACTCTCGTCTGGCCGATAAGGCCGGTACTCTGGAAGTGAGTGGCGCGGCTGCCTTGCGCTTCGCGCGCGAGGCCAGTCAACAATTCGAAGCTGTGCTCTGGGTTCCCTGCTTTCACCGCAGTCTAGCTCAAATCGCCGGCGAGCTTGGGTCTCAGCTCGGCCTATGTCTCGAAGGGACAACCGAAGAAAACTGCCGGAAAATTCAAGATCTGCTTTCCGCTCGTCGGTGTCTGCTAGTACTTGACGCGCCGGACTCAAACGTAGTAGTTGCGCTTGTTCCACAAGGACGCACCTCGACGCTCGTGACGTTCGACTCAGTGTCGGTTGTGGAGACTCCGGAGTCACTAGCGTACGCTCGAACGCTCATTTCAGACCGGCGTTACGCCGAAGCATATGAGCTGCTGTATTGTCTGCTGCGTTCCGGAGTCGTCCCTGAGACCTGCGCGCGCGAGCTCACCTGGATCTGCGAACATTGGGACCGGATCGAGGAAGCTAATTCCCTCCGCTTTCGCTATGGGCCGGAACCCTCGGAGCAACTGGCTCTCTTCTAAGAGAACAGGTTGTGATGGCCTGTTCGCCATCTCTCTGTATCCTAGCGAGCAAGGCAGACCACCGAACGGCGAAGCCCGAGACAGGTTGGGTAATGGAATGTGGGATTGTGGGTCGGTCGACTTTGGATCGAATCGGCGACCCATCACCGTCTCGACTTCCGATCTACGGGTGGCTCGGAACACACTTCGCACACAGGAAAACCTTGAGTTCGTTGTTGGCGTCTTCGGGTAGCCTAGTAGCCTAGCCGCCGCGCCCCCGCAACTGATTTCTTCCTAGAATTTTTTGGGGGGGGTTGAACCCCCAGTCTGGCGCGCGGGCAGCCTGACTGCGGCTTACGGACTGGGTTCAGGATCTGGCCGATAAGCTTGCAGAAGCCGGGGCTATGTCGCGGTGGCTCTCGATCTGCTTTCCGGCATGGGCACCAACGGCGGCCGCAGGCCCTATTTTCCGCAGGACGGACCCACGGAGGTGGTGAGTCACTTGAATTCCAACCAGGTGACCGCCGATCTGAATGCTGTTGCGGATTTCGCTCGCAAGCAAACGGCAATCTGTTTGTGTCGGCCTTCTGTTGGCTTGGAGGAGCTTCTGTTTCGCGACGAACCGCGCGGATCTGCGACCGCTTTGTTCTACGGCCCGCCGAGGTCTGATCTGTGCGAGACCAGTTCTGCTACGCCGAGCGCCGCATCGGGATGAACCGTATCTCGACTCGCTGATTCAGCGCGCCGCCGATCCTTCGCAACATTGCCAGCGAATGGCCTTCGTAATCGGCGTCTTCAAGGCGGCAGATGACCGATGCAGTGGTACCGATGAGCTTGGCAAGCTGAGATTGAGTGAGACCTGCTGCTGTGCCAGTGCGATCTCTTCGTTCGCCCGCGCCTCTTCAAGCTTCTTCAGCCGACTTGGCCAGCCTGCGTAGAAGCGACGGTCCAGGATCTCCACTGCATTACTAGCCCACGCGCGAAAATTCGGCCGAGTTGTTCACTGCAACAACCTTAACTTCCTCCACGCTCTCCATGTTCACCGTTTGAGTGTTCATGCTCTCTTCTTTAACTCCATCCATGCCCATGTCGAGCTGCGAACCGCCCTGGCCGGCGAAATAGACGCTATAGCTGCCCTCGTCGGTCTGAACCTGCGCCATGGTCACCAGCACCGGGATGGGCGATGAATACGCATTGCCGGGCATGGGGAGATCTTTGTATTGCCGGTCGCTGAACTCTGCTCCGATCTTGCCTTCTTCCGTTTCGATGACGGGCGCTGCGCCGCTCACCGTCACCTCGGTTCCGGTCTCGCCTACCTGCAGTGCGACATCGACGCGCTTGGTCTGGTTACTTTCGAGAGGGATATCCTCGGCGACAAAAGTCTTAAATCCTTTCATGACCGTGCGCAATCGATACGTCCCTTCTGTAGGTCCGGCATCTCATAATTGCCGAGATGATCGGTGGTGACCATCCTGGCCCGTATGTTAGTGGAAATCTCTTCAGCGGTGACTTCCACTCCGGGCACAACCGCGCCCGATTGATCCGTCACTTTGCCGCGGAGAGTGGACAGGCTGGTCTGTGCCATTAGAGGCAGCGAGAGAAGCAGGAAAACAGAAACCTTTGCTGAAATCATAACGTCCTCCCATCAACGAACCCGGGCTCATTTTGGCACCCGGTTTCGGGCAAGTATACACCCGGTTAACCTAACGGGGAATCGAACTAAACGAATAATGCGGACTGTGCTCGGATCGGGCCGGTGTTAACATGTCAACCATGATTTTGAAACGGTTTCGGGGATCGTACCGCCCCTGTCCTCGAATGGTAGCAGTTGGGGTTGAAATCGCGGTTGCGGCGATATTTGCTGCAGGCGGAGAGGCCAGTTCGCCGCACCTTGCGCACACGGGATTGGGTGCGATTCAGGTACCAAGTGGTTTCAGAGTGGAAAAAGTCGCCGGAGCCGGGCTCGTGAATTATCCCATGATGGGAACCATTGATGATCGGGGCCGGCTGTTTTTGTGCGAATCCTCCGGAAACACCCTCACGACTGAACAGATGGCCGCCAAGCCGGATTATGTAATCCGCATGCTCGAAGATACGGATGGTGACGGAATCTACGACCGCAGCACGATCTTCGCCGACCATCTCACGCTTCCGGCGGGGGCGGTCTGGTACCGCGGCGCGTTGTATGTCGCGACGCCACCGGATCTGCTTCGACTGGAAGACACAGATGGTGACGGTGTGGCTGACCGGCTCGACGTGATCGTCACAGGCTGGCACCTCTCGTCCAACGCGGCCAGTTTACACGGACCGTTCTTCGGCCCGGACGGCTGGCTGTATCTGACTGATGGTCGTCATGGTTTTGACATAAAAACCAAGGACGGCCGTGAATATAAAGGTGAGGCTTCCCGCATCTGGCGCCTCCGGCCTGATGGAACCGGTCTCGAGTGGGTGGCCGGCGGTGGTTTCGATAATCCCGTGGAACTTGTTTTTCTGCCGACTGGAGAAACCTTTGGCACCATGACGTACTTTCAGGACCCGCGCGATGGGCAGCGTGACGCGATTATGCACTGGGTTTGGGGCGGCGTTTATCCGAAGCCCTATCCGGTTACGAGCGAGTTCAAGCGCACCGGTGATCTGATGCCAGTGATGACAAAGTTCGCGCGCATCGCGCCGGCCGGCCTGCTGCGTTATCGCAGCACCAGTTTCGGCGCGGAGTACAAGGGCAATCTCTTCAGCGCACAATTTAATCCGCACCGCGTGCAACGGCACATACTGTCCCGGGACGGGGCTACCTTCCATACCCAGGATTCCGATTTTCTGACTTCCGTCGATCCCGACTTTCATCCCACGGACGTCATAGAGGATTCTGACGGCAGTTTGCTGGTGGTTGACACGGGCGCATGGTTCATTCACGGCTGTCCGATTTCACGTGTGGCCAAACCGGAGATCAAAGGCAGTATTTATCGCATACGGAAGATCGGTTCGCCAGTGGTCCGCGATCCGCGTGGAGAAGCTCTGAACCGCAACGAAAAAACACCCGTTGAGCTGACGCGATATCTCGAGGACTCTCGGCCAGCCGTACGCGACCGGGTACAGGAACTGCTCGTCGAAGCCGGCGATCGAGCCATCGATGCACTTGTAGCGACGCGCGAAAATTCGCCGTGGTACGAAACTCGCAGCGCGGCTGTCTGGGCTTTATTTCGCATTGGAACGTCACGCGCAAAGGAAGGAGTCCGGAGCGCGCTTGAGGATCCGAATTTTCACGTGCGCATCGCTGCCGCGCGCGCCGCAGGAATGGCAAGAGATCGCGAGGCTGTAGACCGCCTGGCGCAAATGGTCATTGACGATCAACCTGGAACACGGCGCCAGTCGGCGACTGCGTTAGGACAAATCGGCGATCCACGCGCGGTACCAGCCTTGATCTCAGCCGCTTCGCGC
The DNA here is from genome assembly GCA_003223115.1 of Acidobacteriota bacterium. Classification (GTDB taxonomy): domain Bacteria; phylum Acidobacteriota; class Terriglobia; order Bryobacterales; family Bryobacteraceae; genus QHXW01. The sequence goes on from QHXW01000044.1 coordinate 14,252, forward strand.
GCCACCAATCGGTTTAATGAGCACTCCGTCACTTACGCGCTGATTGAACTAAACAGTTCGGGGCCAGTCATTGAAGCGCTTAAGAACGCGAATCCTAAAAATCCGTAAGACGGCGCTGATTGCCCTCGACCAGATGGACCATTCACCTCTGACGGCGGAACAAGTCATTCCCGAGCTCAGCGATAAAAGTAAAGAACTGCGTACGGCTGCGCTTTGGGTAGTGTCGCACCATCGGGACTGGTCCGGGCCGATTCTGAGCTTTCTCGAAACCCGGCTTCGCTCTCCCGATTCCCCTGGTCCCGAAGCAGAGCCGGTGCGTGAGGCACTGCTTGCTTTCTGTGCTGACGCGGCTGTGCAAAAAATGGCCGGGGATCTCTTGAGTGAGGCGGCTGGTGGCGCCAAACGCGAACTGTTTCTGCTGGACACCATGGATCGCTGCGAGTTGAAAGAGTTTCCTGCGTTGTGGGCGGAGCGGGTTGGTGCACTATTGGATCACTCAGCTGCGGCGGTGCGGTTGCGCGCATTGAATCTCATCCGCGCACTGCAGATTACGGGTCTGGATGATCACCTCGAAAAGATCGCCTCGAGCGCAGCCTCGCCCGCTGAACTGCGGACCACTGCTTTGGCGGTGCTGGTGCGGCGCCATCCGGGTCTTGACGACGGGGCATATCAATTCCTGCTCCGCCAGCTTGGACGAGATCACGACGCCGCAACGCGCCTGGCGGCTGCACAAGTGCTCGGAAATTCGAGGCGGTCAGATGCGCAACTGATCACGCTTGCAAATCAGCACCTGCAACATGCCGATGCACTGATCCTGCCCAGGCTGCTTGATTCCTTCTCGAATTCGACAAGCGCTGAGACCGGCAAGGCCATGGTCAGTGCTCTATTGAAGTCCTCTGTCTCTATTGGAGAGCCCGACGCCAAGCGACTGCAGGAGATTCTGCAGAAATATCCCGAAGACATCCGCAGCGCCGCGCGCCCGCTCGTAGCCCATTTAGAGGAACTGCAGAAAGCGCGCATTAAACGGCTCCGGCAACTCGATTCATTACTGAGCGCCGGCGGTGACATCGGCCGCGGACGCCGTATTTTCTTCGGTGAGAAGGTGGCCTGCTACCATTGCCACACGATTGGGAAGCAGGGTGGACACGTTGGTCCGGACCTAACCGGGGTGGGCGCCATCCGCTCGGGCCATGACATCCTGGAAGCAATCGTGTTCCCGAGCGCCAGTTTCGTGCCGGGATTCGAGATCTACAACGTGGAAACCAAAACCGACACCTATGCCGGCGTAAGGGGGGAGGACACTCCGGCGGCTATTACATTGGTCACCAGGCCACAGGCTGAGATTCGCATTCCGCGAAAACAAGTTGTTTCCATCAAGCCCTCGAGCATCTCACTGATGCCTGAAGGATTGGACGAGAGCCTAACGCGCTCGGAGTTTATCGACCTGCTGGCATTTCTGCAGGCACAGAAATCACGTGAAATCGCGCAAGTACGCAATCCCGAGGCCCACTGAAATTTATGATGATTGTGATCTTTTTGCTTCTGTGTATTCCGTTTGCGTCCGCGGCGAATCCCAAGCTCGGCCCCAAGCTCAAGCTGTTTAACGGCAAAAACCTTGACGGATTCTACACGTATCTCGAGAAGCACGGGAAGGACAACGATCCCGATCATGTCTTTCGCGTCGAGAACGGAGCGGTACATGTTTCCGGTGCGGAGTTCGGCTACTTCATCACCGAGAAGGAGTACGACAACTACTATCTGCACGTGATGTTTCGCTGGGGCGAGCACACACATGAGCCACGAAAAGATAAGGCGCGCGATAGCGGCGTGTTGTTTCATGTAAACGGAGAGGACAAGATCTGGCCGCACTCCATCGAGTTCCAGATGATTGAAGGCGGCACCGGCGATATCATTCTGGTCGGCGAAACCCGCCTCACCGTGAAAGGTGAAACTAAGGACAAGGGCCGTTTCGATCGTTTTGGCAAAGGGCCATGGAAAGATGTGGCGGGCTACCGTGATCCGCAGAATGAGGTCGAAAAGGCGCATGGGCAATGGAACTGCCTTGAGTTATGGGCCGTCGGCGATACTGTGCGTTACTACGTCAACCACAAGCTGGTAAATGAGGGGACGGCGTCCTCTCTCGCCAAAGGACGCATCCTATTTCAGTCTGAAGGGGCGGAAGTTTATTTCAAAACAATCGAGCTCAGGCCGGTTGCGGCGAGGTAACGGTTCATGAAAACGATGGCCCTCCTGTTGGCCGTCAGCACATTTTCTCCGAATATTCCGCGGACGTGGAAGGCGTCGGATGTATCGGCGCTCGAAGTGCCCCTCGCGAATCCGATGTACTCTCCCATTCACATTTCTGAGGAGGTTTATTATCGGCTGCCTGTTCGCGTCATTTATAAGAGCTATCCGGTCTATCGTCCTGACCGCGAGCCTTCCGGCTATACGGAATGGCTCCGCCGGCAGGAGCCAGAGATCGCTTTTGACGGTTCAAAGCTGAAGACGCGCGAGGACTGGATCAACGCCGGCGAGCTGGTGTTCAACGCACCAACCTCATATGCCCCCGTATTCTTCAGCGCGGTAGATGGCACGACCGGCAATTCTACGATCGGCTCGGGATGCCGGTCGGCAGCAACGGCATGATTCCGTTCGCGCGTTGGGTCATCCGGCGAAAGGGCCAGGTTGAGCTGGGCTCCATGGGCTGCAATACCTGCCACACGCGAGTCATGGCGGATGGAAGCATTGCTCCCGGCGCACAGGGGAACAACCCGAATGATCGTGAGGGCGCGTCGATGTTTCGCCGAGCCGCTCAGTTCGGCGATCCTGCAAAAGGGCTGGCAAGGATTCGCGGCTTCGCGCGTCAGTTTGAGATGCCATGGGTGACAGACGACCCAAACCGGCAGGCGAGAACGATGTCGCTCGATGATCTCATCGCAGCCGGCGAAGCGATCCCGCCCGGTGTGACCGCGCGCAGCAATACCAGCATCTTCCTGCCGCCTCAGATTCCTGACTTGATTGGAATCGAGCAGCGGCGCTACCTTGATCACACCGGCTTGGTGCGCCATCGCGGTGTCGGCGACCTGATGCGTTATTGCTCGCTGGTGCAGGACATCTCTGCATTAGATCGCTACGGTGACTTTCAGCCACAGGGTTCCGAAGCCGGTCATGGTGAACGCTACAGTGACGAACACTGTATGCCCTGGCCCTTTATCTCTACTCACTTCAGCCGCCGGCGAACTCGAACCGGTTCGACACCGACGCCGCGACTGGAAAGAGAATCTTCGAGCGCGAAGGTTGTGCTACGTGCCACACGCCGCCTCTCTATACCAACAATAGGCTGATGCCGGTGGACGGGTTCCAGCTGCCTGCGGACCACAAACAGCGATTCGACGTGATGGAGATGCGAATTGGCACCGACCCAAGCTATGCGCTTAAAACGCACAAAGGCACCGGCTATTATAAGGTTCCGTCCCTGAAAGGAGTTTGGTATCGTGGACCGTTCGAGCATAATGGTCGCATTGCTACACTTGAGGACTGGTTCGATCCTGTTCGCTTGCGAGATGACTATGTACCAACCGGCTTCAAAGGCAGCGATAGCAAAGCTCGATCGGTGACGGGACATCCATTCGCGCTGAATCTTGCACCTGAGGAGAAGAAGGCGCTGATCGTTTTCTTGAGAACTCTTTAGCCGTGCGAATCGATGGTCGCGGAACGGCAACCTCGCTCAGCATCTGATCGGTTTCAACTCGTTCAAGCCTGGAGGCATGCGCCTGACTGTCCGGCGTACTGCTTGCGCTCTCTCGCGCCGGCGCAAACGGTTGACCCGCAGAAAGCTCGGCAGCTCATCGCTGAAGGTGTCCGTTTCATCCAGGAAGAGCGGCTCAGTGAGGCGGCAGATCGGTTCCGTAAGGCAACCGAGGCTGACCCATACAACGCCGATGCAGCCAACAATCTGGGCCTCGTTCTCCGGCGACAGAAGAAGTTCCCGGAAGCAGTTAAGGCATTTGAGACCGCGCTGCGGCTGCGTCCCGATGAAGCGCGCATTCACAGCAATCTGACGCTGGCCTTGCAGGATCTCGGTCAAATCGCCGCCGCCGTCGCTGCTATGAAGAGGGCATATGCGCTGCAGCCCGAAAACATTACGATTCGGCGCAACCTGGGCGTTCTGGATTGGAAGCTGGGCGAGGAAATCCAGGCGAGAGGAGATCTGATCGGGGCCCTCCCTCGGTTTTGCCAAGCCGTTGAACTTGCCGCCGACACATAATGAGCCTCATCAGTTGCTGGGAAGCGCGCTCGTGGAAAATGGTGATCTTGACGAAGCCGAGAGAGAACTGCGACGCGCCTTGGAACTGCAACCGGCTTGCGGCGTCTCGCATCGAGACTTGAGAATTCTCTTGTCGAAGCGAAACCGGCTCGTACAGAACTGCACGGTTCGGGTAGGCTGGTGGAAGCTGCCGCCGAGAGCTTAGTTGGCGATGCAAGCGGCATGATCAAGATCGACTGCGCCGAATTTCAGCACAGCCATGAAATTTCCAAACTAACGGCTCGCCTCCCGGATATCTGGGACATCGTGAAACCCATGCGCTTGCTCAGCTAGAAAGTGCTCAACCAGCACCATACTGAAAAGATGAAGCCGTGCTTCGTCTTATTCGACGAAATCGAGAAGGCCAGCGATGCACAGTACGGGCGTGAGCTCGCATACTTCCAATTCCAATCGAAAGGCGTATCGTCGACGGAAGGCCCGGTTCTTTGAGCAGATTTGCCCATGGGCATGATTATAGGCCGTGGGTTCGTTCGCCCTTGTATGCTGAGGAATAAGTCACAGAAGCGTCGAGTTCTAGATCGCTCCCGCGCCACGGAAAACTACCGGCCTCAATCGTGGGTGAAATCGACACCGTCAGCCCCAGATGCGGCACACCTTGCCATTCACCCGTAAAATGCGGTCGGAGTGAGCTTCGTGATGCGGCATTACATGGGGCTGGCCAGTATGAGTGTTGATGATGGGCCCAGGCACTCAGCGGCGCATCGCCCGAGCGCTCCGCGCTGGCGGCCCGGAGGTGATTGAGCTCAGCGTTGGGGAATTGACTCCACTGATGCCGAACGAGGCGCTCGTA
>QHXW01000262.1 GCA_003223115.1 Acidobacteriota bacterium
TCAGGACAACGCCTCCTACCATAAGGATGCCGAGGTGTGGAGCTGGTTCAAATCCAACCGGCATTGGCTGGAGGTGCATCAGTTGCCGCCCTACTCGCCAGAGTTGAATCCCACGGAACGGCTGTGGCAGCACACGCGCAAGACGGGGACTCACAATCGATTCTTTGGTGGCGTGGACGCCCTGTTCGCCACCCTGACGCGTGTCTTCGGAGAGATGCAGTCACACCCACAACTAATCAGTTCCTATCTGGCCCCTTTTTGTTGAACCTTTTGTCCCTTTAATTATGCGCGAATGTTAAAGCAAGCTCCCTCTAGCGCTACACATGTCGTTCAGTGCAAACTCGATCCTGTTGGGGAGTGGGGACGATCCAGGCATCGTCCACCTCGACGGCAACTGATCGCTGGAGAGGGTCACCGACAACACCAGGCGACGCTGCCCTTTGACGTACAGCAAGATTCCCTCGAGCCCGCAAAGGGGTCCGTGCTCGACTCTCACTCTCTGACCGATTTGCAAGAACGGCCAAGGCCGGCTCGGGAGCCCGGATCGAACTGCCGCCTGAATGGCGGCAATTTCGGCGTCGTCAATGGGGATAGGACATTTGCCTATTCCGACAACGCTAACGACCCTCCGGTGTCGTAAGAATCGGGAACCGTGCGGATCGAACCGGCAGAAGACGTAACCGGGGATGAGAGAAAGTTGAATTTCCTTGATTCGATCCGACCAGAGGCGCCGAGACTTGTAAAGGGGGACAAACCATTCATAGCCTTTACCACCGAGGATTGCTGCGACGGTATTCTCGTGGCGACTCCTGACTCGGAGGGCAAACCATGGGAAATTCACGTTCCCAGGTTGCCTTCTAATCTCCTCACTGTCGGAACGGCTGAATTGTGGTGGCACGAAGGAGGTTACTCTATTTTTGAGCGTGCTAACGCCCTCTCAGTCCCAGTTTTCCTACCCTAAAACGAAACAGCCCGCTGGGTGCCACTCAAACACGAGGCAACCCCCCCCATCGCAAATATTATCTAGAAGCGTTGCTTTCCGCATTCGTGACAACCACTCAGATCGAAGTGCGGCCACTTCTTAGTTTCTCCCTGCTGTGATGGCCCATTGCGCCGATGTCGCTCTGGACACCCGGTAAATACCGTTAAATACTGTAGTGTTCGCGGTCGGGTTCCTGGTGAACAGTTAGCTTTCGCCGCTGACTATTACCCGTGAACTCTCGCACCGGATCCAGATTCGCGGGCTGCTGTTTCAGTGTAGTTTTAGTCACACTCCGGGCGAGAGAAGATTTCAGGGGACTCGCTCAGAATTGCTTGCGGACCAACAAGATGCCGCGGTGGAGGCCAGCGCCCCACTCATTGAACCCGAGGACAGGACGGGGGAATCGGTGGGGACTGTGTGGAAGTCGAATTCCTATTATATTGTTTTATATCATTGGACCTCAGAGTTCGTTCTAGAATGTTTAGTACTGGAAGAACAACGGAACTGCTTCGGTTCCCACCTGACGTTCTGCGGTGGAGCGGCGGAGGACCAGCGGAGGAGCAACTAGGCAGTCACCGCACATCGATCTGAGTTATTGTCGCGGATGCGGAAAGTAACGCTGTTATAGATAATGTTAACGTTCAGTTGGGGACGCACTGCGGACCGAGACTCCCAACAAATCCGTCCCGAAGTGACGGCTTGAGAGTCCGCGGGGCTCGCCGGCATTGCGGGGTTTGTTTTCCCAACGAAACAAACCCTTCCGGCCGGTTGGGCGCTTGGACCAACGCCCGAGAGCGAAGAAACGGCAGAGGTTTCGCATTGCTAGTGAAACCCGAGCTTCAACTTTCCGTCCCCCAAATGGCGTGTACTGCCGTCCGTGAAGCCGTGGCGGTGTCGCGCTCGCGCCGTGGAGCAGTACGAAATGATTCTAGTTGTCGATGACGAACCCGCAGATCTTAACATGATGCGGGATATTCTTGTGCAAGCTGGTTATACGGTGGTTACTGCGTCCGATCCCAACGCAGCACTTACCCTTTACCAAAGGCATCAAGGAGAGCTTCACCTCCTGATAACCGACGTTGCGATGTCGCCGATCAACGGCTGCGAGCTCGCCGAAAAGCTTACCGAGCTGAACAAAGCGCTTTCCGTTATTTTCGTATCCGGTTACTCCGGTGCACAGGCGTTGCGATACAAGGGGCGGTACTCAACTCCCGCTGCATTCTTAATGAAACCATTCACCTCGGAACAACTTCTAGCGCAGGTTCGAGAGTCACCCGAGCCAAGGAGGGTCCGAACAGCCTCGAGTCAGCAAAGTGAGTTTTGATCGGATGACTGTGGCTCTCCGCCGAAGCTGGTGTTGAGCCAGCGGGAGAAAAGGGGGATTGTGACATGGTAGACCAGCTCAAGACCAATGGAGCAGAAATCCTGGTCGTGGATGACGAACCAATCGTCCTAAATTTCACGGCCACTTTGCTTCGCCGGGAGGGTTACGCCGTCGCGGAGGCAGACAATGGCGAAGAAGCTCTATTCGTTTTCAAGCAAAACCAGTCCTCGGTCAAACTGCTTCTGACCGATGTGGTCATGCCCGAGACCACAGGTCCCGAGCTTGCGCTCGATCTGCTGCAATTGAAACCAGACCTGAAGATTTTGTTCATGACGGCCTGTTGTGACTCGCTCCCAAACGCTTTGCAAAGGTGTAGTGTGATCGTTAAACCGTTCACGATTAGGGACTTGGTCAAGAGCGTCGGTCAACTGCTGGCAAGGGCCAATCCACCCTGTTCGGCAGGATTACCTCTAGTTGGTAGCGTTTTGGAGCGCCTCGCAAAGGGGGGTTCGTCGTAGCCGAGGTGTGTTCTTTCAACGGCCAGGTCGGCATCGAGGTAGATCTGGATGGTTTCGATTCGGTCGATTGCAGTGAAATAACTGGCTTCGTTTTTCCCACAAAGTTCTTCATTTCCTTTAGTTACGGCGACCAGTCTGCAGCCGCTGATCGCAGCAGTCCGCAGAAAAGCGGAAAAAAGAACCCGCCCGTTTCGTCACGCCCGCGGCGCATCGAGGCATCATCAGCGAGCAGATCAATCTAATCTAACTAATCTCGAATTTCCGGTGCATCCGGTGCTCGGCTGCATCGGTGTCCACTGGCTAGTCCACCGCGAGGAGGGCCTCCTGTGATCGCTCTTTTGTGAACCGGAGAGGTTACACAGGCCGAAAAAAGAGTTCGCCTCGGCCGGGCCAAACCGCATCGCGAGTTCGTCACTCCACCCACGAGGTTTCGACGAGTAAGGTCTTTGCGTGGTGCCTTCGAACCAGTGGCCAGCCGAATGAGCAGGCGATCAAGATGACGGATGTGCTTGCGTGTGCCCTATCTGTTCTGCTTCGAAACTATCTATTCAGATAGCACCCCAGCCGAGTGTGAGCACCTCTAGGCGGTTTCTCTAGTTTCTTCCTCGCTGAACCGACACCGTCAACTCCTTCCAGCGCAATGAGTTTCACAACTGATGGAAAACGGCGGGTTGCCGGGCCGAACAGTGGCACACATGTTGCACTGCCCTTCCCCCAGAGGGGAGTGAGGCGATGAAAGTTACGACGAATGTGAGAGCGGATGAAGCGATGCGCGGGTGTCAGACGTGCGAGGATCTGAAAAACAGCCTGGCTAGGTTCGCCATGACTTATTGGAACACTGTACAGGTGAACCGAACCGTAACGTCTGCGGATCCGGACAAGGCAGCCGCTGAAGAAATGGTGTGCAGATCGAGGAAGGCTATGGACGAAGCCCAGATGACCCTCACCCATCATCTGCGTCTCCGTCACGCCTTAAACCAAAAGTAACGGCCGTGAGTTCAGGTTTAGCGAAATATCCCCGTTCCGGATCCTCAACAGAATGTGTGCGAACTCACGGCGGCGGAATAGGCAGCGTGGCATTTTATACGTTCCAGCAATCATCGGGGCAAGGTTCGCCCTCGCTTTAGACTATAAAGGATTTGTGGAGTACTGTTCTAAAAATCTGCTCTATTAAGTGAGGTCTGCTGTGAGCGCACGTGTAAGCAGTTGCTTGGGCCATGACTTTTCCGACCGAAACCGCGAGGGCCATCACAGAAGCCCGAGGGAACGGAGTGGAGAGTCGTTGCGTACGGCGCCCGATCAAACAGAAATTCGGGTTTGGGAGCGTACCGCTGAACTTCTAAAAGTTATTGAGACGTTGAAGCTCGAACTGTCTGACCAAAGGCGATTGGCAGAAGACGCGGAACGACGAGCGTTGCAGGCTGAAGAGAGCCGCCGGACGCTTGAAGTGCTCAGGAACTGTGTTGGCCAAGGAATCGCAATTACGGGCGCGCCAGATGTCAGCATCCGTATGTCAGGTAGAAACGGACGGCAGCTGACTGGACATTCCCGCGATGACCGTGCCCTCTTCGCCGAGACCCATGATGCCATTATCATTACCACACCGAAAGGCAAATTCGTCGATTTCAATCAGGCTTGGCTCGATCTGTTCGGCTACACGAGAGAGGAAGCAATTAGGTTGAACGCAGAAGCGATGTATATCCACCCTGAAGATCTCCATCGTTTCCAACGCGAAGTGGAGAGAGAGGGATCCGTTCGCGAATATGGTGTGAAAATGAGCTCAAAACGTGGAAACGAGATGTACTGTCTTGTGAGTTCCACGGTGCTTCGATCGGCGGACGGAGACGTACTCGGATATCAGACTATCATTCATGACATCACAGAGCTAAAGAGGGCGGACCGGGCTTTGCGCCAGCTTAACGGCCGATTGGTTCGCTCGCAGGACGAGGAGCGTCGAAGACTGGCTCGGGACTTACACGATGGCACCGCGCCGCTACTAACCGGACTTTCGATGAATCTCGCGGTCCTCGAAGGGTCGGCCCATCGGCTGGATCCACGGGCCAGGAGAGCGCTCACCGAATGTGTGGCGCTGACGAAGCAGGGCGCAGTTGAGGTCCGCACGATCTCCTACCTGCTACATCCTCCTTTGCTGGAGGAGCTTGGATTGACGAGTGGCATCTCCTGGTATGCGAAGGGTTTTGCGCAGCGAAGCGGTATTGAGGTCGAACTGGACCTGCCACCGATGTCGGTGCGGTTTCCTCACCATGTAGAGTTGGCGCTGTTCCGTGTAGTCCAGGAAAGCCTTGCAAACGTGCATCGCCACTCTGGTAGTAGTACTGCCAGGATTGGCTTGATTCGCGGCTCGGAGCAAACGACGCTCGAAGTGAGCGACCGCGGTCGCGGAATAGCGAAAGAGATGCTGTCGAAGACCGACGGCACTTCCGGGGCGGTCGGGGTTGGCATTGCGGGCATGCAGGAGCGGTTGGAGCAGCTGGGCGGCAGGCTGGAAATTGACAGTGATTGCCAAGGAACCACGGTCCGAGCGATCGTGCCGCTTTATGAGGAATGGCTTTGAAACGTGTTCGTATATTGGTGGCGGACGACCACGAGGTGGTGCGGCGAGGGTTGCGGTCGCTCCTTGAGGCGCAGCCTGGATGGGAGGTAGTAGCGGAGGCCGTTAATGGCAGGCAAGCTGTGGTGGAGGCCCTCGCGCGTCAGCCTGACATCGTGATTCTGGACATCGCGATGCCCGAGTTGAACGGCTTGGAAGCCGCCCGCCAGATCGTTAAGGCATTGCCTCGTGCGGAAGTGCTCGTCCACACGATGCACTACTCAGAGCAGATGGCTCACGAAGTATTGGCAGCGGGAGCCCGCGCCTACGTACTGAAGTCCGATGGTGGGCAGGACCTCTTAGCTGCCATTCAATCCTTGCTCCTGCACAAAATATACTTGACATCCAGCGTATCGGAGGTGGTTGTGGGCGGATACCTGAGGAGCACGGCGGCGGTTGCGGCCCCTCCCTCTGCGAGCCGCCTGACCTCACGCGAGCGCGAAATCATCCAGCTCCTCGCCGAGGGGAAGGCGAACAAAGAGGTGGCGAACACACTTGGCATCAGTCTCCGAACCGTGGAAAACCATCGTGCGAACATCATGCACAAGCTCAACCTAAAATCGCTCAGTGATCTCATTCATTACACGCTTCGCAATGGCATCGTTGCGCCTCAATGAGGTTCAGGTGAGACGGAAGCTAACCCCGCCCTTTCACCACTTTCACCGAATTCTTCCGCGTTGGCTAGTCTAGGACGTTGCTGCCTCCGCATCCATCAAGAACGAACGTTCTTCAGAATCGAGCACTTGTCGCACGCGGAGAACAAATTCGGCGGGCGTGATTGGTTTGCGCATGAAATGGAGGACCGCGACCTTGATCCCGTAGTAACGGCATATCTCGGCACCAGCGTACCCTGATACAAAAAGGAGTTTCAAGTCCGGCTGAAAACGCAATAGGCTCTTCGCCAACTCGCAACCGTTTCGCCCAGGCAACGCTATATCTGTAACCACAAGGTCAACGTGTCCCGCGTGCCGGCTCGCTAAGTTCAGCGCCTGATCGTAATTTCCAGCTTCCAACGTCTGGTAACCACGACCTTCAAGGGCCTGCCGCATTGTGAGGAGGTCCTCCTCTTCATCATCAACCAAGAGTATCATTCGAATATCTTCAGGCATATGCACTACGCGCCTGAGCAGTCGGGCTCATAAACGTCGAACACCGAGCACAATCGTTCGAACATCGCTTGGCACGCCCAACTGAGTTGTTTCCAGCGTCTTTGACTTGACCAATATAAGTGCTTTACTCCGGCGGAATCAAGTCGATGCTGGAACCGTACTCAGGCTCTGCCAACAATATCACACGAAATCTATTGATTGGCAATGGCAGTGAGGACTTAGTGGGGACGACGACTCGCCATCTCAAACTTGCCAAGAGCCTGGCTTTCGGACGAATTTCCGTGCCCGTGCGTCCCACATTCGATTCCCATTCCTGCAAGTGAGCCATGACACTCGGTTATTTGCGTACGAGTAGGCACACTTTAACGGCATGTGAGCGAACGCACGCCGGCGGAATAGGCAGCGTGATATTTTATACGTTCCATAATCATCGGGGCACAAGATCCCGCTATCGCCTCGGCCTTGGTTGATGTGTAGACCCAAAGCGGCGGCTTTCAAAATATTGGCGCCATGCCTCGCGCAAGTGCTCGGAGCGCGTGCGGTTTTCCACTTTTTGAATTTTCCATCTGCGAGCCATGGCCGGCGGCAGCGAGATGGTAAGGGTATCTGTGGTTCTCATAGGATAAATCCTACGGTCTGTCGGTGGCGGCGAAAAAGTGTACCAGTTTGGCGGGCAGGAAGGGGCCAGTTGTGTGGTTGCGCAATGGACTCCGGCCCACATTGCTCGGAGCACTGGATTCAACGCGATTCTTGTTGGGTTGCCCTGCGGCAACTTTGGTTGCCCCTCGCTCGGCAACCCCAATATCTGTCACGCGAGCCGCGGGAGTGGTCTCATGATCTGCGAAGTTCCCGCGCGTGCCAAGGAAAATCTTGATTCTCTTTTTCCGCCACCGGCACGGCGATTGAGGAGCCCGTGGGAAAGAGTCGTCATTCTTTTCGTAGCCAGTTGTCTTCGCCTATGTGATTGCTCCGCCGCCTCGCACCGCGGACAGGCTGATCGACGCCATGGGCACTCGAGATGCTTTTCTTGCTGAAACCCGTTCCGGTTTATCCGGCTCCACTTACCGCCATCGAGCATTGGCGGTGTGGCCCACCTGGTCCCGCCCATAATGGCCCCATCGGCCGCCGCCACTAACATACGGTCTAACTTGTTGTGACTATGTTTTGTATGTATTAGTCGACGAATCAGAAGCTGTCAAATGACCGCGTGGCACGAGCAACGTCGGGAGAGTGTTTGCTTTGGAGCAAGGACCCTTGATCCGTAACGAGGTATCAAGAGAACATGCCGGTGATCTGTCAGGCTGTCGGGCAGCTTGGAGATACGATTTAGACGTGCAGAAGGAGAGACGAATGTTCGCACTCAAGACCACTTTGTATTTACTTTTTGTCATAGGCATCATCGAATCCGCATGCCAGCCGGCCTTTGCTATTCCTGCGTTTGCACGAAAGTACGGTGTTAAATGTTATGCGTGTCATATGATGCCTCCGGTACTAAACAAGACCGGATATATGTTTAAGCGGCTGGGATATCGAATGCCTCCTGATCAGATGGTGAAGGGTCCTGCCCCCAAGATCACCGATCTTGATCCAGAATCCCGGTGGACCATAACGAACTCGATGGCGCTCGTGACGCAAGGCAGCTTTAGTGTTGACAAAGCCAAGGAAGGAGATCAATCGGAATCCAAGTCGAGCTTTAACTTGGACAAAGCGTTGCTCTTTGCGGCCAGTTCTATACCGCAGACTTCTTTCAGCTATTTAGCGGAATACAAGTTGTACGAGGACGGCGAAAGCGCGCTCGAGACGGCAGTCCTCAGTTATACGAAAGGCCGTGCGAATAACAGCTTTTTCGCAAAGGCTGGCATGATGCACGTGCAGGAGGGTGAAGGTACGCGGGGCGCGATGATGTTTTCCCTATTTCCTGAACCGGCCCCGACGCTGGCCTCAACGAGCCCCACCAACTTCTCGCTCGACCAACATCCGGTCGGAATCAATGTTGGCTACACTTGGGCGGCGCCGCTTTTCAAGCAGATAGTCGGGATTTCGGCCAAGGTCACCAACGGATTGGACGCTAGCGGCGAACCAATTCTTGGCGACTCGACTAAGAACGCCAAAGATTTTTGGCTGAACGCCGATTATTTGTTCGGACCGGAGGGAGGCCTCACATTTTTGGCCTACACAGGCCGTAAGTATCAGGTGCAGAATCAAGGTGCGGAGGACGAATTCACCTACTACCCGTCAATCCGCCGCTATGGCGTCTTCGGCAACTACTTGTTCTTCGACAAACTCGACGTAGTGGGTGGGTACATCAGGAGCCGTGATGGCTGGAAGAATACCGCTGACCAGAACATGGGTGCTTTCGTCAGTGACGGGTATCGCGGAGAGCTCGACTATTATATTCGGCGCGGCTTTGCTCTTATGGCGCGTTATGATCGCCTCAATCAGAAGATCTCTGATTCGGGGCGGACTCGTGTAACGGTTTGGGGGGTGGGGGCCCAGAAAGCTTTGACGAGTCTCGGCAATATAATCATCCGCGGCTCGTACACGCATGAACATGCCCAGGATCCCATATCCAGTGAGTTTGCCTCTGACAAGATGCTTCGCGTTGACTTGCGTTGGATGTGGTGAGGAGGAATAAAATGAGAAACCTCTTGTTTTCTACGGCTGTGATTGGCATCTGGGCTGTCACACTGCTATTCGGGCAGGAGATTGACGTTCAGATGCCGCAGGACAAAGGCTCGGATAAAATTGACGTCTCCGGTTATCCACCGGAGATGCAGAAGAGATACAGGTTATTCGCCACAAAGTGCTCCAAATGTCACACTGCTGCCCGCGCGATTAATACGACGATGACAAAGGAGAAGTGGTTGCAATCGATCAAACGCATGCTGGACAAACCGAGTTCCAGTACGAGTGTTGAGCAAGGCAGGCAGATCTTGGAATTCATAATGTACGACGAGAAGGAACGAAAGGTGAAAAATCCAGGAGCTTTCTACGGACCTGCATCCGCAGATGTAATGAGAGAGGCTACCAAAGAGGTGAAGTCGAACTGAAGTCAACGTACGACACGGTGTTATTCCAAACAAAGGCGCAGGTTTAAGGTTTGGTGGAGTGGTTGCGATGCGGCGCTTGGCGGCGCTTACCCATTTTGCAACAATGCCAGATAAGCTTGTTCCATGCGCCGCCAACGCTTTTCTCATCTCCGCCCTCCGAGTAGAGGAGAACGCCATAAGCTGTAGGCTTTCCTTGGCTCTATCCGCCGTTTCCAGCTTCGTGGCGTTTAGGTCTGCCATGGCCCATTTTGTTCTCCCCCCTCCCGGACCCCGCCGTGCAGATTTTCCGCAGCGGGTTCTTCAGGCGTGACTCCCCGCTCCCGCCCAGGAGTGGGTGATCCGAGGTCGCAACAACGGGTACTGGCGCAGGATTTCTGCAAATCTCTCCCACGTCAGCGTCCTCCCGCGCGTGCGTCGACTCAGCCACATGCGCCAAATACGCCGGATTTTCCGATAGAACCGCCACAGACTGCGGTAGTTCGTCGGTCGTCCGTAATACTGGTAGTGGCCGCGGAGCTTAGCATTCAGCATTTTCTGCTGTTCGTTCACAGGGTCGTGCCGGTGTTGTTTGCACCAGTCGGCGATCGCCTTCAGTCCTCTCCGGAACCGTTTGGCTAGCGTCGTGACGTGCACTGTGAACCTGCCCTTGCGGCTGCGTGCGCCCATGTGCGTGAAGCCGAGGAACGCGAAGGTTTCGGGTTTCTTCCCCTGTCTCCTTGCGTTCCCCAATGCAGAGCGCCCAAATTCAATCAGTCGCGTCTTCTCCGGGTGAAGGGTTAAACCGTACTTCTCGAACCGCTTCGGTAAAACCCTCAGCACCTTTTCCGCATCCTCCCTGTGCTGGAAGCACAGGATCTATGGCCCCGTGTATTGGCGCAAGGCCGGAGCTGATCTGCCTCTCTTGTTGGTGGTGATCAAGCCGCTCGGCTACCGTCTCCGCGTCGGATCCAAACTGTTGTACCGCCGGGGTAGATTGTGAACCGTTACACTGTACCGATGTGAAGCTCGATCTATCCCTGTGCTGGAAGCACAGGATGGCATCGTCGGCAAAGCGGATCTCGTATCAGCCGGGGCTTTACCACTTCCTCGAACCATTCATCGAGTACGTAGTACAGGTAAATATTGGCCAGCTAATCGAATCTGTCACTCCCGAGTCGTGAATGCGCGTCAATCGCGAGCTGAAGGTTGCCCCTTCGGTAGGCGATCTGCAGCTCGATCCGAGGTTCCATCTGGACTTCAAGACCGCGTTCGCTACCGGCCCGTCGCGCCCGCAAGCTGTGGCGTTCAGGTAAGACCTGAGGAAGAATCGGCTCATTGACCGGCCGTCATCCTGCGGTGTACGTAATAGCCCTGGGGTACTCTCGATCCAGACCTGAATCCGGGTCTATAATATGTCCCATGTTTCGCCTGGCTGTAGTGGTCGCGATGGCTCTTTGCGCGTCGTCAAAGATGCGAGCGTTCGAGGAACCGCCCGGACTTCTCGATCGCTTTCGCGCCCGCATGCGAGTAGAACTGGACCGCCTTCCGGATTACGTTTGTACCCAAACCACCGAGCGATTCAGCAGGTCAACCTCCGAGGAGCGCTGGCAGAAGGTCGACACGCTCCGCTTCGAGGTAGCTCTTGTTGGAAATCAGGAACTGTACGCCTCCCCGGGCGCTCACCAGTTTCAAACTCGGCCGCTCGCGGAGATGGTGGGGCGCGGCACCATCAGCACCGGCCAGCTTGCGCTGTTCGCCAAGCACGTCTTCCTCACTTCGAACGTCCACTTTACATACCGCGGCGAGAACGAGCAGGCCGGCCGCCCCGCCGAGCAGTATGACTACGACGTTGCGCCCGACGGCAGCAGCTACCGTTTGCGTTTCGGAGCCGCTGAATCCAGGGTGGGATTTCAAGGCGCATTTTGGATCGACCCCGCAACGCTCGACCTCATACGCCTCGAAGTGCAAGCCTACGATTTACCTGAAACTCTGGGCCTGGCAGAGGCCAACACGACCCTGAACTACGCGCGCGTGGCCATCGATAATACCGAAATCCTTCTCCCTGTCGCCGCTTCACACTCCATGGCCGCCTTGAAGGATTTCGAGAGCCTGAACCGTATGGAACTCAGCGGCTGCCGTCATTACCGGACCGAAGCCGCCATACATTATGACGACGAGAATACTGCCCCACCGGACGAAGAGGTGGCGAGAAATCGTATCGCGAACGTCCCGGAATTCATGGTGCCCAGCGGGTCCTCGCTCGACCTGGCTTTGAGTTCGAACGTAGATCTGACTACAGCCAGGATCGGCGACCGCTTCACCGCCCGAACCGTACGTCCTGTTAAAGACGGCGAGCGCATCGTAGTTCCCGAAGGCGTCACTGTGCTGGGCCACGTGGTGCGCCTCGAAAAGCAAAGCATGCCGCTGCCCATTTACGAAATCGGGTTGCAGTTCGATGTATTGCAACTCGGCGACCGGGAACTCCCGCTGGTCGTCACCATGGAAGATGCGGGACCGGCGGCTGGTCTGTTGCGGCAGGCGAAGCACTTGGATCCGAAATTCACCAAGCAACGCTCCGCGCGCATGGACATTTTGGTTCGCGAGGTGCAGCACGGCCAGGGCATCCTGCATTGGGATGCGCGGCGAAGCTCGATCCCGCGCGGATTGCGCATGAAGTGCCGCATCGAAGGCATCGGCGAAGCAGCAAGCAACGTAGCCGCCGGACCCCGCTAGATTCCGCTCACACCAATCGCCCACATGCCTATTCTCCGTCCCGCACCCGCTTGACACGATACTCGGATTCCGATATAACCGATCCCGAGTATGAGAGAAGATCTGAGCCCTCTCGTTCCTTTGTCGCCGGCGATCCTGCATATCCTCACGGCTTTGGCCGGCGAAGAGCGCCATGGCTACGGGATCATGCAGGAAGTGGCGCGTCAATCTGAAGGCCAGTACAAGCTGGGCCCCGGCACGCTGTACGACAACCTGCAAAAGCTGCTGGAGCACGCTGTAGTCGAGGAATGCTCGCGCCGCTCCGCGGCTGACAATCCGCGACGCTCCGCGGGCGACGATCCGCGCCGCCGCTATTACCGCTTGACGGCGTTCGGGCGGCGTGTGCTGCTAGCCGAGGTCGCGCGTCTCGAAGGCGTGGTGCGTCATGCAAGGCTGCGGCTGCAAACTAACAATCCGAGGCGGGCGTCATGACCCGGGCGCTCTACCAATTTCTGCTGTGGCTGCATCCGCCGTTTTTCCGCCAGCGCTTCGGCGAAGAGATGCTGTGGATCTACGACGAATCCGCGGCAACGCATGGCGTGCTTGCGCTATTCACCGATGGTTTGGCTTCACTCGCCCGGCAGTGGGTGATGCGTGCAGGCACCTGGAAATTGGCCGTTGCCGGCGCCGGTGGATTGCTCGAGATCCTCATGGCCGGCTTTTTCGTCATGGGACCAGCACCAACGGCACACGTCGCCGCGACTCAATCCATCGAGGACCCCGCCCAGTTCAGCGGCACCTGGAAAGGCAGCTTGCGCTCGAGACCCATCGAGCTGGTGCTCGCCAAAGAGGGCACAGTGTGGAGAGGCGAGATCCACTTCCAGTCGCCTGACGGCGCCCTGCGCAGCGCTCCGCTCGAGGACATCCGGGTCGCGGGCGATTCTGTCCACTTGCGCGTGCAGGTGGACGACTCGGATATGACCTTCAGCGGCAAACTGGTTCCGGGAACTCTCGGAAGCCGCCTCGTGGGCGCTCTGCAGGCGACTGCCGACGCGAGTGACGACTTGATCTCGTACTCCACGCTGCAGGCTTTCCATGCTTGAAGTCCGCAACTTGATCAAGCGCTACAACAGCATCCCAGCCGTGGATGGTGTCAGCTTCACCATTCGCCCCGGAGAGATTCTGGGATACGTCGGACCGAACGGGGCTGGCAAGAGCACCACCGTCAAAGTGCTCACCGGGCTAATCGATCCAACCGCGGGCCAGATTCTCTTTCACGGTCAGGATGTCCGCGAGGACTGGATCGGATTTCAGCGCTGCATGGGTTACGTACCCGAGGAACCACACTTGTATTCTCACCTCACCGGGCGCGAGTATCTGCAGTTGGTGGGGCGGCTGCGCGGTCTTCCGCGACGAATTCTCGAACCGCGGGCGGATGAGATGCTGCGTCTGTTTTCACTTTGGGAAGACCGCTACTCACCCCTCGCATCCTATTCCAAGGGCATGCGTCAGAAGATCCTGCTTTCCGGTGCCCTGCTGCACAATCCGGGGCTGTTGATTCTCGATGAGCCATTTTCCGGTCTGGATGTGAATACCGCCCTGATGCTTCGTTCCTTGCTTCGGGCCCTGGCAGCGGAGGGCAAGATGATTCTCTACAGCTCGCACGTGCTGGAGGTCGTGGAGAAGGTCTGTTCCTGGGTCGTGATTGTGCGCAAAGGCAAGATCGTAGCATACGATGCTGTCGAGCACCTGCGTGATCTGATGCAGCAACCATCGCTTGAAGGCGTGTTTGCGCAACTCACGAATCAGGAAGATCCCGGCCGGATCGTGGGTGGCATTCTCGCCGCCATGCACGGATAACAGAACCCTCGATGCGAGATGCGCTCAGTCGCGTGCACGAATGGCTGGAGGAAACTCATGCGTCCCGTTTTGAGCTGGGCCGCCATTTCTTCCTGCGATTTTTCGATAGCGAACTCGTGTCAACGCCCGGCGAGTGGCGCGTGGTGGCCATCGGCGCCCTCGCCATTCTCCTTTCGTCCAGCATCATCTTCATCCAGGCCTACTGGCACAAGTACATGGCGCTCGATGGAATGGCGTCAGCCGAGCCATTTCAGATGGCGGTGATCGCCGACGCATTGTTTCTCATCACGCTGGCGATGTTCGTGCTTGGGCTCTTCTCCACACTACAGTGGCCCGCATTGTTTCCCGGGCTCCGGGATTTCCTGGCGCTTGCGTCGCTGCCGGTGCGCATGCGCGATGTGTTCGCCGCCAAATTTGCCGCGCTGATGATCTTCGCCGGCTCGTTCGTCATCGCCACCACTCTGCCGCCCAGCCTGATCTTTCCGATGCTGGCATCGGGCCGCTGGGCTACGCATACCGTTCTCCAGGTTCCGGCGCTATTCGTCTCATGCTCGCTCGCGGCGCTGTTCGCATGCTTCTTCTTAGTCACCGTGCAAGGCGTGCTTCTGAATGTTCTGCCGCTCCGCCAGTTTGCGCGGGTCTCGCTGGCCGCACAGGGTCTGCTGCTGACGTCCTTGCTCTGCGGATTGCCGCTGGTGTTTTCCATCCCAAGCTTGAAGGACTCGATGAACCAGCGTCCCGATTGGGCAGTGTGGGTACCGCCGGCCTGGTTCCTGGGATTGCACCAAGTGATTCTCGGTAATCGCGAACCCCTGGCGACTCGATTGGCGTTGATTGCCGGGATCGCCAGCGCCGCAGCCGCCGTCGCAGCCGTTTTGACCTACTTGTGGAGCTACCGCCGGCATCGAGTGAGGCTGCTCGAGTCTGCCAGCGTGGTACCACAAGCGGAGCGCCGACAATGGGCCGCGAATGCCGCAGGCCGGTTGTTCGCGGACTCGCGCAGGCTCGCGGTTTTCGCTTTCATTGGCAAGACTCTTGCCCGCAGCCGTCATCACCGGCTGGTGCTCACGGCATTTGCCGCGGTAGCCATCGCGGTGGTTTTCGAAAGCTTTCTCAGCCTGGTGCTGAGCGACCATTTTCGTGGAATGCTGGTGCGGTCTCGAGCCTTGCGCGAAGCCGCTGTCTCAGCGCCGCTCGCACTCTCGCTGTTCGTGCTGGCGGGTTTCCGCTACCTGTTCCGCTTACCGGTAGAACTTTCCGCCAACTGGGTGTTCCGCGTGACCGAGCCGGGCAACCGGCTGGCGTTCCTGAGCGCGGTGGATGAGTTCCTTCTCTGTTGCGCCGTGGCTCCAGTCGCCATCGTCACGCTGCCCCTCGAAATGTTTCTGCTGGGTCCGGCGATGGGGATCGCGGCCAGCATCATTTGTCTGCTGCCATCGCTGATCCTGATGGAGTCTCTGTTGATTCGTTTCGAGAAAGTCCCTTTCACCTCTTCCTACCTGCCGGGCCGCCGGCCGCTCATCGAGACGTTGCTGATCTATGGCGTCGCGGTTTCACTCTACGTCTCGGTGTTGAGCAGCATCGTCACCTGGTCGCTCGAGAGTCCTCGCACCGCGCTGGGATTGTTTGCACTCCTGCTGGCGATTTGGTTGAAGGTGCGCAAGGGGCGGCGTGAAGATCTGGAAGTAGGTAGGCTGGAGTTCGAAGAGCTGCCCGAGCCGGCGGTTCTCACGCTGGGCATTGGTCGCGATTAGCGAACGGCGCGGACGATTTGCGGGAACAAACTGCCACTCGCGTGCGTCTGTTCAACAGACCCTATGGTCAAGAGGGGAAAATTTCGCCCAACCGCTTCCTTTTGGGAAGCCAATCGCATCGCTCTTGACTCGTTGCGCAAAAACAAACTGCGAAGCTTTCTTACGCTGCTCGGAATCATCCTCGCCACCGCCACGCTGATTGTGGTAACCGCGCTCATCCACGGCATGAACGTCTACATTGCCGAGAAGGTCTCGGACATGGGGGCCGATGGATTTCGCGTCGTTCGCATGGCATGGTTTGGCCCGTGGGATCCGAAGAAGTTCTACGAGATGTTGAAACGGAACCCCGAAATCAAGCGTGAAGAATACGATTTCGTGAAAAGTAAGGCGGCCCTCCTGAAAGACATGGGCATGATGGCCAACCGGCGCGGGCGCGTTTCGTACAAGGGCGACTCCGTGCAGCGTGTGGATATTGAAGGCATCACGGACAACATCCCCGCGATTAACAACGTGAGCGTGGCGATTGGGCGCAATATTGCCGCGGAGGAGGTACGACGTCACGCCGCGGTCGTATTCATCGGCAACGATCTGCGGACCCGCTTCTTCGGAGCCGCCGATCCACTGCGCAAGACCATCCAGATTGAAGGCAATCCGTATGAAGTTGTAGGCGTAGCGAAGGCGCTGGGCAGCGTTTTCGGACAGTCTCTCGACAATTTTGTGATGATTCCCATCGAGAGCTACTTCAAGACATACGGCTCCCGCCGCAATATCGAGTTTGTCGCCAAAGCCATTGACCAGGAACATATGCTGGAAGCGCAGGACGACGTGCGCCTGTTGCTGCGAGCCTATCGCCACTTGCGTCCGAATCAGGATGACAACTTCTCGATTTTCGCCTCGGAGACCTTTGTCAGCCTGTGGAAGAGAATGACTTCTGCCATTGCCGGGATGGCTGTGGGCATCGTATCGGTGTTTATGATCGTAGGTGGAATCGTGATCATGAACATCATGCTTGCCGCTGTCACTGAGCGCACACATGAGATCGGCATCCGCAAGTCTCTGGGTGCGCGGCGGCGCGATATCCTGAACCAGTTTCTCGTGGAGTCGTCATTTCTGGCGGCTACAGGCGGCTTTGCCGGCGTTGTGGCCGCATGGTTTCTGGCGATTCTGGTTCGCAACACAACGCCCGTACCGATGGCGTTGCCCTGGTCCTCCGTGTTCGTTGGTGTGGGGCTTTCGGCGGTGGTAGGTCTATTCTTCGGCATCTATCCTGCCCGCCGGGCCGCC
Source organism: Acidobacteriota bacterium (assembly GCA_003223115.1). Taxonomy (GTDB): domain Bacteria; phylum Acidobacteriota; class Terriglobia; order Bryobacterales; family Bryobacteraceae; genus QHXW01. The sequence continues at coordinate 17,184 of QHXW01000262.1, forward strand.
AAGCTCGATCCGATTGAAGCATTGCGCGTGGAGAGATAGGCCATGACGCGGCTGGCATTCACGAATGGACTGCTGCTGGCGCTTGAAACCATCCGTTCTCACAAGCTGCGCGCGTTTCTCACGGTGCTTGGTGTAATCGTCGGCACCGGCACCATCATTGGCGTCGGCGCGATTCTGACCGGCTTCGATGCCTCCATGGCGGCCATCCTGCGCAGCTTTGGACCGAATTCGATCATCGTGTTCAAGTTCAACGTCGGATTTCGCGTGACCGAGCTCACTCCGGAGGAACGGACACGCAAGAACCTTACCTATCAGAACGCCTTGCATATCAAGGAGCGCTGCAGGTCGGTGCAGGATGTCTCACCGATGCTATTTTCCAACCACGGCTTCATCAACGCCCATTACAAAGGCAACGACATGTACGACGTGGATTTGTTCGGCGTGGAAGAGGCGTACGCCAACGGTGGGCAGGCGGATATCCACGTTGGGCGGTTCTTCACCGACGAAGAAAGCCGGCGAAGAGCCCCTGTCGTCGTGATCGGCGCCGACGTCGAGCAGAGCCTGTTCGCCAACATTGATCCCGTCGGCAAGATAGTCAACGTAGATGGCCACCAGTTCGAAGTGATCGGCACCATGCAGCGCCCGGCTGCTTCGTTCTTCGGCGACCAGGACAAACGCGTCCTGCTGCCGTATTGGTCCATGCAGAAGATGTTCCCGAACGCGAAAGAGAATGCCATCGTCGTAACCGCCCGGGAAGGCAAGCTCCCGCAGGCGTTGGACGAGATCGTGACCGTCTTGCGCATCGACCGTCACGTGCCTTACAACAAGCCCGACAATTTTGCCCTCTCAACAGCCGAACAGATGATTGCCGACTTCAGGCAAATCACTGCCATGACATTCCTGGTGATGGTGGTCCTCAGTTCAGTTGGACTGTTAGTTGGCGGGATCGGTGTCATGAATATCATGCTGGTCTCGGTGACCGAGCGCACGCAGGAAATCGGCCTTCGCAAAGCCGTAGGGGCGAAGAGGGCCGACATCGTCATACAGTTCCTGCTGGAAGCGTCGGTGCTCACATCGTTGGGTGGAATTGCCGGGATCATTTTCGGTTGGGTCATTTCCGTCGTCAGCCGCCTGGTCTTCACGTCATTACCGGCTACTGTGCCTCTGTGGGCGGCAGCGCTCGGGATCATCGTATCGGTGGGTGTCGGCTTGTTCTTCGGCATCTGGCCAGCGTACAAGGCCGCGCGTCTCGATCCGGTCGAGGCTTTGCGCTACGAATGAATGGAACACACGGGCAATTAGTTTCGTTGTCTAATGTAACCGTATGCGAACTCTACTTACTGGTGCGAGCCTTTACTTTCTGGTCCCATTACTTGCCTTCGGCGGGCAGGTGAAGGGAACATGCGAACGCCCGTTTGAGGCGAATTTTCAATCCGGCGGCAAGCTTCGTCTGGAGCTTCGCTCGGGTGATATCGACGTGACTGGCACCGATGCTCAGGTGGTTCGCGTCACGTGCGAATTGAAGCGGCCCGAGCGCGAGAAAGACATCACCATTCGATTCGACAGCGCCGCCGGTTTTGGCGATCTAAGAATTAGCGGCGGCCCGAACAGCGACGTCAAGTTCCGCATTGAAGTCCCGAAGAATTCAAACCTGGTGGTGCGCTCGCCGGCCGGTGACTTGAGCCTGTCCGGCGTGGTCGGGGACAAAGACGTCGAAATCCACGCTGGCGATCTGACGATCTCGGTCGGCGATCCGGCGAGCTATAAGCACGCCGATGCGTCGGTGTATGCCGGGGATTTGAACGCCGGAGCGTTCGGCATCGTCAAGGACGGCTTGTTTCGCAGCTTCAACAAGGACAATAGCGCAGGCAAATACCGCCTCCATGCGCACGTCGCGGCCGGCGACCTGATTCTGAAGTAGATCTTACCGGCCGTTTCGCGCGCGCCGCGGCCGTGCGCCGCGCCTTACTGCTGCCGCGAAGAATACCGGTTCAACACATGCAGCAGTTGATGAGCAGCGGGCGGAACCGGCGTCTGAGCTTCGATGACCTGCTGATCATCCAGTTCCTTTCCATAGAGGAGCTGATTGGCCTGCGTATCCGAGCGCAGGGTGGCTCCTTGCAGCGAAACTCCGGCAAAGACGCCGCGGGAACGCGACCAAGACAACAGCTCGGCAGTCATATTCGCGCCACCGGCTTGAGCGGACGTTGTGCGGCCCACCGGACCGGCAGCCACCGAGGCATCCACGCCCACGGTGAACTTACCCGAGAGCAGTTTACTCTGGGCGCCTTTATTCATCAGCAACATCACCACGTCTGTCTCTTCGCCGCCAATCTGGAAACCGACGCTACCGCCTGCGACGGCCACGGCACCAGGAGCACTCCAGCCGGCTCCATTGCTGTTGCGGCAGGAGATGAAACCCTTTCCATACTGGCCGCCAACAATGAACGCGCCTTTCTTCAGAGCGGGGACAACCACGACGCATTGAGACCGATCGAGCAGGTCCTGCGGAATGCCCTTGTCGGGCGTGCCCATCACTTCCTGTACCACAACGGCGGAATCGGCGAGCCGCTGCGCTATTTCCGAGTTCACCCCGCCGGGTGTTGCCACCCTAGCGCGCTTCTCGGAGCATCCATTGGCAAGAATCGCGGTGACGACTACGGCACCGATACACAAACTCGTCACAAATGGTCTTTTCATGAAATCCTCAGATCGCCGCAAATTCCAATCAGCCTCGGGACGATCGTTCATTTTCTTGTAACATGCACCGGCGAATGTTGAGTCGGGCCGTGAGGCGCACTTGGCTCCAATCGTAACACTCTTCCGGACTTTCTGGTCATTGCGCGCACCGCCACGCACCGCCACGCAGGCTGAACGCATGAGAACGCACAAATCGCCGTCCGCAGACTTGAGCCACTGGGACAGGCCTTTTCGCCTGTCTGCCGAATCACGCCGTTTCAAAAAAACAACACGTGTGTTCGCCGTCGTTCGCCGTATATTGACTCGGCCGGCACTCGTCGTGCCATGCCGCTCCTGTTACTTATGGGAATGGTGTCTGTTCGCTCGGTGCAAGCATCTCACAAGCGAAAATGTCATTTTGAAAAACGAACCCAATTCCGAACAGTCAGGCGACAGCGCCTGTCCCTCATCGATGGTCACGGACGATGGCCGCTGAGACCCAGTAGGCCAGCGCCTGGATGGTGAGCGAGGGATTGAAGCCGCCGGGATTCACCATCACGCTGCCATCGGCGAGATAGACATTGGGTACGCCGTGCACGCGCCCGGTGCGGTCCGTGACCGAGGACGCCGGATCGTTGCCCATACGGCAACTGCCCAACTGGTGCGTGGAAATACCGGCCTCCGATTCCGATACGATGCGCGGGGGTACGACTGATATTGCTCCGGCTTCGCGCAGCAAATCGGCGCAACGATCGGCCATGAACTGCTCCTGCTCGGCGTTGCGTGCATGCTGGTGGTAAGTGATGCGGCTGACGGGCACACCGCGGGAGTCGCGAACTTCAGGGTCGGTATCTACGCGGTTTTCGGCACGCGGAAAGGTGTGACAGGTAGCGTATAGAAAGATGGACTGCAGAAAGTAAGTGCGATAGAAATTCTTCAGCTCCTCGCCGTATGGCTTGACGTTGGCGGGAACCTGCACGCGCGCGACAAAACCCAGTGGCGGCCGCGTGTGCAGGTTGCTGATCATGCCGCCCAGTCTCCCCGGGCCGTCACTCCGGAACTGGAAATCATCCACGGCAAAGCAGACGCCGGGGCCTACTTGATCGGTGACCACATGATCGAACAATCCATGCGCGGAAAAGGAGCCGTCATTTTCAATATTACGGCCTACCTGATCGTGCTGGTTGCCAATGCCGGACGGGAAGAACTTCGATTTCGAATTCAGGAGCAAGCGCGGCGTTTCGGTTGCCGACGCACAAACCACAACGATCGGCGAGTTGATCTTCCGTTGCGTCGTCGAGCCGGTTCGTTGGAACAGCACACCGTCCGGCCGGCCGCGCGGATCGACCGTGATTTCACGCGCAAAGGCGTTAGGAATCACCCGGCAGCGGCCTGTGGCGATGGCCTGCGGAATCAGCGTAACCAGCGTGGACGATTTGGCCCCGACTTCGCATCCAAAGCCATTGCAGAAGGGGCATTGGACACAAGCCGGACGCCCGCGGTAAGGCTGCGAGAGGATCGCTAGCGGCGTATGAAAGGGTTTCCATCCGAGCCGTTTCGAGGCGGGATAGAGCACGGCAGCCTCGCGATTGTCGGGCAGCGGAGGCAACGGTAGTGGTTTGCGGCGCGGAGGACCGTACGGATTGTCATCGCCGCTGACGCCGAGATCGTATTCGGCTTTTTCATAGAACGGTTCGAGATCGTCATAGGTGACGGGCCAGTCGGCGAGATTCGCTCCGGGAACGGCACCCAGGAGCGAACGCAGGCGAAAAGTCTCGGGCCGAAAGCGCCAGGCAAAAGCGCCATAGTAAACCGAACCGCCGCCAACCACAGAAGGGAGAGTGCCGTGAAGATCACCGCGCGGCTCGACCACACGGGCTTTCGCGCGATCGGTGGCGCGCACGGTACGCACGTCGGTACGTTCAGGACCGAAGGGCACGCGGCCGATACCGGTGACCCAGGCATCGCGTGTTTCCAGGTGGCCGAAAGATTCGAGCCAGGGCCCGCGCTCGAGCAGGACGACGCTCCACCCGGCGGCCGCCAATTCGTTGGCGACGATACCGCCGCTCGCGCCCGAACCGACGACAACGGCATCCACACGATCCTGTTTCATGGTTTCATTCTGAGGATAAGCGACCGTTACTTGTAAACGTCGCGCTTCAGATCATCGGGTAGGTCGGTAAGCCGTCCGAGCATCTGATAAACGCTCACAACCGCGCGATCGACGATGTGCTCTCCCGCGCCGGGCTCAACCCAGGTGGCGGCGCTGGCGGCTCCGTAGCCACCGTTCGATGCCGCCGCGATAGTCGGGAAGTAGCCGTAGTAACCATTGGTATAGCCGAGCAGGAACGCTGCGGGCACCGGACAGCGATCGCGCCAGTTCATCTGAAAATCAACAAACGGCTCACCGGGCATGGTCATCAGAGCGATGCGCTTGTTAATCAGGACCGTGGCTGTGGACACTTCGAACTGCAGTTTGACTAGAGCGGCGTAACTTTCGCCTTGCGGACCCAGAAATTTCACAAGCGCCACGCGGAATTTGTCAGGGTCCCAGCGCAATCGGAGGGTGAGCGCTTCTTCAGTGAATTCCATGCTCGGCTGGCCAGTACTCTCGGTGTGAATCTCCGACGCCACGCGCGCGGCTTCGCGGCCGAGCCGCTCGCCAGTCCAATCGCGCCACTTGACGGCGTCCTGGTCAAGCGGGGTCACGGCGTAATAAGGATTAATGTCACCCGGAGCGCCCTGTAGGAAGAAACTCAGCGTGTGACCGCCGAGCTTTTCTTCCACTACGCGATTCATGGTGGCGGGAAAATCCGCGGAGTAGCGCAGATGATCGGCGCCAAAAACCACCGGATGGCAGGCGTAGTTGGTGAGCACGGCCAGCGGCGAGCCATCGGAGCGGTCGACGCGGATCACGGAAACGGTGGGATCTACCGGGGACGTGGGAATGCGCGTGAGATTGCGTTCAAACCAACTCACCGATCCATCCGGATTCAGGCGCAGGCGGTTATGGCCGATGTACGCAACACCAGTGCCGGTACCGATGCGCGCATCCGAGAGATCTTTGGCCGCTTGTTGAATAGCGCCCTGGATTTTTTCAAGCGCCGCGCTCTCCCAGGCGGGAGTACCGTTCTTGTACTCATCATCGACGAAGGGAGCGCTGTGTGTATGGGAAGCCGCCGCAAGGAGGAGAGAAATTCCGCTCGACCGTTTTGCCGATTCGCGAAGCCGTACGAGCGATGCGGGGCCAAAGCTTCTGCCGAGATCGAGCGTCACGAGCGCCAGCCGCTTCGCACCGACCTCCAGCACCAGCACGCGTGCATAAAGCGGATCGAGAGTGGCGGTGGCGGGAGCGAGACGGGACTCGTAGCCCCACAGGACTTCCTTACCAGCGGGCGTGATATCAACCTTGGCGACACCGGCCCGGAGCGTGGCCGCGAACGAGGGACTTGCGAGCGTAAGAGAAAACAGAAAGGAAAGCAAGCGCACGGAGTTTGTCATAGGGAATGGTTATTGTAATCCGCGGAGGCGGCGATCGCGGAGAGGTCGCAGCTCGGGTGCCTAGCGCATCAGCCACTTCTTCAGAAACGGCACACTGGATTCGAGGCGGATCTCGTGGCCGCCGTCGTGCAAATCCATTTCAATGCGATCCTCGATGCCGAGTTTCTTGTAGTACTCCCGCGAGGCGTCGAACTCCTCGATGACTTGCGGCCACCAGGCGATGCCGTCTTTCTTGCCGGTCTGGACCAACAGAGGCCGGGGGCAGATGAGGCTTGCGACGTCGCTGTCGGTGAACTCGGTCAACCAGCCCCTGAAGAAGGCATGCTCCTCTTTGGTTTCGAGAAAGCAACTGTAGCGCGGATCTGGAATCACCATCTTATTGCGGCGCTGGTTGAACCAGGCGGTAACGACGCCGCACTGTATGCGGGGCTCGAGCGGCATCCAGAACATGGTGGCCATGCCGCCCAGGCTGATGCCCCACATCCCGATGCGCTCTTTATCGATGCGTTTGTCCTTGAGCACTTCGTCGAGCAGTAATTGCACGCGGCGCAGTTCAAGTCCCGGGAGCGTTGTGTCGGCGAGGCGCGCCAGCCGCTCGATGCGATTGCGATTGGGGACAAAGCTGAGATTGATGGGCGCGAGGACGGCGAAACCCTCCTTGACCAGCACATGGCCGTAATCGTGATAGAGGTTCTGATCGTCGGCGACGCCGAAGACGCGCTCGGGAAAACTTTCGATACCGTGTTGTGCAATGATCAGCGGCGCGGGTGCGGTCAGGTCCTCAGGAATGACGAGCAAGGCCTCGGCTTTGATGAATCCAAGCGGCAGTGTGAGCCATTCGGCTTTCACGCCCGGGATGTCGAGCGGTTTGCGCTCGAGCGGTCCGGTGGGCTTCAAATCCGGCGGAGCAAACATGCGGCGGTAGCGTTTCCGGTTGGGCTCGACGCTTGTCAGGTAAGCTTGCTGGTTCTGGTAAGAGCGGTGCCAGACATTCGCGGCGCGTTCGGGATACTGAGTGACAAGGTAATCCCGAAAGTACTGTTCCAGTTCGGCGCCGTAGCTGTCGTTCCGCTTGTTGAAAGTATCAGAGACCTCGGCAGCCGAGGCGGTGAGTGCGCAGGTGAGAACGCCCGTAAGAAACCAGGCAATGGTCTTGAAGTGGATCATGTCTGCTCCTGGAGCAAGCATAGCGCTGGAGAAGGAGTGGAAATGCAGGGCACCGCTCTAGGTGAGAGCAGCCTAGCTTGCCTAGCTCCCTCGAAATAGGTTACCCAGGGGCTGGGGTCGAGGTTGGGGTGAGCGTGACTTGATATCCCAGATTCGTCAGTCGCTTCACGAGGCGCCGTTCCAAAGTTTTCTGATCCAGCCGGTCGAAATAGTCGGCTCCAAGTTCCTGATAGGGTCGCTAATTCTTAATGATGTGGTAAGCGATCACCAGAATCGTATGGGCCACGGCGACCATCGTCTTCTTTTTGCCCTTCCTGATGATGAGGAGTGCGGACAAGTATGTCTTCTGGGTGCGGGAGGCGGCCCACGCCGCCTGACAGAGCGCTCTTCGCAACCACACGCTGCCGTTACGGGTTGCCCCTGAGAGTCGTTTCCCGGCGCTTTCATTGTTCCCCGGACAAAGACCCGCCCCACTAGCCAAATGACCCGGCGTCGGGAACTGGTTCATATTTACTCCAATCTCGGCCCCCAGGATCGCGGCTGTGATCTCATCCACGCCCGGAATCGTTTTCAACAGGCCGACGGAGACGACTCGGCGGTGTCTGCGTCGGATCGACCAGTAGCGAAAGTGGGTTGTCCTGCACCTGAGCGAGCAGGCGGCCGGTTTCCGCATGAACTTTGCCCCACTTGCCCTTCGATGAATTCCAACCCTTCCAGGAGCTGACGCCATGGAAACCGATGGTGGTCGGTGAAGCTCCCCTCCAGTGCCAACTGTAGGGTCTCCAGTTTCTCCCCTAACCGTCCCCGAGCCAGTTGAGCCAACTGGTGGGGGTCCTGTTCGCCGGCCAGCATGGACTTCAGCATGTGCCGGCCGGAAACGCCCAGGACATCGCTGGCCACCGATCCGAGTTTGATGTTCGCATCCTCCAGAATCTTTTGGATTCGATTTGCCACCCGGGCGTGATCTTGCCGTAAGCTGGCTCGCATTCGAGTCAGGTCTCGCAACCGCCGAATCTCCATCGGCGGAACGAAACTACCCTGCAGCAAACCATGCTGGAGGAGATCGCCGATCCACTCGCTGTCTTTCTGGTCGGTCTTGCGTCCCGGTACGTTCTGGATGTGCTGGGGATTGGCCAGAAATTAAACTGGTGCTCTCCCTCCAAAATGTTCCAGACCGGCTTCCCATACACGCCGGTGGCTTCCCTGGCGATGTGCTCCACGCCCTGGGCTTTTAGCCAGGTAGCCATCTCCCGCAAAGGCTTCGTCATCGTTCCGAACCGGCGTTTTTCGCTGGTGAATTCTCCGTCTTGGTCGATCAGATGCAGGCCAGCCGTGACACTCTGCTGGTGCACGTCCATCCCACAACCACGTGGATACACGATGCGCATGCAGTCTCCTTTACTGGGCTGCTGCGGTGGACGCTGTGAGTATGTGAGTCTCCCTCGCGCTCTCCTTCCGGAAGCGACAATCCGTTGTGCCAATCGGCGTCCGGGTCAAACTTAGCTCTCCACTAACTGGGCCTTAAGTCCTGCATTTTCAGCCGGGGCGTTCTGGCCCTGTTAGTGGTGCCAGAGACGCCCGCAACGCGGTCGTCAGACGCTTAGCTGCGGGCTCCATCCGCACCAATCTAGAACCGACCTCTAGTTTCTAGCTAGTGCCGCAGCGGCTCAGTCAGGAGCTTACATCAATCCCATGCCTATTTCATGATCCGTTGTGCTCGAAGATCATGGGGAACTTAGCTATAGCTAGAACGTGAAGCGCATTTGCAGTTCGAGGCGCCGGTTGTTGGCGGATTCCGAGAAACCGTCGCCGCCGAAGCCGCCGCCGGCCGGTTGGTTGGCCAGGCCGAACAGAGGTGAGGTGATGTTACCGATGATGGGTCCGGGATTATTGTGGTTCAACAGGTTGTGCGCCGAAAGCGAGACGATCAGATTGTAACGTCGGTTGGTCGTGGGCGGAGCAAACATGCCGCGCCCTCCTCCACCACCGTAGGGGCTGCCGCCACCGCCGCGATGACCGCCTCCACCGCCTCCGAAACCACCCCCTCCGCCTCCGGAACCTTCGCGCGCGGGTCCGAATCCAAAGGTCTTACTCAGACGCATGTTGAACATCACCTGGCCGGGTCCGCGGCCATAATTGCGCGACAGAATTTGCTCATCCGGAGTCGGGTTCGGATCGAGCAGGCCGTACCGGGTGAGAATCAGGCCGGGCCTGTTGGGTTCGGTCGCGATACCTGGCCGGCTGTTGAACAGCGTATCGCCATAAAGATCGCGGCCCAGGGTAATATCGAACGGGGGGCCGGATTGCACGATGAAAAAGGGGCTGATGCGCACGTTCCATTTGGTATTGAGCGAGCCGCCAATGAAGAGACGATGGCGTACGTCCGTGGAGGCCGGGCCGTACTCGCCGGCAAAGTTGTAAGGATTCGCGGGGAAGGAGTTCAAGCCATCCGTGTTGCTCATGGCGCGGTTGTAAGTATAAAAACCGAACAACGAAATATTCTGGTTGAGCCGGGAGTTGACGTTGGTGATCAATTGATTCTGGTTGTACAGCCCGGAAGACTCCATCAGGAAAAGCGGATCGGGCGTGCCGAAGGGAAACACGCCGCTCCCGGGAACCTGCGGATCATGAGTGCCGGGCAATGGGGCGTTGATATCGCGCGAGCGCAGGATGTGCAGGCCGTGTGAATTCGCGTAGGTCACGGCGAGGGTGGTGTGGAATGGCAACTGGCGTTCGATGCTGACGGCCGACTGCATCAGGTAAGGCGCGCGCAGGTTGGAGATGATTTTTTGGATGGTCTGGGTGGTCTGAAAATCCCTCAGAGAGGCAACCGCTGGAATGGTCGGGAAAAAATCCGGATTGGCGATGACGTATTGCTGCTGAATGATGCCGTTGTAGCGCAAGGCGGTGAGCGTGTCGGCTAGCGGAAAGCGATCGTAGAAAACGCCGAAGCCGGCGCGAACCACGGTCTTTCCGGCTTTCTTGGCGGTGGCACCCGGGGCCCAGGCGATGCCGATTCGCGGCGCAATATCACGCCAGTCGTGAATATTGGTCTGGGTTTCATAGCGCAGCCCGAGACTCATCGTAAAGTTGGGACGCACACGCCAATCGTGACCCACGAACGCTCCGACATCGAACTGGCTGGCCGAGAGACTGGGTGCACCGGCGTTGAGGCTGAACTGCGTGGCGCCGCCTCCCAAAGTGCGGATCTGGCCGGGCGCAACTCCCAGGCCCTGAAACAGCAGCGTGCGGCGATAGCGCTCGATGGACGTGATGGGCTGGAGCACCGGATTTCCAGCGGCATCGAGCACGGGCTGGTTATTGGCATCGAGCTCCGGCGCTAATCCGCCGCCGAACGTAAAAGTGCCGCCGAAATTCTGCGGCGAGATGTCGTCGACGGTCTCAGCACGCAGGCGGACGCCGAATCTGAAGGCGTGGGCTTTGCGGTTGATGGAGGTATAGTTCTGCAGCTCGTAATTGTTCTGCGTGTTGAAGGAATGTCCCACCTGCGCGCCGCCGCCGTTGAACGATCCCAGCACTTGTATGGCTGGGCCGAAATTGTGGGCAATGTCTTCGTTGCCCATGCGGAAATATTGAAAGCGTGTCTCGTTGACAGCGTTCGCGCCCAGAACGGCGGTTTCTGAAATTTGTGCGGTCTGGTGCAGATTGTGGACGTGGTAGGCGCGAGAAACCAGGTTGAACCCGCCCAGCCCGGCGTCTAGAACGTCACTCTGGTTAAAACCATAACGCATGGTGAGCGTGTTGTTGGTGCTGAGCTGATAATCCAAGCGCGGGCTGACGCGGAGGCGGCGCTGCGGCACCCGAAAAATATCAGTAAAAGGATTGACGATGCCGAGCGTTTCCGGATCGAGCGTGATCCCGTTAATGATAGAGCCGTTGTCGGTGGCATCGCGCCGGACATCCACAAAGAAAGAAGCGCGCTTGGTGATGGGGCCGCTGAGGTTGCCGCCATACTCCTTCAGCAAAAATGGCGCCTTCCGTTGGGCGTAGGGATTGCGGGAATTCCAGACATCGTCGCTGAAGTTATAGAATGCCGAGCCACGAAACTTCTCCGTACCCGGCTTGGTGAAGATTTCGATGCGGCCGTAGCCGAGCTTGTCGTATTCGGAAGAAAACGGATTCTGATTGATGCGAATTTCGCGAATGGAATCTTTCGGCGGCAGCTCGCCTCCACTGAATCCATCGATATAAAGAGAGCCGCCGTTAGGCCCGGCGGAAGGTCCGGCAAGCGCCTGCAGGTCCGCCTGAAGATCGTCAGGATCATCGGAAAGGGCGTCCAAATCTTCGCCGCGCAGCACCAGCGCGCTGGCGTTGTTGGAAGGGTCGGGGCTAACCGTGGGACCGCTTTGTTCCTGGATGGTGACCTGTTGCGTGGTCGCGGCTACCTTGAGCTGCAGGTTGAGCGATTGATTTCCGGTGCGCAGGTTGATTTTAGCCGGCTGGGGCATCGCCAGTTCCGGCGCGGATGCCTGTACCGTATAGCTTCCAGGCGTCAGACCGGTGAACGAATAGGCTCCGTCGTTGCCAGCGGTGCTGATTTTCACAAAGCCGGAAGGCCCCTTCAGGGTGACCTTGGCACCGGGAATGACCGCACCGCTCTCGTCGGTGACCTGGCCGCGCAAAGTCACGTTCTGGGCCGATAACAGGACCGATGTCAAAAAAATGGCGAAAAGGCAGTAGATCAGCTTCATTTGGGGCAATTTTCTCTGGATTGTGAGGCGCACAGGGGGAGTCAAGTTATATAGGGCGTTAGAGGCTGGCCGGCGGTTACTGGGGTTTTAGTCCGTTATGCGTATCGTAACGAGAATTTTGTTCTCGTTGTGCTACCGCCCAATTTACACCAGCGCGAAGTGATGGCAGCAGGTTCAGAACTGCAGCTTCCTTCGCGAGTAGCGAGGGATATCAAGGGCGAAGCCCTTGGTTGTCGGAATTTTTCGACCAACTGCGAGCGCGCCTGAGCTTGCCTGCTCGGGGTATCGACTCACTGGCAGTTGTGGTCTGGTGGATGATGTGGCAGCGGCTGGACGGCCGAGGGAGTTTGGCAACGGCGGTCAGCAGGTGGTGCAAGGGGCGTTGGGGGATCTGGT
>QHXW01000271.1 GCA_003223115.1 Acidobacteriota bacterium
GCTAGCGGAAGGCAGTATCCGGCAGCGACCGCTATTGCGAGGTCGTGCTGGGGTCGCCGGAGTCCCTAGCCCGAGGCATGTTTCCACAGGGATTGTCCAGGAACCGAAGAGAGCTCTCGATCTCCTGCCCACCAGGGGAGGTACGTGGCCCCAAGGGTTGACCGGAGGGGTACGAACGGATCGGGAGCAGTCGTAGTAGCCCATAGTACCGAGGAAGGTCCTATAAAAGGGAATGTCCTATAAAAGGGAATGTCGTGGGGAACCGCAGGGCTCCCGCAAGGGGCGGCCACGGAACCCACTGGAGGGAAGGGAAGGCCCGAGCGGACGTATCGGGCGAGGGAGACATAGTCGAGACACAGAACTCGGGCGCTATGTGCACGAAACCCGACCGACTATCTGCCCCTGGGGCCGGAGGTTATCCCGGAACCCGGGGGTGGGTGGGGTCTGTGAGGGGGGAGAATTCAGGGTTGGCTCGTTGGCACGAGAGTTTTGCGGAATGGCACGATAAAAAACTCAGAAACGCCAGGGCTTTGCAACGAAGTTCATCCTGGACATGCTCTGAAATACTACCCAGCGCCCGTCTTGGGAGAAGCGCACGGCCCCCAGGTTCTCCGGATCGGCAACAAGGGACGTCGTCGTCTCTATTTCGTCTCTATTATATTATAGAGATTTCAGGTCCAGCTCTTACACATCGCCGCGCGCCTGCGTCCACTCCTGACACAATATGAATGTTCGTGCTTCAATCGAACCAGCGCCGCCTGCATCAGCTGACACTTGGCCGACTACAACGGGGGCTAATAATCCGCCCCACAAAAGCAGCTGGATTCCCACAGGATTGCACCATGTGCCATACGATGGTCGCAGGCTGGCGAACGTCAGTGCCTCACGCTTGTCGGTGGTGTCCAGTGCTTCCCGGTACCGAACTCCGTGGACAGTACGTCCAGATGCCAGCGCCCACCACGTTTGTCGATTATTTCTTTCCTCCGGTTTTCTTCCTGCCCTACGGCTTCCTTGGCCTTTCTTTTGGGCCACCCACCTCCAAAAACTTTCCGTGCCTTGCTCGCCTTGGAGAAAAGTTCAGCGCCGTACAATTCAAGCGTGCGCTTGCCACCTTTTTTGCCCATCATTCTGGCTGCGGCGGAGAGTGGGGAGAGTCTTTTGGGGTGCATTCCGTTACTCCCTTCAATCATGCTACAACATACAGCTAACGTATTCTGTTTAGGATGCTTTTGGATTTGACAGTGGCCCCTATCGGCCGGCGAATCAAGGTTACGATTTCACTACATGGTTCCCGAGTGTGCGTTCAATTACTCCCAAATACTTTTCCTGGTTGACTTTGGGCGAACGGAGGTTCAAACTTCCCCCCAGTTGGGCCGCTCACTTGCGCTCTGCTGAGGAAACAAAGGCACGTTGGATGCCTTTTGGACGGAGCCGCAGATGTACTATCAAAGATTTGCACTTCGAGAAAAAAGTCCATCTCGCATGCAAGATCTGCGCCGGTGGATTTCGGTCGATCAAGCACTCATTCGGGAATGTCGGGCCAAGGCCGGGGCCAACGTACATTGGGTAAGCGCGACGATTGATATGTATTGCAATTGCATCGAGCTAATCGAGCAAGGCGTGAACATGCGCTATTGGGCCGCGATTGCAGGCGCGAATGAACAGAGGTTGCGCCTATTCTCGCTCACGGGGAAGGTGACCCGATGAAATTACGTTAAGAGGCCACGCCTCCCCCCTCGAACAAGGCTATTGCAGGGGGTATGTCCTTTGCCCAGATCGCCCAGCACATTGTCGATCATCCGGTAGAGCAGATTCGTCACGAGCTTCATTTGAGAAAGGGTGGGAAAGCCAGGAAGTAGACGCCCAAAAATCGTGAGGAGGGATGAAAGACCGAAAAAGGGCGGCTCACCCATCTTCCATCAGGACTCGAAGACTATCGTTGCCGATCATCAGCAGCTTAGCAGCGCTCTCTGCGCGGTGGCCATTTCATCCACGCACGCCTCTCAGATCGTTCGTTAGTCTTCTTGGTGCTTGCCTTTGGGAATCAGGTGAAGCCGCCCTCATGTTGGCAAGGTTCTATACGTCACCTCCATGCCGCACCAGCGGCGCAACAACTCGAGAAGCATTCCTTCTGCTTCCCGAAATGATTTTGCGCCTGAGCTGGCGCGTTGTCAATCCCAAAAAGAGCCGAGAATTAGATCCTCTCGATTCAAACCGTAGTGGCGGCGGGTTCTGGAATCCCATCCGCGTCTCCGCTCGAGTTTTTGTATCAGAAAATACAGTCGTCGCACTGGAGATCGTTGAAAACTATAAGGCTACTTTTCTTCTTGACAAGTGAAAGAATGTTAACCTATCCTAACTACCGAGCGAGCGTCTTTGCTCGCTATTCAGATCATCAGAACTAAGTCAGCTTTCCGCTTAGTTAGTCAGTCATGACCGAGGAGGTTATTCATGTTTGCTCGTAGTGTCACCGTACGTCTCAAACCGAATTCTGTCGCGGAGTTCAACAGGACGTTAGAGAAAGAAATCCTGCCGCTGTTGCAAAAGCAGAAAGGCTTCCGAGACGAAATAAGCTTGGTAGCCACAAACGGGTCGGAAGTCCTTGGAATCAGTTTGTGGGATCACAAGGAAGACGCGGAAGCTTACAACCGCACAACCTATCCAGAGGTGCAGAGGCTCCTGGTAAAAGTAAGTGAGGGAACGCCTCAGGTACAAACCTACGACGTTGGCACCTCCACAATCCATAAAGTTACCGCACGCGCCGTATAAGGCAGATAGTCCGCAGGTTCCTTTCAAGGGGGCGAAGTAAGCCCCCTCTTCCTCTTGCTGGCAATGCTAGCAATATGCCGCCGAAAATCAAGGCCATGCTCGTCAAGGCTCGGGAACGCCGTCTACCGACGCATGACGTACTTGAGTCCTGCGGTATTGAAGTGCTGGCGGTGTGCGATTGTGCAACACGTGAGAAAGTAAGCATTTTATGCCAACACCCGGGTGCTGGTTTCAAAAGTGATAAACTCAAGCAGCTACGGGATACTCTTGAACGGCGGCAGGCACGGGTGGCGCGTGCTTAAAAGGCTAATCGCATTTGTGCCCGCCTTCCTCACCTTCCCCATCGGCGCCACATCATCAGAGAGAGCCGTTTCTTCGCAGCGGCAATCATACTGCCGCATCATGCCGCGTGAGCGGAGTTAGTAGCACATTCTAATGGAATTCAATAACCAAAGTTAGTACCCCAATGCTAACCACTTTCGTCCCCCCAAAAAGTAGCAGTCCAACCTCTTGACTATTCTCTATCCGGGAGCCAAAATCATTGCCTAAGGTTATCGTTCGGAGTAAACTACATGCAAACCTCCCCTAAAAGAAAAGCGATTCTTGTCGTAGATGACAATTTTTCTGTGCTGACCGTCATTAAGTCCATGTTGGAAACCGATGACTACGACGTGCTTACGGCCCGCAGTGCTGAAGTGGCCATTTCCATTGCGGAGAGGATAGGCGTCATTGACTTGGTACTGATGGATGTTGTGATGCCGGATGTTAATGGCCCTGAACTTGTGGAAAAGATTCTGGCGACCCATCCCACCGCAAAAGTGCTCTTCATGTCTGGCTATTGTGAAACAGACATGTTGCCTGAAAGCGTACGCAGGTTCGGCTTACTGCCCAAGCCATTTACGTCAAGCCGCCTCCGGGAAAGAATCGACCACGTGCTTGGCACACAGCTCCGGGCGTCATCAGCAGCGTCGGCGACTCGTTTCTAACTCCGATCACCGATCTGCCCGGCCCGATGTTGAGGACGCGAGTAACCCTCGACAGAACACACGTTTTTGGGCCATCGTTTCATAGTTCTAGACAACGCCGGTAGCCTCTTGGACACGCCACCCGCCACAACACGTCAGATTACGCGCCTCTCATTCTACTGTTGATCGCCTTGGTGTTTCTGGTTGCGGTCGTCAGTTTTAGGTCCACGCATTGGCGCAAGCCGCATGGATGGTAAATCACCCCATGCCAATCTTGAAGTCCGGCGGTCAGGGGCTTCGGCGTAAAGGAACGCAACCTCCTGCTGACGGTACCGGCAATGCGGACCACATAGTCGGATGGAATCTTGGCTTGCCTGGATCCAGGAGATAAACCTCCACACACTGAATTCGAGCTTAGGTGGTGGCCACGTGAATACCGAAAACCTTCCGAAGTGCCTCAGGGTACAGCACAATCTCTTTCCGCGAGTACCGCACATATCCAAGTCGGCGGAATTCATTCATACGTTGCGTCACGAGTTCACGCGATGTGGCCACGTAGCGGGATAGCAACTCGTGCGTGATTGGCATCATGTGAATCGAGCCGTCCTCCAGTGCCTGCCCGAACCGTTGGCTGAGATGAATCAGGCTCCGCGCCAGCCGTTGATCGGTTTGCTCAGACGAGAAGCTTTCGATTCGGTGTTGGTGGCGCTGAGTGAAGGGGCCACTTTGGCAGTCTATTCCACCGCGAGGCCGGCCTCCTATGATGGCTCTATTATGAACCGGCGAGGTTACATAGGTCAAAAAAAGAGTTGGCCCGGCACGGCCAACCGCATCGCGAGTTCCCCAACCACCCACGAGGTTTCGGCGAGCAAGATCTATGCGTGGCTTCGAACCAGTGAGGTTGAGGAATGTGCTGGTGTGCCCTATCTGTTCTGCCTCGGTACTATCTGTTCAGATAGCGCCAGAGCCGCGTGTGAGTAGCTCTTGGTGGTTTCGGTAGTTTCCTCCCTCGCTGAACGCCACTGGTAACTCCTTCCAGCGCAATGAGTTTCAGAATTGTTGGAGAACGCCGAGTTGCCGGGCTGAACAGTGGCACACATGTTGCATTGCTTCTCCCCCGGAGGGGAGTGAAGCGATGAAGGTTAAGAGGAGTGTAAAAGCGAGTGAAGCTATGCGAGGGTGGCAGAAGTGCGAGGATCTGAAAAACAACCTCTTTAAGCTCGCCATGACGTATTGGAACACTGTAGCCATCCTCCCGTTGTTGCTTTCGCTAGCATCGGGCACAAGCCGAGCGGATATCCTGAGTTTCACTTATCACTCCCCTGACCTCGGGTCTCTCCTTTCGGGGACGATGAACGGCACTTTCGAGCCGGACGACAATACATTTGTTGTAACGAGCATGGGACCGTTGGATCTCGACGGAGCCCCAGCGCCGGCGCTGCCTTTCGTCGATTCGCCGGACAATTTCCTTAGTATAGGTCCTGCACTGCCAACGGTGACCCTGAACGCTTCGTTCATGGACTTGTTCGCATGTACCGACGACACTTGCAGCGATGGGTTCCTTTTCGGTGTAGGGGACGGTGTATCCGGCCTATTCGGGGGAGTTCCCGTCTACAGTGGCGGCCCCTCGTTTGGGAATGCTACCTCATTGTTCGACGCTAACGGCTGGAGCGCCGCCGGCACTGACGACGATACATCACCAGGAGATGGCGAGTCGGCGCCAGTGTTCGCCGCAACCCCCGAACCAAGCTCCCTTTGGCTTGGATTGACGGCGGTTGCGCTCGCTCTGGCTGTCCGCCGCCATAGACGCCTGGGCCGGCCGATATCCGGGTAAGCCGAACCGGCGGGCCTTCCTTGGTCAGGCCAGGAGGATGCCGATTATAGCCAAGAAAGGTCTCATCAGCCTGGTCTTAAGAACTGCCTCGTGCTACTCAAAAACTTTAACGCAATGTTGATTCAAGGTGACAAATCCGGTCAAGACGGATTTGGTGTTAACAGGATCCGACGGCGTTCAGGCTAACCATTACCTGCAATTAGCCTGAAAACAAAGCCGGCAGACTACAGCATTCTGGGGTATCTCAGGAACGGTATGATAGGTGTTAACTTTAGTGATAATATAATAATAGGTGTAGTTGAGAAAAGCTCAGGCAACGCTCCTACCCACCTTAGTTAGCTCAGTCTTTCAGCCGCCAGTCGCTTGAAATTCTCAGTACAATCGCTACTATGAAGTGAAGGCTTCTATGCTGACCCGGATGAGATCTGGTGTATTGCACGTCAACGGAGCGGACACTTACATTGCCTCCATCCTGGTATTGGGAGGCACCTCTCGTCTTCAGATCGATCTATCTTTGGACATCTGATCACCCACGACTCTACACCACACATTTGGTGGCGAGACACCGATACAGGCTGTTTCAGTATTGGTGTTGTTCGTCGCCACGGTTGTCTACTTTCTGCTGAATACACTCTCGATTGCAGCCGCAATCGGTCTCACTGAAGACGCAAGCATCCAACAAGTGTGGACGGACCGCTATCTATGGTTTCTGCCATATTATCTGCTGGCTGCCTTGGTCATTGTATTGGTTGACTACCTTGCCCCTCTGGTTCGTATACAGTTGCTGCTCCTTGTAGTGCCAATAATTTACGGTATTTACCGATCGTTTCGAATGTACGTTGAACGTCTCGAAGACGAAAAGCGGCACGCGCAAGACATGGTAGGCATGCACGAGCGTACAATTGCAGTTCTGGAGGGCGCCAAAGCAAAAGCCGAGGAGGCTGCTCGGCTGAAAAGCGAATTTCTCGCCAACATGAGCCACGAAGTCAGGACTCCGATGAATGGCATCATTGGCATGACTGATCTGGCTCTTGACACTGGCGACGATGGGGAACGTCGCGACTACCTGGAAACCGCCAGAGGATGTGCGCATTCGCTTTTGCCGACTCATCCCGAAACTTGTTCCAAATCAGTGGTCTTGCCACCAGCCGCACCGCACCTTACGGAATCACTGAGCGGCTTCGTCGAGGTCGTGACAATCGATGGGAAAAGGCCTAATTAATATCAAGGGCAGTGGGGCAGGAAGGAATGAGCGTGGACATTCCACCGAACATCGAGGGCGATATTCAAAGATTTGCACAAGAACAGCACATCACACGCGATGAGGCCGTTTTGCGCCTCATTGAAACTGGGCTCTCACTGAGGAGGCCAGATGCCCGAAAAAAGGTATTCGAACAAGGGTTGGGCTTATTCGGCAGTCGCGAGGATTCCTTGCTCCTTGATGAGGTTGTGTCCATAGCCTACGATGAAAGACGACGGCCATCGAAATCTGTGCCCACGCTTTAAACGATTGTCAAATCCATCCTCGACACAGATATCCTTTCCGAATACCTCAAGGGACACCATGCGACCGTCATCAGCCACGCAGCCCGCTACGCCCGAGAGCATGGCATCTTCACCTTCACGAGCGTCACGGTTTACGAAATCGTTTACGGCCTTGAGCTGAAGGCTGCCTCCAGTCAGTTGACGAAGGCCTTGGCCTGGCTCAACCAGAACCAAGAGATCACGCCTACTTCCGGTGATTACCGCACAGCCGCCACAATCAAGGCAACGGCAAGAAAAAACGGTTCCGTCCTCGAACTTCCCGACTGCCTGATTGCCGCTGTAGCCGTCAGGCTGGATAGGCCGCTCGTCACCGGCAAACACGGAGGATTTTCAGGCGGTTCAAAAAACCGGGATCAATCTAATCCTTGAAAATTGGCGGAACGCATAGAATATCATGTTACGCTACTCACCGAAGCGGTTCTTTGGAGTTGGGCTTGTCGCGTTTTCGTCGTGCAGGGGAAACTTAAACGGCGGCGTCGCAATTTCAGCATTCCCGCCGTACATTTCTCAAGGATGAAGGCGCCACGGGCGATTTCTGAAGAGCCTGTGACGGAATCAATTCAGTGAATCTGTGTTGGCTGCTTTTGACTGGCGAAAACAAACGGATCGTGAGTCTCGTAAATTCCAGTCGGGCGAAGATGGCTACGCCGAAATCCGATCTACCCTGGAATTCGACTACGAGAGTGGCGCGCCTCCACGCGTGGGCCGAGGACATGGATCGCTCTTACTATAGATCAATTCGATTCACACTTGTCCCCGTTGCGCACGGGAATGGTCTCCACAGATTTCAGGCTGCGCGCCGTTCGTACCGGTGATGGAGACCGCCGACTTGCGGGAGAGCTATGATCCGTCCAAGCTCGACTGCACAGCCCTCCATTCCGACGAGTCCTTACCCAATGAGAGGTGCGTTCTGGATTCGTGATAATACGTCACGAACGACTTCACATGCCGGTACAGCGAGGCTTCGTTGAAAACGATCACGTGGTCCAGACACTCACGCCGGATCGTTCCGATCACGCGTTCAACGTAGGCTCGTTGCCCGGGTGACCGTGGCGCCGACAGCACTTCCTGGATGCCCATATCCTGGACGTGCTTGCTGAAGTCGTCACCGAAGATGCGGTCGCGATCCTGTAGAAGATAGCGGGGGCGGTGTCCCAGGGGCTGGCCATGCCGGACCTTCCAGGTCCAAAAAAGGCGAAAGCCTTTCCGGTGCCAAGCGATCACGGTCTCGGGCTTGACGACGATGAGTGCGGAGCGCCAGCAGGCCACACTCCGCACAGCCAAGCCCAGAGGAGCCGGTCGAGTGGGATCAACTTCGGCTTCTTCACCGAGCGATGCAGAACGCCCAGTTGGTGCCGGAGCGCAAGGTTTTCCAACTGGAGATTTACTCGGGTTTTGAAGCCTGACGACAGGGCGACAACCAGCGTGGTTAGCATTTCGAGCGTTAGGGCACGGACGTTATGGAGTCTGCGCAAGCCCCATCTTCTCAGATCGTTTGACATTTACGGGAGGGAGGCCGACAATGTCCCGCACCTTTTCCACGAACTGCGGGTCCTTCGAGAATTTGGAGTTCTCGACGCGGTGCGGCTGGAGTCCGCCAGTCGACACCGGGCCAAGTGCACCACCATCACGAGAGCACCGAGCGCCAGTATGCTCTGCGGGAGTTGGCTCTGGAGCTGGGCTGGAGCGAAGCCGCGATCCGCACCCTCGACCGGGACCTGGGAAAGACGGGCACCGAGATGACCAGGCGGGAGGACCTCAAGACCTTAGGGCTGACGCAAAAACAACTGCTCGCTGAGATTCGGACATCGATCATTACTGGGTGCTTGGGTGGCCGCATCTTCTGCTTCACACAATGTTCGTGACGTTCGTGACCCGAGGGCCAGCGGGACCTTTTCCCCGGTCTGGCTTAGCGAGACAGTAAGCCGCACAGCCTTATGGTCATGAGGCCGCCCTGGTAGTAAGTCGGGTCCCAAACTGGCTTTTGCGAGGCCTAGCTTGCCAAGCTTGCCTAGCTTAGTTTTTCATGACTTTCAGGTACAACGAACAATGAACCGGGCTCGCGGGCTGTCCTTGTGCTCGTGGCGGTACGATTCTATTATTTGTACTTGCAAGAGCACTCGAACCCTGTTCGGCCGCTGCCTAAATCCGTTTCAGGAGAGCTATAGTAGGACCCCTCTACAGAGAGTGAGCACCCAATGGAAGATGCTCTACAGGCAAAACACCTCAAGTTGAGTACCTACTATACTACGGGTGAACCGCAATATAGCCGTCGATCAGTGCTCCCGACGTCTGGAAGACCGAGCCCGTGGCAGTAATCCAGGTAATCGCGAAGCGGTTCGCGCCGATGATCGGCGCATTGCCCAAAGCAACTGCGGTGTAGGTGACCGGAGTACCGTCGAGCAGGGTTCCCGCGCCTGTGATAGTGGCTGTGTTCCCTACGACGGTATAAGTGTCGACACTACCTTTCATTCCTTTGCCGGTGTCACGTTCCTCAAATTCCACCCCGCTGGAAGCTTTGCACTCACGTTCGGCCTCGAAACGGAAGTGGCCCTTATGCCCATCATCGCCGTTCTCGTCGCCCTCACCCTCAACCCGCTTAGCTGGGAACGTGGTAAGAGACGTCAAAAAACCGGCGCCACCTGTGACGAAAGGGTTACCCAGCACCGGAGACAGAGAGCCGTTGCTGTTGTCAATGCTGAAGCCCGTCACCGTGTTGTCACCGTTAGCTACGTAGAGCAAAGTACCTTGCGCATTCGTGGCCATCCCGTTGGGACCAATTCCTCCCGAATTGGAAAATGGCGAACCACTTACCTGCGCTAGGCTGCCATTCGATTCCACGTCGAGCGACGTAATGGTGCTGCTGTCCTGGTTGCTGACAAACAGCCACTGGTTATTGGGGCTGAGTATGCCCACACTGGAATTCGCGCCGGGGACGAAGGTGAAAGGAGAGCCGGCGATCGGGCTCAAGGCGCCACTGGACGCGATGGTTGATACGCCGACCTGCGTGTCGGGTCCAGCGTTGCCAAGAGCGGCAAAGAGCAGCTTAGAGTTGCAGCTCATATCCACGTAAGCAGCCCCACCAGAACCTCCCTGGTGGAAAGGCGAACCAGGGACGGACGCGAGCGCACCATTGGAGCCGATGCTGAACATGGCCACGGAGTCTGAAAGCGGCAGAGCAACGCCCAGGAACCGACCGTTGGGCGACACCTTGATGCCCTCCACCGAATCCCCTGCGACGAAAGGAGACCCTGCGACGGGCGTGAGCGCTCCGTTCGACCCAACGCTGAAGGCAGAGATGTCGCTCGACACAGCGTTCCCCGCGTAGAGAAATTTGCCATTGGGAGTCACCGCCAACGAAATACCAAAAAGACTTCCTAATCCCCGCGTCGCAAACGGCGAGCCTGGAACGAGCGTCAAAGCCCCAGTGGTGGTATCGATGGAGAAACCGCTGATGTTATTGGTTCCAGTGTTGGAAACATAAAGGAATCTTTTCCTCATAGTCATAGTCGCGGCGGCGGTGTTCGAAGCAGCCTCGAAGCCAAATCCGTCTCCCCCGGTCATGAATGGCGAGCCCGGGACCATCATTAAGGTTCCGCCAAATCCAACGGAGAAGGCGGTAACAGTATTGGGGATTTCGTTGTTGTTGGTGTATACGAAAGAGGATTGGGCTTGGCCACTTGCAGTAACTAGCACGAACCAGAGGAACACTAAGAGCGCTGCCCCAGCTCGCACTTTTACAGTGGAGAAACGTCTTTCGTGCCCCAGGTAAGTAGTCGACATGGTCTTCCTCGCTTTCTAGTCGGCTCTGCGAGAGAGAGAGATTTTTTCTCCCTCGCCGATTTTTTGGTCTCGAGGTACCCGAGTAGCGGTCCCACTCAAGTCCTCGCTCTCGGGCGTTGGTCCAAGCGCCCAGCCGGCCGGAAGGGTTTTGTTTCGTAGAAAAGACAAACCCCGCAATGCCGGCGAGCTCCGCGCACTCTCAAGCCGTCACTTCGGGACGGATTTGTTGGCAGTCTCGGTCCGCGGCGCGGTGCGTCCCCCAACTGAACGTTAAATATTATCTAGAAGAGCGTTTTCCGCATTCGTGACAATTACTCAGATCGATATGCGGTGACTGCTTAGTTTGCTCCTCGCTGGTCCTCCGCCGCTCCACTGCAGAACGCCATACAAACGCTAACACCATGGCCAACATGAACTGGTGTCATGTAATGCGTGGCTTGTTTCACCGTGGTCGCAGAGGGCACATAGTGGCGAACATCCAGCTTTTGCTGCTCGACAATCACACTCTCTTCCGAGCGATGCTCAGTCGCCTACTAGACACGGTGGACACGGAGTCTGACTTTCGAGTCGCGGCACACTGTTCTGAAAGCGCTCGGCGGCCACGTCATATCCTTCGTTCTGCAGGAGTGGCCGTATCACGTTGCGCGCCATGACCTTATCTTCGCCAAGGAGAATTAGTCGGTGCCTAGAGCGGATGTGAAGGCCAGTTCGATGCTGGAGAATCGGCCCGCCGAAGGTTCTGTTCCAGACTCCGGTGACTGTAAACGCAAGTATGGATCAGTACGGTGACCGCCGACGGCCAGCGATTCATCTTCGGCGAGCCGCTCGAAACGGAAACACCGATCACCGTGGTGCTCAACTGGACTGCGGGGCTGAAGCGCTAGGGTGGCACCTTAAGGGTTCCTGAGGAGCAGGATTTGAGATACGACCCTCATTCACCTAGCTGGCGATAAATCCCCATGTAATGAAGAATGGGGTGTAGCTGCTCATAAACGACTGACGTTGCGGCACCTTGCCGCTCTGCATCAACATTAGTCTCGTGAAGTCTTAGTGCTGTATCGGAAACACTCCGCCGCCACAGCACTCAAGGGTGAAGGGAGGTCCACTCGCCGGAGTGTTTTTGATACAGCGACTTGAAGGTCACCTGGTAGAAGACGTAACACTATGGCTTCAGGGAGGATCGATCAGCGATCTGCCACATCTCAGCGATGGGTATTTGAGGCCGATTGGGACAGAGTCTTCGTCTTACTAAGAGTCTTCGTCTTACTAAGGACGAACGTCCTCAGTCACGTCCACAGTGGTGGCTCCCTGAACAGGTTCTCCTTGGCTCTCAAGCGGCTGGTAGATCCAGCTCTTAATGGCGGCCTTTAGCCGGTGAAAGGCCTCGGTGGTCAAGTAGAGCACCCAACCGGTTCGTCCGGCGAGCTCGGCATTCTCCGCCGCTCGTAACCGTGCCTGTAACGCGAACTCAGAACCGGACTCGGCGGGATCCACGGATGTCGGGCCTTCCCATGGATTCGCTCCTGAAACCCCCGCTATAGCGGCAGCATATACGTCGGCGAGCTCCATTAAGATGCTTCCGCGGCGGGCGGGGTTCAGTGACATGACATCGCCTGCTTCAGCCAGCCCGCGCGGATTCGCGATCCGTGAACTTCAGGCAGAAAGCGGCGTTTTCCAATACTCGAGGGTCACCGGGATAGCGCCGATGAAATCTGAGAGATGGACTCTCAGACTTGCCCGGTTAGAAATTAAGACATCGGTTCGGCTGTGTTACGAACCCTGATTACAGTATTGATCTTGGTTGGACCGTTTCATTCTGAGCGCCGCCGGCTCTTGCGGCAAACATGTGGCCCAGCGGAAATGTGGGGAACGAACCTGGGTTGCCTTCTGGTACTACGACTACGAATAGTCCTTGCTGCTCGTTTCGACCGCCACTCCAAAAACTACAGATTCTGAGCGTGACGCTTTTCGAAAAAACGCCCATTTTACAGGCACTTCAAGCGTCCGACCCCGATAACGATTTACTCGATGTCAGCAACCAATAGATTCTATTCGACTTCTAGCCCGACACCAGTGTAATTCCGACGGGTCCATTTTTTTTAGCTATTTGCTGGTGAACAAAGATCCAAAAGAGCGTTCCACTAAGAATATGTGAGACGCGGCTTGCACAAGCCAAGGCAGAGGCAGCGGCAGCGCCAAAATAACCTGTTCATTTGAGGGAATAATAAGGTAGTTCCAGCACAGCGTACTTCTTACGCAAGCCGGAAGCCGAACCGTCAGCCATGACGGTATCGTACAATTTCCTCGCTTCAAATGTCCAGCTTATTCGGGCCGAGCCCCCCAAGGCTTGATGTAATTAAGCGGCGCGGCACAAACGGCAAAGCGCTGTGGCCGGCGGCGAAGGAGAAAGACGCATGACAAGCAGAAAGTTGAGCACCCCTTGGTTATTGGTGGTGCTGGTCTGTGTTGCGGCACTGCATGCAACCGCACAGTCATTCAGAGTTCAATGTCCAACCAGCACCGTCACTCACCCGACGGCGTCCCACAATAATTCGGAACCTGCATATACAGGTCCGGGTGTGAACGGCGCTATCAAGTGCCAGCAGATCTCGGGCGGTGACGGTTATGCCACCATGGGCGACGGCACGCAGACGTACCTGTTCTCCTTCGGACCGTTGTCCGGGCTCACGGACAT
>QHXW01000265.1 GCA_003223115.1 Acidobacteriota bacterium
ATTGTCGTTGGTGCTCGGAATCGGAGCAAACACCGCCATCTTTAGCCTCTTGAATGCTGTGGTCCTGAAGGCGCTCCCGGTCGAACGGCCGGAACAGTTAGTCCAATTCTCTGAAACCTACTCGCAGGGCGACGAAAACTCCTGGATGTCCTTCCCCTATTTCGTGCGGATCCGCGACCGGAACCTGACCCTGTCGAGTGTCTTCGCCTTCACGGGACTGGGACGTGTCAACGTGGGTTTCAGTGGTAAGGCGGATCTGGCAATCGGCCAAGTCGCGACCGGTGCCTATTTCTCGACGCTGGGCGTAAGGCCCGCCGCCGGGCGTCTGTTCACCGACGAAGACGACAACGCCCGTCGCCCCGTTGCCGTCATCAGCTACGCCTTCTGGCAACGGCGCTTCGGAGGTGATCCCTCGGTTATGGGCAAGACAATCACCCTGAACCAAGTACCTTTCACTCTGATCGGAGTGACACCCGCACCATTTTTTGGGCTTCAGGTCGGCGACTCGCCCGATATCACGGTGCCGATGACGGCGCTCGATCGTCTGAGCACGTCACCACCTGACTGGAACGGAGCGTTTGACTCATGGATCCAGATTATGGGCAGGCTGAAGCCTGAGGTCACAAAGGAGGAAGCCCAGGCTGAATTCAAGGTGATCCATCACCAGGTGCTCACGGATTTCGCACCCACCGTCAAGCCCGACCAACGGCAATTCATGGAGCGGATGCTTCGCACCTCCCACCTCAATGTTAAGCCGGGCGCCAAGGGCTTCGAGGGTCTGCGCCATAATTTTTCACTGCCGCTGCAGATGTTGATGATGATAGTCGGAATGGTTCTGCTGATTGCGTGCGCGAATGTGGCCAATCTGCTGTTGGCGCGAGCCGCGGTGCGGCAGAAGGAGATCGCGGTGCGGCTAGCCATCGGTGCGGGCCGCGCACGGCTGATCCGTCAGCTGCTGACGGAAAGCGTTCTTCTAGCTTCCCTTGGCGGGATTCTAGGTTTTCTGGTGGCTTGGTGGGGCAGTCAGGTCCTGCTCCGCATGGTATCCACAGGCGACTCGCTGCTGCCGGTGGACCTCACGCCGGACTTGCGCATCCTGGCATTTACGGCCGGAGTTTCACTGCTGACGGGAATCCTGTTCGGCCTCGCGCCCTCCCTTCGGGCGACACGCGTCGATCTCACGCCGGCGCTAAAAGAAGGCCGTTGTCAAAACAGCAAGACGGAGCATCAGCGGATTTTCGCGTTGGACAAGGTCCTCGTGGCTGCGCAAGTAGCTCTCTCGCTAACGCTGTTAATTGGCGCCGGGCTCTTCGTGCGCAGCTTGCATAAGCTGTGGGCGATCGACCCTGGCTACGACCGCCACAACGTACTGATGTTCTCGCTGGACCCACGCCTGGCCGGCTATAACGACAGCGCCAAGCTTGCGGCACTCTATCAGGAATTGCTGGGCGACATCCGGTCCCTTCCTGGCGTTCGTTCTTCGAGCCTGTCGTTGGTGCGGCCGGTGGACGAAGAGGTTTATTGGGTGAATGTTGTTGAGTCCGTCGACGGCCGAAAGTTACCCGAAGACCAGGGCATCCGGGGCATCCGCGTGGCCGTGAACCGTTTGGGCCCTGGTTACTTCGCCACCATGGGTACGCCTATGTTACTCGGGAGGGAGTTCGGTCTCAAGGATAACCATAAGGCGCCAAAGGTTGCAGTGATTAGTGAGATGCTGGCGCGTCAGTGCTTCGGGAATGCGAATCCCATCGGCCGGCGCATCGCCGATCATGACAACGGCGAATTCCAGGTTGTCGGCGTTGTGGACGGCTCCCGATACGGTGGTGTGAAGGAACTACCGCGAAGCGTACTCTATCTGCCTTTCTTTCAAGACAACTTGGCCGAGGCCTCCTTTGCAGCAACGTTCGAAATCCGGTACTCCGGTAGCCTGTCCACCGTGCTCGACGGGGTTCGCCGTCGGGTCTGGGCCATCGACCGGAACTTCCCGCTGTTTCGAGTAAAGACGCTAGAGGTTCAGACTGAGGACTCGCTAGTGAAGGAGCGCCTGATCACCACGCTCTCTGCATTCTTCGGCGTGCTGGCCGCGCTGCTCGCCTGCATCGGACTGTACGGAACCATGGCCTACGGTGTAACAAGAAGAACAAGCGAGATCGGGCTGCGAATGGCGCTTGGAGCCCATCGGCGCGGGGTGATATGGCTGGTGCTCAGGGAGACGGTTCTCCTCATTGCTATCGGCATCTTCATGGGGCTGCTTTGTGCCGTAAGTGTCTCGCACTTGTTAGCCAGCCAGCTCTATGGAGTCAAACCTACGGATGTGCTCACACTCTCGGCTGCGAGTCTCCTCCTGGCCACGGTTGCCATGTTTGCCGGTTACGTGCCGGCGAGGCGAGCATCGAGAGTCGATCCCATGGTGGCCTTGCGCTATGAGTAACTGGCTGCGTGAGCTTTGGCGCAGGCTGCGGTTTTTCATCCAACGCCAGCAATTCGAACGTGATCTCGAGGAAGAAATGCAGCTCCATAAGGAACTGCGGCAGGAGGAATACCGGAATATGGGAATCGATCAGGACTCCGCGCAGCACAAAGCGAATCGCCAGTTCGGTAACGTCACCCTGCTGATGGAGGTGAGTCGGGAAATGTGGGGATGGCGCTCAATAGAAAACCTCCTGCAGGACCTGCGCTACGGTCTCCGTATGCTTCGCCGCAGTCCTGGCTTCGCCGCTGCGGTCGTGTTCTCCCTGGCGCTCGGCATCGGCGCAAATACGGCGATCTTCACGTTGATCAATGCTCTACTGCTCCGAGTGCTGCCGGTTCGAGACCCTCACCAACTCGTATGGCTGGAAAAAGCGAACCTCGAGTCGAGTGGTCAACCTAGTCTTCCGTATCCGTTCTACCGCGACCTTCGCGACCACAATCAAGTTTTCTCCGGCGTTGTCTGTTACAGCAACATGGCGCCGGGGCTGAGGGTCTATGCTGGCGCCGAGCGCGTCTCGGGCGAATTAGTTTCGGGGAACTATTTCACAGCGCTCGGAGTGAAGCCGTACATCGGACGGCTGTTGACGCCGGATGACGACAAGGTCCCTGGAGCCGAACGGGTGGCTGTGCTGAGCTACGGATTCTGGGACAGGCGATTTGGCGCCGATCCCGGCATTGTGGGCAAGGTGCTCCACCTGAATAACGTTCCGATGACGGTGATCGGCGTTACCCCGCCAGCTTTTCACGGTCTCAATGTTGGCAGCTCGGTCGATATCAGAGTGCCGATGATGATGCAGGCCGAGATGTGGGGAGCAGAATCGATCCTTGAGAGTCGCGGCGACTGGTGGCTTAACGTGGTTGGCCGGTTAGGTCCGGGAGCAACGCGCACGCAAGCTGAAGCTGCTCTGCTGCCGATGTTAATCGGGTATATGCGGGCAAATCAAGAGGCGCATCCGACCGAATATCAGCGTCGCGTATTTGCATCCACGCGCGTGCTGCTTCGCCCCATGGCCAGAGGCGAACAAGGCCTCGGTAGGCGGTTTGGACAGTCACTGTATGTGCTGATGGCCGTTGTCGGCGCCGTGCTGCTGATCGCAGGCGTGAACATTGCGAATTTGCTGCTGGCTCGGTCGGCGGCAAGGGAACGTGAAATTGCGATCCGGTTAGCAATAGGCGCGGGTAGAGGGCGGCTGATCCGCCAGATGCTGACAGAGAGTCTGCTGATAGCCACGCTTGGTGGAATGCTGGGTATCGGTCTCGCTTATTGGGGGATGCGCATCCTGATTTCCTACCTGGGGGCAGCTCCCTCATCCGTCGATCTGACGCCGGATCTTCACGTCCTATGCTTTACGTTCGTGATTTCGATCTTGACCGGCATCCTGTTCGGATTGGCGCCGGCGCTGCAGTCTACGCGCGTCAGCGTCTCTCCGGAACTGAAGAGAGCGAGGATCGTGGTGGGGCCGAACGCGCCTGCCGCTCGGAAAACTTCTGGTCAGTGTGCAGGTGGCTTTGTCGCTTCTGCTGCTAACGGGCGCAGGCTTGTTCGCGCGGAGCCTATATAACCTGCGCACCATGGATACCGGCTTCGACCGCCAGAATGTGCTGGTGCTGCGCCTCGATGCCTCCTTGAGTGGTTACAAGCAGGAGCGCGTTACGCAATTTTACCGAGAGGTTCTATCACGGGTTGCAGCTCTTCCAGACGTGCGCGCTGCAAGCTATGCCGTCATGGGACTGGTTACGGGTAATAGTTGGGGAAGCGGCATAAAAGCGGAGGGCTATACTCCTCGCGAGGGCGATCGCGGGCCACTGCGAAATTTCGTCGGCGCGGGCTATTTTCACACGCTCGGCATCCCGATTCTGGCCGGCCGTGACTTCGGGCCGTAGGACCGAGAAAACAGTCCGCACGTAGCGATTGTGAACGAGAAATTCGCCAAATTTTATTTCGGGACTCAGAGCCCGATCGGCCGTCGCATCGGTCCAGAAGGAACCCGAGCGCCACCGGATTTCGTGATCGTAGGTGTGGCGAAGGATGGCAAATACAAGAACATCCGCGAGGACGCGCTTCTGGTACATACCATATGAACAAGGGCCGGGTGCCGACAGCCTCCACTTGTATGTGCGCTCGGTTGCCAGCGCGTCGAATATGATCTCCACGCTCCGGCGCGTCATCCAGGACATGGAACCCAACGTGCTGATCGACGATCCCAAGACTCTCGGGGTACAGATTGATGAGGACCTAGCCACTGAAAGGCTATTGGCAACGCTGTCTGCGTTCTTCAGCGTGCTCGCCACTGTGCTCGCATCGATCGGCTTGTACGGTGTAATGGCGTACTCGGTGGCGCGCCGGACCCACGACATCGGAATTCGCATCGCGCTGGGCGCGAACAGGCGAGACGTGCTGTGGCTTGTGCTGCGCCAGGCCATCGTGCTTGTGATGATCGGGATCCTTCTAGGTGTGCCTATGACATTGGCGCTCTCCCGGCTGGTTTCCAGTTTGCTTTACGGATTGAAACCAACGGACCCGCTGACCATATCGGTGGCCGGGCTTGTGATGTTGGTTGTTGCAGCCGTCGCCAGCTACCTGCCAGCTCGACGCGCATCACGGCTCGATCCAATGGTTGCTTTGCGTTATGAGTAACTGGCTCGTTGAGTCTTGGCGCCGAATCCGGTTTTTCATCAACCGCCGGCAATTCGAGCGCGATCTCGACGAAGAAATGCGGCTCCATAAAGAGTTGCGGCAGCAGGAATACCGGAAAGCGGGAATCGATCCGGAGTCTGCGCGGTATCAGGCGCAACGACAGTTTGGAAACGACACATTGCTGAAGGAGGTTAGTAGGGAAATGTGGGGATGGCACTCCGTCGAAATCCTGCTGCAGGACCTGCGCTACGGACTGCGAATGCTGGCAAAGACCCCCGGGTTCACCGCAGTGGCGGTGCTGACACTGGCTCTCGGCATCGGCGCCAACACGTCGATTTTTAGCGTCGTTCATGCCGTGCTGCTGCGACCGCTTCCTTATAAACATGCCGAACGGCTGGTTTCTCCGGTTAACGTCGCGAAGGACAACTTCATGGGCTTGGGTGTAGCGGATTTCCAGTACGCCACGTGGCGCGACCAGACCGGGATCTTTGACGGGATAGCAGCCTATGCGGGCCGGGACTTCACGATCACTGGGAGCGGCGAGCCGGAGCAGTTGAAAGCGCAAGCCGTCACGCCCGGTTTCTTACGCGTCATGGGAATCGCTCCAATGGTAGGTCGTGATTTTATTCGCCGCGATGCGGCACCGCGCGGTGGCCAGGTCGCGATGTTGAGCTACCCGCTCTGGATACGGAGGTTCGGCGGCGACTCATCGATTCTGTCCAGACAGTTGACGCTCGATGGAAAACCGTATTCAGTCGCTGGCGTCCTGCCGCGAGATTTCGAGTTTCCTGAAAACACTAATGTCAGCCTTCTGGTCGCGCTCAGCGAACCGGCCGAACAACCAAGCGGCGCCATCTATTTCTACAGCGTAATTGCGCGCATGAGGCAGGGCGTCACGGCGGAGCGCGCCGAAGCGGATCTGGCCTTGATCAACAAGCGCCTGGAGCCCGCATACTTGCAGCGGCTTGGCCGAACGGAAGCCGGCGCGCAAACGCGCCTGATCGGTCTTCACGACAGGCTGGTGGGTAATGTCCGGCCAGCGCTACTAGTGCTTGCGGGAGCGGTCGGGCTGGTGCTGCTGATCGTGTGCGTGAACGTCTGCAATTTGCTACTGGCGCGCGCGATCGCAAGGCAAAAGGAGATCGCGGTCCGAATCGCCCTGGGCGCAGGGCGCGCACGTGTGTTGCGTCAATTGCTGACGGAAGGGATGTTACTCGCGGCTGGGGGCGGACTGGCGGGCCTCGCATTCGCATTCGGAGGCGTGAAGTTGTTGCTCGCCATAGCACCCGCAGGTGTGCCCCACATCGATGAGGTCCAAATTAGCGCCGCGGTGCTCGGCTTCAATCTTTCGATCGCAATATGCGCAGGCCTTGTGTTCGGACTCGCGCCTGCGCGCGCGGCTTCCGGCATTGATCCCGAAACCGCTCTGAAACAGACCGTTCGTTCCGCAAGCAGCAGCCGGAGACAACGCCGTCTGGAGAATCTGCTAATCGTATCGGAGACAGCGTTCGCGCTGGTTCTGCTCGCCGGAGCTGGTTTGTTGATGCGAACCTTTGCCGGACTAACCGCCATTGCGCCGGGATTTCATCCCGAAAACGTCCTAACCGCGCGCCTCTCCTTACCGTATTGGAAGTATCGAACGGCCGAGCGCCAGCGGGCCTTCCTGGATGCACTAATGCAAAGGGTCCGGTCTGGCCCGGGTGTGGATGCGGTAAGCGCGGTAGCCTGTCTGCCATACGGCGGTTTTGTGCTGACTGGCGCGCTCGAGATCGAAGGCAGATCGGCTCCGGGTCCGGATCCGCACGCCAACAACGTTGCCGTTAATTACGCCGTCGGCGATTACTTCAGATCCATGGGCATTCCCATAAAGGAAGGGCGCCCGATCAACAGCTTTGATCAACCCGGGCGGCCAAGCGTGGCGGTCGTGAACTATGCATTGATACACCGCTTTTTCCCCGATGGGCATGCGCTTGGAAGCCATATCCGGATTGGAGGCGTCACCGATTGGCTGCAAATCGTGGGTGTTGCCGGAAATGTAAAGCAGAGCGGTTTGGCCAGTGAGCCTCGCGCGGAGATCTTCCAACCCGCGGCGCAGGCGGAGAGCGGCTCGAGTGCTCAAACACTGGCGATGCGCTCCACTGCGGACCCGCGCATCCTAATCCCGTGGTTGCGCTCGCAAATTGCGGAGTTAGATAAGGACTTGGCGCCACCTG
Source organism: Acidobacteriota bacterium (assembly GCA_003223115.1). Taxonomy (GTDB): domain Bacteria; phylum Acidobacteriota; class Terriglobia; order Bryobacterales; family Bryobacteraceae; genus QHXW01. The sequence continues at coordinate 7,324 of QHXW01000265.1, forward strand.
AAATTGAAACTATGCGAGCGAAGATGGCGTCTCTGATGGCCTCGCAAGTTTTCGTCCTGCGGCTCCTCGCTCTGTTTGCCGGTATCGCCATTACTCTTGCGGCAAGCGGGATCTATAGTATGCTGGTCTATTCCGTCGAGCGGCGCTCGCATGAGATTGGCATCCGGCTAGCGCTCGGAGCGAAACGAGCGGACATTATGGGCCTGATCCTTCGGCGTGGGCTGCGTCTGTCGCTCGCTGGAGCGGCGGCCGGTACAATGGGCGCTCTGGGACTTACGCGGTTTCTAAAGACCCTGCTGTACGGCGTAACGCCACACGATCCAGTCACACTCGCTGCGGGCTGCATATTGGTCGTCTTGGTGGCTCTGAGCGCCGCATACCTTCCTGCGCGGCGGGCGATGAAGCAGGAGGTGATTGCGACCTTGCGGGCGGAATAGGAGAGTTGGATGTTCAGAGTTCACTCCTAGTCGGACGAGCTGTGACGCCCAGGCTAGTCTCATGCAAGATGAGCCTGAGCGCGAGGAGATCAATGAAGCGATCTTTCGTCTCGAGAGACTGGCCAGTGGCTCGCCACGCCGCCGTGTCTGGCCGCCCGGTAGGTTCCGCAAGCCCGCCGCCAAAGAACGGGCTTCGCTGAGAATGAAAAACGCGCGTCGAAGACCGGAACTTTCAAATGACCACAACCGGAGTTAAGGACAAGAGCCCCCGACTTTTCCGGTTAACCAGGGCTTTACGGCGATTCCTACCGCACAGTTATTCCTGCCGTAGGGTCTCCGCAGGCTGTAGCGCGGACGCTCGGAGCGCCGGGATGCAAACTGCTACCAACGCCGCCAGGAACAGGATTCCAAGCGCCAGCGCTAGTGACAGAGGTTCCAGTGGCTTCATCCTGCTCAGCTCTTTCTCCACGTATTTCGCCCCCAGCCATATGACCGGTGTGCCAAGAAGTAATCCCGATGCGGCCAGTACCAGTCCCTCACGCAGCACAATCAACATCACGTCCCTCGGCATCGCGCCGAGTGCCAGCCGAACGCCGATCTCACCGCGTCGTCGCGAGGTGCTGTACGCGATGACACCGTAGAGTCCCACCACCGAAAGCACCAGGGCCAGGATTCCGAATCCGCTGCACAGGGTCGCGAACATCCGCTCGCGCTGAAGACCCTTCGCGATCTGTTCCTCCATTGTCATCACGTCCACCAGCGGCAAGTTGCGATCGATCTCGCTCATCGTCCGGCGGATCGCAGGCAACACCATCTGCGGTGGCCTGAGCGTACGGACCACCACGGTGAGTTCCCCACGATCCTTCTCAATCGGAAGCCACACCGCATAATGGCGGTCCTTCATGGAGGTAGGAGCGATCACTGGGGCGATGCCCACGATCTCGAACCGTTGCTTATCGCCGGGATGATCCGAGGGAAACTCCAGCGGCCTCCCCAATACGCTTGCTGCGTCCAGCTTACGAGCCAGATCCTCACTGATGACCGCCACTTTCGCTTCGCTGTTGATATCGGCCCGAGTGATGTTCCGCCCCGCCACCATCAGCGGAACAAAGAGCGGCAAGTATTCAGACGTTACGCCATTTAGTGAGGCGTTGGCAACTGCACTCTGGCCCGCCAGGCGCAAATCCCCCCAGTCGCCGCCCATGTTCATGGGCCGTCTGGAGGCCATCCCTACGGCTGCCACGCCTGGTGTGGCCGCCAGCCGCCGCTCCAAATTGAAATAGAACGGCGCCAACTGGGACTCGTTATAACCCGATGTCCCCGGCCGGATTCCGAACAGAACCAGATTGTGCCGGTCAAAGCCCGGATCAGCCCATTGGAGCGCCAACAGGTTCCGGGTGAAAATCACCGCCGCCATCACTAACACGACCGACATTGCCATCTGCGCTACTACCAGGAGCCGTCCACTGCTCCATTTGTGCCTTGCAGGGCCCACGCTACCGGCGCCCTGCCTGAGCCAGCTCGCCTGGGTCATCCTGGATCCCCGCCATGCTGGAAAGAGACCGAAGGCGAGCAAAGCCATTGTGGTAATGGCACCCGCTATCACCAATATTTGAAAATCCAGCGTCACAGCGATTGGACGGTTATCGCGCTCCGTCACGAATCGGCCGAGCAAGTTCGAAATCGAATAACCCACGCTAACGCTTGCCACACCACCCAGCATCGCCAGCAGCGTGCTCTCTATCAGAAACTGTCGCAACAGACGCGCCTGGCTGCAGCCTAGCGCCACCCGCATAGCCACTTCTCTTTGCCTCGCGACACCGCGCGCAAGCAGCAGATTCACGATATTCGTGCACGCGATCACCAACAGCAGACCTACCATCCCACCCAACACCAGCAGTGGATCGCGAAATTCATCTCGCAGGAAACCCAAGCCACGCTCGCCCTCGTCCAGGCGTATCCGCGGCGCCGTTGCAGGGTCCTTTGGCCGAGTTGACCAAGTTGTAGGGAACAGCGTCGCCATCAGCGGCAGCAATCGAGCGTTGCTCACGTCGGGCGCGCGCCGCGCGATCAGCTGCACACCCCAGGACCGGTTGTTATTCAAGGCGGCCTTGCCCTGGCCACCGTGATACAACGGGGTGTACAGGTCCGTCGCATCTCCTGGAACCAGCCCATAAAAGCTCCGCTCCAACACACCCACAATCAGCTGCGCCTTGTTGTCCACGCGCATGGTCTTTCCGATGACGCCAGGATCCGCACCCAATGCATTTACCCAGAACCGATTGGACAGAACCACTGTTGCGGGTGCAGCGTCCGTATCGTCGTTATCGGAGAAAAGTCGGCCTACCTGCGCATGAACTTGCAAGGTTGAAAAAAGGTTGCCGCTTACTGGGCGCTCGTGTGCCACCATCGAACGTCCGGCGAAGCTGACGCTGTTGGTACCAGTATCGTTAAATGCAGCCAGCGCTGCCCGGCCGGAAATGCCCTTGCGCAAGGCTTGAAAGCTGGGATAGGAAAAGAAATCTCCACCGCTATCGTCCCAACTGCCCGATGCGCTGTCCAGCAGCTCTCGGGGAAATCCATGACCCTGCCACGTGACCAGCACTAGTTGTTTTGGGTTCGGAACCGGCAAATCGCGCCAAAGTACTACATCCATCAGTGAAACAATCGCCGTGTTGGCGCCAATGCCCAGTGCCAGTGACAGCACCGCCGCCAAGGTGATGACCGGTGTCCTGCGCATCAAGCGGGCACCAAAGACAACATCCTGGCGCAAACCGGCCGTCCAGGCCCATCGCCGCTCATCCCGGCACTGCTCTTTCACTTGCTCGCGACCACCGAATTCACGCTTCGCCATCCGCAATGCCTCCTCAATGAGAGTGCCCTCGGCGCTCATACTCCGCCGTCAGCTCGTGCAGGTGATGGGCAAGCTCGCGCTCCAGCTCAGTCTCCGCTCGACTCCGTGGAAAACGCATCGGCCCTCCTACCTAAGACTCCAGCACTAGCGCCACTGCGCCGGCATAACGCTGCCAATCGGCCATTTCTTCCTGCAAGCATTTCCGGCCTGCAGCCGTCAGCGAATAATACTTCGCCATCGGGCCATTTCCGGATTCTTTCCACTCAGACTTCAGCAGTCCTCTGCGCTGTAAGCGGTGAAGGGCTGGATACAACGATCCCTGCTGCACCTGCAAGATCTCTTTCGAGGTCAAGAGAATCCGTTGCAGCCGTGAATGGCCCCGTGCGCGACGGTCTTTAGGATAAGCAAATCAAGCGTGCCTTGGATGAGATCCGTTTTCTTTCCTGGCATACGCGATTTAGTATGACACCCTATCTATATAGAATGTCAAGGTACAGATACGAAGCATTTGCAGGGATTTCAAAGCCTGGCGCGCCACATTTATCGGCATGCGGCCCAAGAAGCGGGGTTCTCGTCAACTGGCGGCGAGCAGCATTTCAGACCGCGCCAGCGATAGCTTGCGACGTGACAGAATGATCGATTCCTAAACCGCACGGCTTCGGGCAGGCGTTATCCGGACCAATTGGACTCGGACGCCCCAGGGCTCGAAAACAGTTGCGCTGACGCGTTATCCATCTCGAAGTGACTGCGCCGGATCGATCCGAACCGCGTGGTAAACAGGAAACAGGCTTGCAAGAATCGATATTGCGGCCAGTATAACTGGCGCAACAGAGAAACTCATCAGATCATGCTCGCCAACACCGTAGAGGAGAGTCTTGATCCAGCGCGCCAGCCCCCAGGAAGCGCACAAACCGATCGCGGTTCCCACGACCGTGTAGCTCAAGCTTGATCCCACAACCAACCACGCGATGCGACTGCGGCTCGCCCCGAGCGCGAGCCGCACGCCCAACTCGCGAGTTCGCCGTAGTACACCGTGACTCACCACGCCGTATATCCCAGCCGCAGCAAGTACGAGCGCGAGCAGCGCAAAGCCGCCCACCAGCCACGCCGTCGAACGCGGTGCCTGTACCGCGCTGGCCACGACGGTTTCCATACTTGCAATCTTGCTGACCGCGCAGTTCGCGCAGACTTCTTTGATCATCTCGGGGAGGCGCTTTTCGAACCCTACCGGCTCGCCACCCAGCCGCGCGATTAGAGAGAGCGACTGCGGCGTGTACATCGCCTGCGCCAGGGGAAGATAAACCTCTCCATTCACCCACTCGGGAGGCCCGATGATGCTGTAATTCTTCACGTCATCAACGACACCCACGATCGTGCGCCATTCATTGTCCCAGACGGGCTTGAGTCGTCTCCCGATAGGGCTTCGGTCAGGCCAGTAGCGGCGTGCCGTCGCCTTGCTGATCAGCACGACGAGTGGCGCTCCCTTGCGGTCCCCTGCCGTAAAGCGGCGACCCTCCAGTAGGTGGATGTCCAAGGTGTCCAAGTGCTCGGGCGTTACTTCCGTTCTCCACAGCACGAATTGCGGTTCCTGCGGTGGACGGGGGTGGTCCTCGATCGCTGCGGCAAACGCGGAAGCCTCCGGCGTCAAGGGGAGTACGTCCATCGCCCCGACATTCATGACACCGGGATACGCGGCAAGCTTTGCACGCACCTGCTCGTAGAGGTTCACGGTCTTCTGTAGCGACTCCGCTGCGGCACGCTCCGGACTCAGTTCGGCGGTGACCACAGACTCCACGCGGAACCCGGGATTGACCAGCAGCAAGGTCCAAAAGCTGCGCAGCAACAGGCCCGCGCCAACCAGGAGGATGGCCGCGAAAGCCGCCTCTGTCATCACCAGTGCGGCGTCAGTTCGCAATCCCATGGCGCTAACCGTCGATCGGCTGCCCTCCAGCGCATTCAATGATCGCGGAGTGCGCGCCCGCCATGCAGGCAAAAGACCAAACAGCAAACCACTTCCCAGCGAGACCGCCGCCGTAAACGCGAGGATACGTTCATCGATGGCCACCTCAGCCAGGCGCGGCGTATCCGCGGGCAGCCAGTGCTTGAGTAAGGTCAACTGGCCGAACGCGAGCAGCGTTCCAATCGATCCGCCTGTCACTGCCAGCACTAAGGCTTCGGTTAACAGTTGCCGGGCCAATCGGCCCGGCGTGGCGCCCAAAGATGCTCGCAGCGTAAGTTCTCTCTGCCGCGCCGCGGTTTGGCCGATCATGAGGTTTGCCACATTCACGATGGCGATCAGCAGTACCAGCGCCACCACACCGAGGAGCGCAGGTGCGTGCAAAGCTTGCCGCGTATCCCGGTGTCATGAATGTCGGGGCGATGGACGTACTCCCCTTGACGCCGGAGGCTTCCGCGTTTGCCGCAGCGATCGAGGACCACCCCCGTCCACCGCAGGAA
>QHXW01000264.1 GCA_003223115.1 Acidobacteriota bacterium
CCAGGTGCACCGCGGGGAACTCAACCACCTGTTCCAGATGAACCGTCGCGTGTTCAAGGCCTATCTCCTCAAGGAAAGCCTGGAGCGATTGTGGAAGTACACCTACCCAGGAGCCATGATCAACTACCTGCAGAAGTGGATGGATCAACTGCGGTGGCAGCGGCTGAAGCCGTTCGAGGAACTCGCTATCACCCTATTGAAGCACCTGGACGGTATCGTCAACTACTGCCGGACCAAGGTGCGGATGGGCGTGGTGGAAGCCGTCAACGGCAACATCCGGATGCTCATCAACCGGGGGCGCGGCTACAAGAACCTGCGTTACCTGCTGCTCAAGGCCAAGCGCCTAGCGGTCAGCAACCTCGAACTCATCGTCGTGCGTAGAATCGGCAAACCCGCGTAATATGCACACTTTGTCAGATTCTCGCTCAGAGCGCAGAAAAAAATACTGCAAGTGGCATCGAATATGGCCGCTGGTGACTTTCTACAACTAGGATGAAGACGTCGTCAAGACGGAGAACGACATCTGACGTACCGCATGGAAGGGCTCGGTTTCCCGAATTCTACTGGCAAGCGGTCCACTTGGCTGGTTTGTCGTTTCTCGGACTTTGACCCCAGAACGGTGGTCCCGAACCCGCGTTCTGAGCAATAGATCCTCCCCTGCCTGTTCGCAAAGCGTTTATCGATCGCCGCTCCGAATAATACTGACCCCGCACTAGGAGCCGCGCAGCTAAACCAGACAGCTTGGAATCCGCCAGACATCGGGAATGCGAAAGGCTAAAGCCGCTGGGTTGCCTCGCAACCTCAAAGCGTCCACGTCGCGCGGGGCGGGTAATGCCAATTTGAGCAAACAACGAAAGGAGAATACGCGATGCAGGAAAGTGCCTTAGTGAATGGAGCGCCTCCGGTCCCGGTGGCGCCGACGAATGGACAACCGTGGGCTGCCACTCCCGCTCTGCTGTTCACGCCGGAGAGATTGCAGGAACTGGTGGCGGCACTCGAGGAGCCATTCGATGTGACTGCGATCAAATGGCGGGTCACGAACACGACCCAGATCGGCCGGCACCCGTAATGGGCCGAGATTTCGCGGGCAGATGTTGGCCTACGCAGACCCGCGGGCGTACACGGACCGGCTGAACGACCTCTTCACACCATCCGGTTGGACGCGGGACTACGGCGTGCAACTGGTCCAGAACTTCGAACGCAAGGAGCGAGGCTCCACCGAGCGAACGATCACAGCCAAGATCGTGGTCACCTGCAAGGTGACACTTTATGGCTTCGCAACGCACACAGGCCTGGGGGAAGAGTGGGGCAGGCCCACACCAGCACGTCGCCCTTCTTCATCAATCCAGAGGGATAACCAAAGACATCATTGAACATACTGAAAATTGTTACGGACAATAGGCGTAGCAACCCAGTGTGCATTGCTCCTTGCGCGTTCGCCTTCAGAGAGCACAGCACATGACCTATCGACGTGAATCGATTAGTAAACGGGAGGATCGCTCTATGAGTATTTTCAACAAACGAAGTCAGGAAGAGGCACCACCGGCGGCTCCGCCGTCGAATCTGGTAGAACCAGCGAAAATGGAGGCAACACGTTTGTCCAGTATTCCCGTTAAGACCCCTGAACCGGACGGTACGCGCCTCCAGGCCAGCATCGGAAAAGCCGTGAAAATTAGCGGCCAGATTTACAGCAAAGAAGACCTGTACATTGACGGCGACGTGGAAGGAACCATCGAACTCCAGGAGAACTGCCTGACCATCGGCCCGAACGGGAAGGTGCGTTCAAACGTCACGGCGCACAAGGTCGTGATCTTGGGAAACGTTCAGGGTAACGTCGCTGCCAGTGACAAGCTGGAGGTCCGAAAAGACGCCAAACTGGTGGGGAACATCAAAACGGCACGCATCGTGATCGAGGACGGCGCGTATTTCAAGGGAAGCATCGATATCGTGAAACCCGAACCAGCCAAGTCCTCCTCCAGTTCGCAGCCCAAGCCGCAGGCGACGCCGGTCGCGGCTGCGATTCCCGCCAATTCACACAGCGCGGCCATGGGCAGATGAGTCAGTGAGCAAGCTGTACTATACTACGCGCACGCTATGACGTTGTACAAGAAGCCTTGGGAGCGAGAGGAGCTGGCGCAAATCCGTAAAAGATTCCCTCGCCGTCGCATTGTCAATCCGGCTTCCTATGAAGAACATCCCGAGAAGCTGCGGGATACCGTCGGCTTTTGGCTGAAACTTGTTGTGTTGGTCCAGCCTGAACTGGAGAGAAGTTTCCAATGTGGAGGTGGTCTTAGTCGTTGGCACCCCTGACCCCGAACGAATTTGTACCTCGATTGTTGAGCGGCAGAACTTGAGCATACCCATGGGGACGCGCCGGTTCACTCGCCTGACGAACGCTTTCAGTAAGAAGTGGGAGAACCACTGGGCGGCCGTGTCGCTTTGGTTCGCGTTTTACAACTTTTGCCGCGTCCACAAATCGCTCCGCTGCACGCCCGCGATGGAGGCAAAAATTACGGATCACATCTGGGCGGTGCGCGAACTGCTAGAAAGCGGCATGATTCGGTATTACTTGTGGAGCTTCACTCGAACATTTCCGCGTGGTTCGATCTCACCGGTGTCCGGGTTGTACTTCATTTCGTCAAAGGAGATGGTCAGAGCTGAGAATTGTCCATCGTTGGCATGCTGCCGCCTGTAAGCGCTGCAGCCCAAGCTTCCTTGGTCTGTACCATCCGGTCCAGAATCTGGCACAGACTCTGATCCGGGCCATCCCACGGAAAGACCTTCACCTGGTTTTTCAACGGGCGGTCCACCTGTTCATCGTTCAGCGTCTTCGCCAGCTCCAGAAGACGCCGGGTGTGCCAGGACTCCTGGCCGGAGAAAATGTCGAAGAGGTCCATGAATTGACCAGCTCCTTTCGTGTCATTACCAAAATGGTGATGAATTCCGTTCGGCGCGTGCAGGTGAGTATACGTCGCTCCCATACGACGATATAGGCTCGGTGAAACGCGGAACGCCTTTCGGAACGCCCTCGTGAACGCTTCGAGCGATCCGTATTTTACATTAAGACTGACTTCTGTCACCGAGAGTTGCGTACGAGACAACTGCCACGCCGCTCGTTCCAACAACAGTCTCCGGCGCATGGCAACCGGCGTCTCCTCGATCATCGCCCGGAACACCCTATAAAACTGGGTCCGGCTTCGATAAGCGTGACGGGCGAGGCCCTTTGCATCCTGCTCTTGGTCGAGCGATTCCAGAACCACTCCCCATAGCCGCTGCGCTTCATCCACAAAAGAAAAATACCATTTCAAGGTCCGCGCTCGCCTGATCGGGAGTCCCAAAATGGCGGGTTTCGGTGCGGCTGATGGGTCGGGTTCCTACGCTCGTTAAGGATGCCTGTCGCTGGCCGACTATCACCCAAACCGCGCCAAACGACGCAGCATTTACAAATCCATGTTGACGGTTGTCGGCCAAACCTACGAATGGCAGTGCATCGCCTTTCGACGGACAGCAGAAGGAAGCGTAGGGCGTTTTCCGGCAAGTTGACGCCGAACACCCAGGTTCCGGTTGGCGCGTCATCCACCAACTGAAACCCCGAACATCTGCCGGGGCACATTCCGGTGTCGCCGTGCA
>QHXW01000263.1 GCA_003223115.1 Acidobacteriota bacterium
GCGGCTTCGCCAAATTTCCTCTGCCGCGAATAAATTTCCGCGAGAAGGTCGTATACTGCCGCGGACGGCGGGAGCTGAGCCAGCCGGGAAAATGCTCGCAAGGCCAGTGCATTGTACGCACGGGTTCGCCAGTAATACGTTCCCGGGCTCTTGGGGCTCGCCTGCCGGCTCACCAGTTCGCGGTAGCGGCCTGCCCGGAAGTCACATTCCAGATTCGCTGCAACACCCGTGCAGCTTAGGGCCGGCAGCTTGCTCTCCTTGTCTTCTTCAACCGCCGCCCAATCCTCATGCCCGTTCTTTCTGTAGATTTCTGCGACAGCCAGACTAATACCCCTTAGCGCGGGAATTTTGGCTTGAGCCTGGCGGTAAAAATAGAAAGCTTGATTGTACTGGTTGGCCTTGGCCCGGGCCTCGGCAACCAGTACGAGCCAGTAGGCCGAGCCCAGCGCGAGCTTCTCGAGCTGCTCAAAACTTTGGCCAGCCTGGCCTTCGTAGCTTAATCCCAGTCCGTTCCAGGCCTGGGGCTCCTCGGGCGTCAAGCGCGCAAGCCTCTCAAAGTTGTCCGCCGCCGACTGAAACCGTTCCACCGCCAGGAGGGCCTCGCCGAGAGCCAGGCGCGCCTCCTGGTTGCGCGGTTCGGCGCGAACCACCCTGTGGAGCGGCTCGATGGCCTTCCCGGGCTCCTTCAGCGCAAGGTACGCCGTGCCGAGATATAGGCGCGCGGGTGTGTCGCCGGGGTCGAGCTTTAGAACCGCCAGAAACTGCTGGACTGCCTCACGTTCATGGCCAGCCATATGGAGGGCCAGTCCCAGATTCAGAAGAGGCCCCGGATTGTCGGGCGGCGCGCGAACGAGGTTCCTGTAGATCGGTATCGCTTCTTCAAAGCGGCCCGAAGCCATCAACTCCTTACCCTGATGCGATTCCGATGCCAGATCCGGCTGGGAGCACGCGGGCCGGACAAAGGCGACAAGGCACATGGCGGTACTTGCCAACAACCTCATAGCCTGGATTTACCACTTGCGAGCGAGTGGACGCAACCTTGGTTTGAATGATGGGCGGGCACGACCCAAAAAAGAGTGCATGCCCGCTATTGTACGCAGAGAATCTGCTCAGGCCGTCAGAACGCCAGCCGCAGCCCCAGCCGGATCGTGCGATGGCCCGATGCATTCGTGGCTTGCATGAATGTTCCCGCACAGTGGCCGCTCACCGTGTCCCAACAGTAATTGGAAGCTCCCCAAAGATTATTATCGAAGTTCCAAGTGGGGTGGTTCATCACGTTAAGGCCTTCAGCCCGGAACTGCAAATCAAAGCGTTCCCTTATCGTGAAATGACGGAAAAGTCCCGCATCCAGGTTGGTATGCCCGGGACTGTATATCGGAATGTTCCGCCCGGTAGACCCGAAGCGATGCTGATATCCGTCAGGGCCGAGCGGCACCGGCGCGAACGACGAGGGATCGTACCAAAACTTGCCGGGTCCCAAACCACCGACCTTTTTGAGCGGTCCGATCTGGTCAACCGTCTGGTAGTTACCGATCTGTCTCAAATTACTATTGTCGGCATACAAGGTTGTCGGGTGTCCTCCCGTGTAGTCCCAGATCCCATTGACCTGCCAGCCTCCTAAGATTGCCCGCGCCACAGGATTGTTTGCAGCCAGTGCGTGTCCCTTGCCGAAGGGCAGCTCCCAGACGTGGGCCAGGCGGAAGATATGCCGGTGGTCGAAATCCGCCATGCCGCGGTTGTGCTGCACATAACCCGGCCCGGCAAATGTTGGCGCCATCCAGAGTCCTCCGCCCCATGACTCGTCGGAGGTCATATCGATGGCTTTGGAATACGTGTACGCGGCTTTGATGTACAGGCCCTTGGTGAAACGGCGGTCCAGCGTGGCCTGCAAAGCATTGTAATGAGAGTCCAGGTAACCCTGGAGTTGCAGAGTGTCCGCTGTGCGGCCATACTTGCTCAATGGCCCGGGTTCGTCGATCCTAGAGGCCCTTTGATCGATTTGACCCCAACCGTGAGACATGCGATTGCCGACATATCCGACTCCCAGGACCAGTTCGCCTGGCAGCTTGCGTTCCACCGTCACATTCCAGGTCTCGATCCGGCCCCGCTTCAGCGTTCCGGGACCTACGTAGCGGACTCCGACACTTGGGTCAACAGGAATCGTCCCTTTGCTGACATCGGGGAGAGCGACCGCAGGTATGCCACCATCCATAGTTCCCCTGCCCTGGAACGTATTCGTATTGGGATTGCTCAAGTCAAACGTGTAATCGGTACTAATTTCTGCCGGGTATCCGCCGCGTAACTCCCGCAAAATCGGGTAAGTATCGAAGGTGCTGCCAAAGCCGGCCCTGATGACGGTCTTGCTGTTCAGCTCGTACGCCACGCCGACGCGGGGAGCGAACAGCCCCTTTTGAGTTTTGATGCCAAGGTCGACGGGATTGCCGCCCAGCCCGCCAAGCAACACCGTATTTGTTGCCGGATCGTACTGTTCTATGCCTTTGCCCAGGCTGTCGCGCCTCATCAGCGGGTAGTACTCATAACGAACGCCCAGGTTCAGCGTCAATCTCGGCGTTACCTTCCAGCGGTCCAGGAAATGCAGACCGTACTCCCAATCTTTTCCGTTCATCTTCTGATACTGGATGGTCCGCCCCGCCTCGTCCCAAATACCAAGCAGGAAAGACGCGAACCTGTTGTATTGACTTTCGAAGATGTTGGCTGTGTCACCTTTGGCATCCACCAGCGGGATACCCTTGACGTTCAGGAACGTGGCGTCACCGCGGGTGAAGTTGAGCTGTCCTCGCGGCCCAAAGCCGTTCTCTGGCTGCCAGTGGTTCATGTGATTGTGAATCAGGTCCACTCCAAAGCGAAACGTGTGACTCCCATGCGTCCAGCTCGCATTGTCGGCGTTGGTGAAACTCCAGTCGTTTCGAGTGAAGGGTTGCCAGCCGATGGTGTTGCCAAGAGGATCGTAGCCCCCGACGCTAATCTCTGGCAGGCCGCTATAACGCTTGTCATTGGGGTCGTTAGTGCCGGGAATCTTCAACACATCCAAACCGATGTTCGTTCCGTAATCCTGCGCCTTACCATAAATGCCCATGCGCGAATAGCCGACGTTGCCGTCAATCAGGAAGTTTGGAGTCAGCGTCCAGGTATGGCCGACGGTTGCCGTCTGCACGAGATCGTGCGTCAGCCCCGGGGAATCAGTGCCGACACAGGGTCCGCCGAGTTCAGCGCTGTATCCGCAAGTTGCCTGGGTTAATGAATTCATGACGCTGTATTTAACCCATACCCAATGTTTTTCCGTGCGGTTCCAGTCAACCTTGAAATCGAGGTTGTTGCGATTGAATTTCTGCTTGGACTGGAGGAAGTAGTTTTGGGAAACATTTCCTTCGGCGTCCACGATTCCTGGAAAGTTTGGCATCGGCCATTTACCCACAAGGTATTGTGCGGCCGATACAAAACGGTCCGTCGGCATCACATTCAGGACTCCGCCGGCGGCGAATACGGCGCGGTTGGTGCCGTCCTGATTCCCCGTCTTGGGGTCGAAAACCATCCCCTGCTGCAACTGGACCATCGGGCCGAGGCCTCCGTGCCCATCCGTAGTCGGAACCATAAAAGGGCTGCCATTCGCGTTAAAAATTTTAGCGCCCAGATATTTTGAAAAGTCTCCATTGTGCAGCTCAGGCATCGGTACGGTGGAAAGGCCGTTGAAAATGTCGCGCTCGAATACGCCATCCCAGTTCCCGAAGAAGAAGAGCTTGTTCTTTTTGATAGGCCCGCCGAAGTTGCCGCCATCATCGTTGAGAATCTGCTTGGGCTTTTTCTGCCCGCTATAGTCCCATGCTTCCCGACTCTGGAAGTGCTGGTTGAAGTGGTACGCGAACAGAGTGCCGTGAAAATCATTGGTGCCGGATTTCGTAATGACGTCCATGGCTGCTGAACCGGCCATTCCCTTTTCCGGCTCGTAGCTGTTGGTGGTGACTTTGACCTCTTGGATGCTTTCGATGGGAGGGATATACAGCGCCCCGCCTCCTGGTTTCCAAAGGAAGATGCTCTGCGCGCCATCGATGCGCGTGGAATTGGACGCAGGTCCCAGCCCGTTCATGGGGACCGCAATAGCCCGTTCGGGTGTGTCCGCCAGAGCCCCAGTCATCCCCTGGATCTCCGCCGCCCCAGGCACCAGCACTAAAAGATACTGGAAATTGCGGTAGAACCCGGTAGGCAGATTCTCCACCGGCGCGGTCCCAAACCCGGTACTCACCTCAGATTTCTCGGTCTGAAGCAGTGCCCCGGTAGCCTCAACGGTGACCTGTTCGGTCAGCGCACCGACTTCCAAGCTGGAGTCGAGGCGTACGACCGAACCGACTCTTATCCCAACGCCTGTCTGGGTTAGCGGCTTAAATCCGCTGGCGCTCAACGTAACGTCATAATTGCCTTCAGGCAGGTTCGGAATTGTATACCGTCCTGACTCGTCGGTGTCCGTTTCGCGCTTCAGATTTGTAAGTGAATTCGTTATGGTGACGTGCGCCCGCGGAATTGCAGCTCCCGTCGGGTCCGTTACAAGACCTACGACCGACCCATACAAAACTTGAGCCTGTGCTCCCGGAATCGTCCAAAGAACTGCTAGCGCCAGAACTAGGAGAATACAGAGAGTTCCACCGTTGCAACGAAGGGACACAAAAATCTCCTTTCTCAATTCCTGTCTTACTCGTATTGTTTTCTAAAAGCCCACACCCGAACAGACCTCACCCCAACCCTATCTAGGGTTTACTGAATTATCTCCGCGATTACATATCACCTCGACGCCGTGCTTGTCAAGCGAAAACAGTCCGAATTATCATGAACATGCAAAACTGTAACATCTGCGACAGGCCAGCTAGGCCAGTGCCGCCTGCGTTAGTATAGTTGCTCCAACGCCTTCTTGGCGGGCAACGACAGTGAAAACGGCTGACTGACTTATCGGGGGCAAATGGAGAATGTCCTAAACAGGCAAGAGCTAGGGACGGGCACTCGCGTTGCGCTCAATATCCACGGTACGCCGGGCAACTTCGTTGCCCGGATCGAAGCCCAGGAGGTGTTCGAGCGTGGAAACGGCTTTCTTGTGATCGCCCAGGACGCTGTAGGTTCTGGCCAGGCGCAGCAAAGCGGCAGGCGAGTACGGATTCAGCTCTACGGTGTTCTGGCAGATATGGACGGCCACCTCGGGCCTTCCATCCTCAATGAGAAGCCCAGCCAGCCGGAGCCGCGGCTCAACGGCGCTGGAGCCCAGATCAACCGCCCGCTGGAGCGCCGCTTCCGCCACGTCACGCTCGCCGGGCCGCGCCACGAGCAGCACCAGTCCGTAGGAAGCTTGGACCTCGGCATCGCGAGGAAAGAGCCGAGCCGCACGCTCAATAAGCGTCAGGCTTTCGCCGGCAAAAGCCGGGTAGTTTCCTGCCACCTGAACGTAGGCAAGAGCGAGCGCACGCAAGTCTTCCGGACTTTGTTCAAGGCCCGTTCGGGCCGGATGTGTTTCGCGGATCAGCTTCGGATTCCCGGACGGGCCGCCAGCTGGCAAAGATCGTCTTGCCGCGCCCTCTAATCGCGGGATGCGGTGGTCGGTGAAAGCCGTATGACTGATGTTCGCCAACGGCAGCCGGGGCATGTGGCAACCAATGCAATTATCCGGCGGCTGAGTCTGCCTCCTTTTTGCCGCCGCCACGGAACAGCTTTTAGAGACGTGGCAGGTAAGACACCGCTGCCGATAGAGGGCGGCAGCCCCGTTGCCTTGAGGCTCCGCATGAGGATCGTGGCAGGTGATGCATCCCAGACGCCCTTCGGTGGCAGTCCAACAGCGGCTCAGGTGCAACTGGTCGACGTGACCGAGCGCTTGAAGGCCGGCACCTTTCATCGCCGTGGGAACGGAGAAAATGGCCACCACTTTATCCAGCGGTGTGCCGGGCCTGAAATCCGCGTACCTTGTTCCCGGCCTCGGCACACGAGCGTCGCCGGCTAGGTGGCACTGGTTGCAGAGGTCGTCGCGCAGCGAGTGATCCAGCTTCGCCGGATTCACAATCGACCGATCAACCGCATCCGCCAGCGGGGCGCCCGAACTCCGTTGAGCGACGTGAATCTGTCCCGGCCCGTGGCAACGCTCGCACTCTATGGCGGCGGCTCCAGGCCGGGGCTGCCTGAACTGGTTGGAAGTTCCGGGGACGAGTTGTAAACTACTGTGACAATAAACGCAGAGTTCGCCCGCCGGACGAGTAAAACCGCGATAGAGGCCGGTATCGTGACCCGGCGAAAGGTCCCACCGGTTCTCGCTCGTGTAGTAGGAAAGCGGTGAAACGAAGAGGAATTCTTCGTGCCAGATCAGATAACTGCGGCCGTGGGTCCCGGAGCCGACACTGTAAGCGAGCTCGTGGGCCTCGGAGAAGATCTCTCGTCCTTTCGCGTCGACTCCTTCCTCGCTCTGAAACACCTTTCCCTCGCGCGCGTAGACCCCGTAGGATACCCCTGGAACGGCGGCTTGCAAAGTGGCCGGGGCAGCAGATGGTCCTAGTTCATCAGCAGCCGACGCCGGGCGCATGGATCTGCCCATACCGGTGCGTTTGAAACGTGTGAATTCTGCCGGATGACAAGCCCGGCAGACTGTGTCGCCAACATAAGCGACTTGAGGCGCAGTGTTCAAGTATTCCCGTGGCAGATCCTGCCCGTTGACTGAGGGTCTGCACATCAACCCCATCCATAACAGGGAGAAATGGCAGCCAGGCCCGAGCTTGCTTCGAATGTCGCGGCTCTTCACGGCGGGTTCAGTAAGAGGTGGCGCTTACCCGATCTTTCGCTGCTTTCATTGTGCTTTGCCAGACCTCTTAAGGGAGAAACTTGATGTATTTGCGTCAAGTTTCACACGGCGAGTTTGGCGCAATCCACCCGAGAGTTGATCTCCCGTTCGAGTTTACCGAAACGGCATCGCAAAGGACAGAGGAGCCAAGCCATGGCTGCTCTATCGTAGTTGCTCCAGCGCCTTCTTGGCCGGTTCGAGATTCGGATCCATGCGCAACGCGGTTTCGAGCTCGGATCTTGCCTCGCTCACGCGCCCCAATCGCGCCAGCACCATGCCCAGATTGCTGTGCAGTTCGGCGTCGTCGGAACGGTAGACCAGTGCTTCCCGATAACACAACGCAGCCGGCTCGTCATGGCGCGAGTCGGCCAGTTCATCTCCCCAAGTGAATAGCACTTCGCCCAAATGCTGCCGCGTTTTCGGATCTTCCGGGCGCTCGGCAAGCACCTGTCTGAACTCGCGGGCGGCCTCTTCCCACTTGCGATTGGCTGCCTCGACGCTGGCCAGGTTGTAACGCGCATCGGTGAATTTCGGATCCAATTCGAGCGCCCGCCGAAACTGCTCTTCGGCTTCAATGAACCGCGACGCTGATGCCAGCGCCACTCCTAATTCGCTGGCGGCGATCGCATTTCCGGGTTGCGCTTTCCACGCCGCCTCGAAGTATGGAACAGCAGCAGCGGCCTTCTCCTGCGTCAGAAGCAGATCGCCCATATTGAAGTTCGCCGCGAAATCCGCCGGGTACTTCTCGAGCAATCGGCGCACCACCGCCTCTTGCAAGATCTCTCGCTGGTCGCCTTCCTTCACCGCTAATACCTGAAGCCAGAGGTTGCCCATTTCGTCATTCGCCTGGCTACCGCCCTTGACCCGCCGGGGCGGCCGATTGGGATTGCGAACGTTCGCGGCCGTGTTGTCGTAGTGATAGCGCATGGAGATGACGGTTCCGCGCGGAAGGTAAACAGGTTTCTTGAAATGCAAGACGCCCTGCCAGTTCAGGTCCCAATCAGGAATGCGAACCAGCCATTTTCGCGAACCATCGGGCAGCGTGGCGTAGCCTTCAAGCAGTTTGCCCAAGTAATGCGCGTGGGGATAGACGGCCAGCACGACGAGATCCAGCGGCGTGCGGAAATCATCCGAGAGCAAGTAATCGGGTTCGCCCGCCGGAATATCGATGGCCCCGTCGTGCTCGAGTTCCACCAGCATGGGATATTTCGTTCTGGGTTTATCCGTGAAGTAGAGGCCGATTTGAGGGCTCACTATTTCTGATTTTCCGGAGGGCCGGAGATGGACGTTGAACACCAGATCCATACCGGGATCAGCGCGCCAGGCCATTCCGTCTGGCTCGATCATCGGGACACTACCCGGTTTCCAGGCGAGAAAGCTGCCATCGGGATCAAAGGTGTGTTCGGCAAACGTCAAGTCCATTCCGGGAAATCCTGCGCCGGGGACCGCCTCGCGCCTCTCTGCTGAACGCGAGCGATCGAGGATGACGCTCGCATGATGGATCAACCGAGGAACGCCGGGCCGGATCTCAACAGCTTTCACCCACTTCGGCCCGGTGATGGGTACAGGAATGACAAAGTTCCAAAATACCTCGGGCCCATCCGAAGAAAGCCGATACGCGTGGACCACGTGAAGTATGAGATCGGGCCTTCCTAACTGCCATTCGATTTTGAACTTCGGAGGAACCGGTGCGCCGGTTGCTGATCCCGCGGGAGATCCTTGTTTCACCCAATCTTCGATGAGTTGGATCTGCCCTTCGCTCAACCGGCGTTCTTCCACAAAATCGCCATAGCCGGGTTCCGGCAGCCACGGTGGCATGTAGCGCTTCTTCGTTACCGCGACGATTTGAGAAGCGTGTTTTTTCACGTCTTCGTATGTCAGCAGCGAAAATGGCCCCGATTCTCCGGGCCGGTGACAGGGCGTGCAGTTGTAGTAGATGATCGGCGAAATTTGTCGATAGAAAGTCACACTTGGTACTGGATTCGCACCGATCGCAGGAAGCGCGAGGAGTAGAAGCAGCGCAACCCGTGGTGCCCGCTCAGTTTTGGCCGGGGGCGTGGTCGCTCGCTGCGTCAACATGGGCATTTGGCGATGTTCGGCATCTGGCACAAGCTGAGGATGACTTCTCCGGCGATCAA
Organism: Acidobacteriota bacterium; assembly: GCA_003223115.1. GTDB lineage: Bacteria > Acidobacteriota > Terriglobia > Bryobacterales > Bryobacteraceae > QHXW01. The sequence continues at coordinate 8,962 of QHXW01000263.1, forward strand.
CGGGCGCATCAAGCGCCTGCCTGTCTGTTCTTAGCGGGCAGAACCCCGAAGACTTCCCGGGTTCTTCGCCGAATCGCTGCGTTCACACAGTAACGGAAGTGTATTGCTGATTGGGCCAATCATAACCCCGGACCAACGGGTCGTCAATTGGAAAGCAAAATCGACAAAATCGAGACTGTTAAACAACATACAAGGCCACTTACCGTTAAGGCCCGTCGGCAGAATCCAGCCTCGGCCACCGCGTAATCCTCCACGGGAATTTCCGGCAGATGGAGTAGAATCTGCTCTGTGCCACACTGGTCGAAGGCGGTAGACGGCAGCGATCCTGAAACCGAATGGCACGGCTATCACCCGATCGACGAACTGCCGCAGGTCATCAATCCGAAATCCGGTTTCGTACAGAACTGCAATTCCACGCCCTTTACCACGACGCTCTTCGAGAATCCCGACGAATCAAGCTAGAAACGGCGGTCCGCTCTTTCGATCGAGCAGAGAAGTAGCTCATACTGTTTGAGATGAGCGACGAACAAGGCCTTGTAGCGATTCACCCGGAAGGTGAGGGTCCCACAGCGGAGATGGAGTCCCCGGAAGTGGGCACCAGAAGCAGCCGTGAGCAGCTTGGGGCTGATGCCCTTCTTCATCGAGTTTCTGAAGACCAGTGGACGGTTCGACGCCTGGGTAGAGGACTGCCCTCTCCAATACCAGAGCCCGAACGCTACCGCAGAAGCGGGATGTATTGGCACGATTCTGTTATCGGTGCTGGCGGGGCATTGGCGCTATGCGCACATGAACGCCATACGGGGTGATGGAGTCAATCCCGAGTTGCTGGGAATGACGAAGGTGGCGAGCGAGGACTCGGTGCGGCGTGCGATGACGGCGATGGAGGAGCAGGCCAGCGAAGGGTGGATGAAGAAGCATCTGCAAGCCAGTTACGAGCCGCTGCTGGAAGAGCCCTGGGCATTGGACATGGATACCACGGTGAAACCCCTGTACGGACATCAAGAAGACGCCAAGGTGGGATACAACCCGCAAAAGCCAGGGCGGCCTTCCCA
>QHXW01000266.1:0-15523 GCA_003223115.1 Acidobacteriota bacterium
AGATTCACTACGAGGCAGTCAACGCGGCCGGCAACTGGGAACTGGACGCGGCTTGGTCTCACATCGTCGAACTGGTCAATGACGCTCACACCCCAAAGCCCTTATTGCTTGCCGCCATCAGTGCCGTCGGCAGTATCCGTCCCGCGGAGGCGGGGAAAATCCTCGTAGACTTGGCCGACTCCGAGGACGAAGAAATCGCTGAGGCCGCCGACGAGGCCATGGCGGCGGCTGAAATGGCTTCAATCGAGGAAGACCACGAAGAGGATGAGTGGATCAATTGAGGGCACTACGCCGCTGCGTAACCGACATCCGGAAACTGTGCCAATGGTCGGCAACGGGGTTACCGAACAGCACACGGCCGGGAGTCAGAATCACGCCGAGAAATCTCAGTTCCGAGAACTCTGAGAAACGCCGGTCACATCCGAAGCAATTAGCGGGCCGGAGGGGCGCTGCACAGGGCGCTGCACCATTGATGGGAGCGGGACTTCACGAGACTAATGTTGACAATGAGGGGTAAGATGTCGCAAGGTCAGTGGCCACCACATGCACCGCCGCCGCGCGCTTGCCGTCTGGGGCAAGGTCGTAAGTTTGCGCACCATGTGCCCCCCTGGGGTTTGGATCGATGCAGGTTTATAGCGAACCTGCCAGAGCATCCTAGTCCGGGAACTTCATCTTGGTTAGGAGCTCCCGGAAACGGGGATCGGAGTGGATGGAACTGAGTCTGGGATCCTGACGAAGCCAGTACATGCAACTTCGGCTCTGATATGCCTTGTCCAGCCACTCAAATGCACGATCCTTTTCCCCCAGTTGCGCATAGACGCCGGCGACTTCATAAGGACAAACGTAGCGGCTAAGCGACCCGTGCCAGGCCGGCGCCGGGCCCTGGTGCTTCGAAATTCCCCCTAGCTGTCGGAGTACGCGGTTGGAATCAGCGCGCCTACCGGCCAACGCATACGCGCTGGCCAGGCTCGTCAGAAGGAGCGGGCTGTCATTTAGTTTCGTCGCCTTTTCTGCTTCAGAAATAGCAGTCGAATAATCTCCTTTTTCCCCAAGCGACAACACCAGACCGAAATACGTCATCGGATCGGGTTCGATTTCAAAACCTTTCCGAAATTGCTCAATCGCTTGATCATATTTGTGCGCCATGAAATACGAATACCCTTCAGCCAGATAGTTCCGCTGGTATAGCGGATCCAGCCTGCGAGCTTTTTCGAAATAGGGGTGGGCCTCTGGGTCCCGGCCAACCATCGTTAAGTACTCACCGTAAAGACGATACGCCAGCGAATCCGGGTTCAGTTCCATCGCCCGCTTCAGCTCAGTTTCCGCGCCAGCCCAATCCCAGTCGTAGAACAGTTTGATACTTGCCAGGGAAGTGTGGGCCTCCGCAAGCGAGTCGTCGAGCTCTAACGCTTTCATCGCGGCGGCTCTGGCTTTGGCGGTTGCTTCTACCGGACTCTCGTGCACGTCGCTCATCCTGTGAATGTAGGCATCAGCCAGTCCCGTATAAATCAAGGCATTGTCAGGATCCTTTGCAAGGCCGGATTGGAAGTATTCGATCGCCTTGCGTACATCTTCCAAACCTCCCCGCATCATGATGTGGCGGCCCTTCAAGTAGAGTTCATAGACCTCCGGATCGACCGGAGGTTTTTTGACCAGGCGTGCTTGCTCTTGGCGTGTCATGGCAACCCGGATCCGTTGCGCAATAGCCTGAGCTACTTCGCCTTGCAATGCGAACACATTCTTCAAATCTCGCTCATAACTCTCCGCCCATAGATGCTGATCCGACGATGCGTCGATCAACTGAACGTTGATTCGCACGCGATCCGCGGAACGCATTACCGAGCCTTCAATTACGGCATCCGCGTGCAGTGCTTTCGCAATTTCACGCATCGATTTTTTCGAGTTCTTATACGGCGTCACGGACGTGCGCGAGATGACTTTCATGGCCTTGATTTTCGCAAGGTCTGCAATCACGGCTTCGGTCATTCCATCCGCAAAATATTCCTGAGTCGGGTCACCCGAGAGGTTGGCCAGCGGCAGCACCGCCAGCGACCCGATATGCGCTTCGGAGGCCCGCCGCAGGTTGAATACCAGAACCACTGCCACAAGCACCGCCAGCAGCGCCGCCGCTGCTACCAGCGTCCAGCGAAATGCCACGGGCTTCTTTACCGGTCGCGGAACTCCAGGGACCAACAGCAACGTCTGGCCAACGGCTTCCAACGCCGCCCGCGCCTCTCCAGCACTGCGGTATCGCAACCCTGGCTCTTTGGCCAGCAAGCGGGTGATCACCGCCCCCAAACCTGCCGGCACATGCTCCGGCAACGCCGGCGGTGGGTCGCGCAGGATCATCGAACTGAGTTCGTACCCGCTTTGCCCCCGAAATGGGAGTTGCCCCGCGGCCATCTCAGACAGCACCACGCCCAACGCCCAGAGGTCGCTACGGGCGTCCGCGGGCTTGCCGCTCAACACTTCCGGCGCCATATAAGGCAGCGTGCCAGCAATCACTCCCGCCTCGGTGAGAGTCTCTGTCGCGTGCGTGCTCTCAGCCTTCCCGCGGTCCGGAAGCCGTTTTGCCAATCCGAAATCCAGCACCTTGACCTGGCCGTCCGGAGTGATGACCACATTGGCGCTCTTCAGGTCGCGATGCACCACGCCGCGTTCGTGCGCGTGCGCCAGGGCGTCGGCGATCTGGGCCCCGTAGCGAAGGACCGTTTCCACTGGAAGACCCCCAGGCTCTGCCAGCGCTTTCAAGGTCCGGCCTTCGACGTACTCCATGGCGATGTAGGCCTGTCCCTCGGCTTCGCCCACTTCGTGGATCGTACAAATGTGCGGATGGTTCAACGCCGACGCAGCCTGAGCTTCCCGCTCCAACCGCGCCATAGCATGCGTTTCCTTGGACAGTTGTTCCGAGAGCAACTTGAGGGCAACGCAGCGCTTGAGCTTGAGGTCTTCGGCCTTATAGACAACACCCATCCCGCCTTCGCCGAGCTTCTCGATGATCTCGTAGTGCGAAATCGTGCGACCGACCATAGCCCGGCCCGCTTTCAGACTAAGGGTGTGCGGAAGTCCGTGTCACTCGGCCAATTCTAAACCTAATTGGCGATAGCTGGCGAGAACTTCGGTCAAACAATCCGGATCAGTCCTGGGAAACGCCGGTCACGGCAGAAAAACGCAACTTCTATCGTGGCGTAACTTACGCTCGTTCCCCACTAGCCAGGAAACCAGAATTCGAATTCCCTTGATACGATACACGGCATGCACATTCCCATCAGACTTGCTGCCGCGATGGCCTTTCCCGCATTCTGTGGCTGGGCGACGGATGCAACCGTACCCCGCTTCACCGATCCGGCGCGACGCGCGAAGCTCGAAGCGGCATTCCCCCGCATCGAGAAGGTCTTCGAACGATTTCAGCAAGAGCGCCGTATCCCAGGGGCGGCTTTCGGGATCGTGATCGACAGCGATCTGGCCTATGTCAAAGGCTTCGGTGTGCGCAATCGTACTTCGCAGGACCCGGTGACGCCGGATACGGTCTTTCGCATCGCGTCCATGACTAAGAGCTTCACCGCGCTCAGTATTTTGAAGCTGCGCGATGAAGGCAAATTGTCGCTCGAAGATCCGGTGGTGAAGTGGATTCCGGAGTTCGCTCGGTTTCAATATCCGACCCGGGATACGGCGCCAATCCGGATTCGCCAATTAATGTCGCACGGGGCCGGATTCCCGGAGGACAATCCGTGGGGCGATCGCCAACTCTCCACCGACGATGCGACGCTGACGCGCTGGTTAGAGCAGGGGCTGCCGTTCTCGACGCCTCCGGATACGTCGTTTGAGTATTCGAACTATGGGTTCGCGCTGCTGGGGCGAATTGTGTCGAAGGCTTCGGGCGTTCCGTACGCTGAGTATCTAGCAAAGAACATTCTGGCGCCGCTGGGCATGCGGTCCACGACGCTCGAAGCGGCGACCTTGCCAGCGAATGTGCGCGCGATGGGTTATCGGCTGCTAGAGAAAGAATATTTCGAAGAGCCGTCGCTGCCGCACGGTGCATTCGGATCGATGGGCGGGCTGCTGACATCGGCACGGGATCTCGGGCGCTACGTCGCTTTTCACTTATCGGCGTTCCCTCCGCGCGATGACGAGGATCGCGGCCCGGTCGAGCGCAGCTCGGTTCGCGAGATGCAGCACCCCTGGCGCGAGCATGCGCTGACTGCCACTCGCTCGTCGCCGGATGCGCCGCTGCGGGTGCGGTCGGTGGCCTACGGATACGGATTGAGCATCTCGCGAGACTGCCACTTCTCGCACGTCGTCGGCCACGGCGGCGGGCTTCCGGGTTTCGGGTCGTATATGATCTGGCTGCCGGATGACGGCGTTGGGATGTTCGCGATGACGAACCTGACGTATGCGGGTCCGGCGGCGGCGCTGGTGGAGGCGTTAGAGATTCTGGAGGGGACTGGGGCGCTGAAGCCGCGCGAACTACCGCCTTCGCCGGCGCTCGTCTCGACGCGTGACGCGATCCTGCGACTGTGGCGCAACTGGGATGATCGCGAGGCGGACGCGGTTGCAGCCAACAACCTGTTCCTCGATACGGCTGCGGATGTGCGCCGCCGTGAAATCGAGAAGCTGAAGAGGGAGATGGGAGAGTGCCAAACGGCCGGCGAAATCCAGCCGGAGAACCTTCTGCGCGGCAAGTTTCGGCTGCGGTGCGAAGGTGGGTTCGTGGATGTGACATTCACGCTGGCGCCGACGATGCCGCCGAAGCTGCAGTATTTCAGCTTCACCGCCACGAAATCTCTCGATGCGAATATGAAGGCGGTCGCGGAGGGCCTGGCGTCACTAATCGGATCGCTATCAGACGAACGGCTGACGGCACTAGCGTCTCCATCGCTGGATGCGGCGGCCGTTCGCCGTGCGGTCGGAGCGGCCCGGCTGTTCTACGGTTCCTGCCGCGTGGGAGAAACACTGGGCGGCGACGGCAAGTCCCATGCGCGTGTGCTACTGGAGTGCGACCGCGCACCGCTCGAACTTGCTTTTGCGACCGACGAGCAGGGTAAAGTGCGGGAGGCGTCTTTCCTCAGCGCCACGAGCGTGGCGTGCGTGCCCTGATCTCACCAGAGACTATGGTTCAACCTATCCGAGAATTGGATCACAGGCGGGGCGTCGTGCGCCGCATCTCTGCCAGAAAACCCCGCTTCGTAGCCGGCACCCAGCTTGACCTTCTGGTGCCGGACCGCTACGAGACAGCAGTTGGAGCAACTCTTTAACACGAAGCCTACGCCGTGAGTGCGCCGCGTGGTAGCCGGACCGCCAAGCCCGCAAAGGTGAGGTACCGATGCGGCTATGCTTCCTTCTCCGTCCAGGCCAATGGGAATCACTAAAAGAGCGTGATGGGCGTTACCCGTCAAGTTTACGTGACCGCGACTCCCGGTCACGACTGGATTCTGAAGTACATGGGGATTTCTCGCCAGCTATTCCTTGATGTGGGCTCTGTTGCAAACGCCGGCGCTTCTCTATGTCACCGGCCCCAGATAGCGGTCCAGCCAATCAAGTGTCTCTTTGATCAGTTCATTCCGAGGAATGTTGTGGCCGGTTTCGTAGACGACGCGGCGCTTGTGCCCTTTGGCTGTCCCTAGCAGGCGGAACATTGGCTCCTCTGAGGTCTCTACGGGGTAGAAGAAATCGAAACGGCCATTCAACATCAGCACCGGGATCTTCACCCGCGGGGCGAAGTTGAGCTCGTCCACTTCCGGTAGTGACCTCTGGAGATTGAATCCGGGGACGATCAGCACACAAACAGAGCAAGCAGCACGTGGCGGGCCCTCCAAGTCCGATTCTGTTCGTTTGAGTCCTGAACCAGTCGGCGGCGCCCATGATCTACTCGAACCCGTTTGCGGCTAGCGTGCGGATTCGCGAGTACATGCCGGCAGCTCCAGCCCTTGATGCAAAACTCACGCTATTTGGACCGTGACAGGATGGAGGCACGCTGTTCCAACAGCCGCAATATCTCTTGTTGCTGCGACTTGGCCTCGGCCGAGCCGGTGCCGCCTCGGCCAGTGTTCTGGATCGCAAGAAGCATTGGCGTGGAGCCACTCTTATTCTGGAGTACGGGATCGGCACCGTATTCGAGCAGAGTCCCGACGGCTGTGGCGCAACGAGTCCGTACGGCTCGCTGCTACGGCGTCACCCCACGCTTATCGATAGCATTTGGTTCGGCCCCCGCTTCGATCAGGCAGATGATAGTGGCCGCTTGCGCGGGTGGGTTCCACGTGCGCGAACCCGGACGGCCAACAGCGGCGGCATGCAGTGCCTCGTCGCCGAAGCGATTCCTTGCGTGGACATCTGCTCCCGCAGTTATGAGTTTTCTTCGTACGCGGCGATGTGCAATGCCGTGTCGTTCGCGAAGGATCGAGGTAGTATGTCTTCGCCGTTTGACGAGTGGTTCCCGATTGAAAACATGCACTTGCCAACGCCGGTGACGCGCCAAGAAGCCGTGAAACGTTGGCGGCGTCACCTGCGACGATGGCCGCCACTAATTCACGGAGTGCCAAATCAGGCTCCATCATCCTCGGACAGTCCTCTCGTCAAAGAATGTCAAAGAATACGGTATTCAAGGCTTGAAATCGTGCGGTCGAGTGGGTCGGCGCGAGCAGCCCGCATGGCTGGAATCCAGCAAGCCAGCAGAGCTACACCGCTCAAGCCCGCGGAAACAACCACAAACATAAACGAGTCGGTTGTCGAAATTCGTAGAGCATACTGGATAGCAGTCGGCTTAGTGCGATTGAACCAGATAGACCGAGGCAGAGTCCAGGAGCACGGGGGACCCTGGAACCGGAGGTGCCCAGGACGCCGCGGACCCCCTTCAGCGATTGAAAATATTAGAAAATCATTGAAAGGTTCCGATCTGCCGTGATAGACTCGCCCGAAACTGGCCAATCGTCGCCTGATCCGAGGAGAGGTTGTATCAGGCTTTCCGTAGCTTTGGCGGACAGAATAGGCCCAGCAGGAGGTAGGCGACATGCAAACATTCGCTAGATCGGCAGCGGTTTCTCTGTTGCTGTTTACGGCCCTCGTGAATCCAAATGCTCACGGTCAGGAATCGCGAGGCACCATTACCGGAGTGGTTACTGACGCAAGTGGAGGCGCTGTTCCTGGTGCCAAGGTGCAAGTGACAAACGTCGGAACGAATATCTCCACCGCAGTGGTCACGAACGCCAACGGGATTTTCAGAGTACCTTATCTTCAGCCAGGCCAGTATTCCGCTACGGTTCACCAGGACGGGTTCAAAGATTATGTTCGCAGCGGACTCGAACTACGCGTGGCTGGCACACTGGAGCTTCAGATAGTCCTGGAGGTAGGTTCCATGAACGAACGAGTGACGGTAACGGCTGAGACGCCGGTACTCGAAACGGCCGATGGGAGCAGAGGTGCGGTAATTGACCGTGCTCAGCTTCAGGAACTCCCTATCAAGGACGGCTCGGCAGTTGAGTTGATCATTCTTACACCTGGAATCTCTAATACTACTGACTTGCGTCCACGCAAAGCCGCTTTCTCCCAAGGGCTTTCACTAGTCAGCACCAACGGGGTGGGAGAAGCGAGGAATGATTTTACTGTCGATGGCGTTTCGAACAATGTTGCTGGAGGACCTGGTGCCGGCGATACTTATGCTAGTTCGTACAACAAAGTGGGAGTTGCCTTGCCGAGCGAAGCGATCCAGGAATTGCGCGTACAGACGAACGTCTATGATGCCACGCAAGGGCATAGTCCGGGAGCCGTTTTCAATATGGTTACCCGCGGTGGTACCAATGAGTTTCACGGCGAAGCGCACGAATACCTCAAAAACAGAGCCCTCAATGCCAATGATTTTTTCAGCCGAATGAGTGATGTTCCGAAGGCGGACATCAGGGATAACCGGTTTGGATTTTCAATAGGTGGTCCGGTACACATTCCGAAGCTATATAACGGGAAGGATAAAACATTCTTCTTTTTCGCCTTCGAGAATAACCCATTTAAATCGCCGTTTACCAGCTTATCTTCAATCCCGACGCCGGCTGAACTTGAGGGCGATTTCTCGGCGTTGCTAGCATTAGGCTCCGAGTACCAGATTTACGATCCGAAATCGACCACGCGAGTTGGGGATAGCTTCATCCGTACGCCGTTTCCGAATAATGTTGTTCCCGCCCATCGATTCGATCCTGTCGCGACCAAGCTCCTCACGTTCTGGCCGACTCCGAACATGCCTGGCACAGACAACTTTCGGAACAACTTCTTTTTTAATAATCCGGATACTGGCGATTGGTTTCGCACATATACCGGCAGAGTTGACCATGCATTCTCGCAGAAACATCGAATCTTCGGTCGCCTGACTCTCGACAAATGGATTGATAAAAAGGACAATCTTTACGCTAACGCCTCAACCGGAATCCGGACCGAACGCGTGAGCCGGCTGGTCGGGATTGACGATGTATATACGTTCTCGTCTAGTCTGGTATTGAACGTTAGAGCCGGCCTCTTGCGCCAGCCCTCCACCAGAGGTCCCAGAGTCCTGAATATCGATTACAGTTCACTTGGATATTCCAGCGATGTAGCGAAATTAATTCCCCGAACCCCTTTGGCTTTCCCAGGTATTTCTTTTAGGAATGGCTTTGGCGGCAGCTATCGAGGCTTTGGAAATCAAGGATATTTTGTCAACAACAACGAAAGTGAATCACTTGCTGGCATTCTTTCCTGGCAAAAGGGCAAGCACAGTCTGCGGCTTGGAGCAGAGTTTCGGACTACCACACAATTCGTGCGTAATGAAGCCAACAGCCACGGCCTGAGCCTAAATTTCAGCCAGCAATATACCAATGGGCCGACCAATAGCGATCCAGGCCAGCCAATCGGGGGGGAACTCGCCGCGTTCCTCTTGGGTGTGCCCAGCGGGGGTTCTCTGGCCATTACCGATGGCTTCAATATCCGCAGCAACTGGTATGGGTTCTTCCTGCATGACGATTGGAAGGTTTCGCGCCGGCTGACCCTGAACATCGGACTGCGTTATGAGCTGGAAATGCCAATGACGGAGCGCGGCAACCATATGACCAATGGTTTCGACAGGACCACTCCACCCGAATTCGCAGCCGCCGCCGAGGCCGCTTACGCGCTAAACCCGTTAATCGTCAATGACGTCACCCTCCCGTTCCACGTTCGCGGCGGCTACCGGTACGCTTCTTCGAGCAATCGCGGCGCGTGGAACCTAGATCCCCACAACATCATGCCCCGCTTTGGCTTGGCCTTACAGCTGAATGATAAGTCCGTGCTTCGAGGTGGATTCGGACTCTATTTCGATCAACTCGGCGTCGGCCACAGCAATTACCCGAATCAGCCGGGGTTTTCACGCTCTACGCCTGTAATTCCGACTCTCGATTTCGGGCGAACGTACTTGGCTTCGTTGTCCAACCCATTTCCCGACAACCGATTGTTGCAACCGGTAGGCAGTACGCTAGGCGTAAACCTGGATGTGGGCAACAGCCTGGGCTCTGTTGGATACATCAATGCACGCAATCCCTATACGATGCAGTGGTCGTTTGGTATGCAGCGGCTTTTGCCGGGCCAGTTTCTCCTGGATACCAGCTATGTTGGCAGCAAGAGCGTGGCATTGCCGGTTGATTTGTATGGGGACTCAAGCTCGATGGGGACCGATATCAATACGCTACCGCGGCAATATTTATCGAATTCGCCTACGTTTGATCAAGCCAACGTGGATTTCCTTAACGCGCCAGTGGCCAACCCCTTTTTCGGCCTTCCGCAGTTTGACGGGACGGATATGTCCGGACCGGAAATCCCGCGGATGAACTTGCTTCTGCCCTATCCCCAATTCCAAAGCATCCATGCGGTTGGAACCGGAGGAATGTCCTGGTATCACGCTTGGCAGACGCGCATTGAGCGGCGTCTGCACGGCGGCTTTACATTTCTGGCGAACTACACATGGTCTAAAAACATGAAGGCGACCAACTACTTGAACCCGACCGATTCACGCCCCGAACATGTCATCGAGACCACCGATCCTGGTCAAGTGTTGACGTTAGCCGGTGTTTACGAGATGCCATTCGGCAGAGGCCGGCACTGGGGAAAATCGTGGCACGGAGTTGTGAATCAGGTTCTGGGTGGATGGCAGCTTAGCTCAGTCTTCAAGGCGCAGCGCGGAATGCCGCAATATATAGGAGATCTGGTCTTGCTCCCCGGCAAAACAATGCGCGATGCCATTTTGCCAAAGAGCCAGCGCACTTGGGATGGTGGCTGGTTCAGCCTGGCGCCTTTCGATACTAACCCGGATGTTCAGCCCGGCTGGAACCACATCCGGACGCTGTCCACAGGCTTCAACTATCTCCGAGGCCCTGGGTACTGGACCTTAGATGCAGACGTCAGTAAAACCTTTGCAATTCGCGAACAACTTCGCTTGCAGTTTCGGTGTGAAGCCTACAATTTAACAAACAAGGTCAACATGGGGCAATGGACAGCACTTCAATTTGATTATCCAGGCTATATCGATGGTTACACGAACGGGACACCTAGAGTGATCCAACTTGGGCTGAGGTTGAGTTTCTAGCGTCTAGCCAGCTACGGTACAATACATTTACAGCGCTTGCGTCTTCGGTCTTGCGACGCGGTAATGAACCGAATTCCAAGACGAGCATTACCGCCAGCATCGGAAACGCCGGTTGCTTGCGGGCCCTCGCAACCCGTACCGCAGGTCCTGCGAATGCCGTTCATGCCAGACCGGGTGTGAATTACCGATAGTCGTCGGGGTTTACGTCGAGCCCGCGTTCGCGGATCTCCACGATGTATCGCCAGATATCGGGCTGTGAACCGTCAATGTCCTTGAATCCATATTCGGTTGCGAGTTGACCGGAACTGACCGATTTCTTGTTCCATCGGGCCCGGTCGGGATCAGCGGTCAACGCCACGACCGCGCGCCCGAGGTATCGAGGCGACTCAGAAAGAGCGAAGTCGGCGGGGGCGGCAGGTTGGTTCTGACCCGCGGTTGTCCGGATGGCATCGCGCCAGTTCTCCTCTGAGACGCCGAAATTGTCCAGCATGATCTCTGATCGAAGCCATCCAGGCGTGATGGCTACCGCGGTTGCTCCATACGGTTCCAGCTCATGCCCCTGGGAGAAGGCCAGCCGGTTTATGGCGACCTTCGCCAGGTCGTAGAACACAGAGATCCGATAGTGCGATGCGTTGTAATCGGCGGTGCCGTCAGTCACCTCGACAAGCAGGCCGCCCGGCTTGTCGATGAGAAGTGGCAGAAGATGATGGGAAGTGATTAAGTGGGTGTCAATGGCGAGCCGGAGTATTCGGAGACCGTTGTCGAGGTTGTGCTCCCATATGGGAGTGTTCCAATCAGCCGGACCGCCTTTCAGCAGTTCCGCGCCCCAGATGTCGTTGACGAGCACGTCGATGTGGCCGTGGTCTTTCCAAATCTTCTCGGCCAGCTTTTTCACCTGGTCCGGTTCGAGATGGTCGACTGCGACTGCAATACCGGTTCCGCCGAGATGCGTGACGAGCTCGGCAGTCTCTTCGATCGTCTCAGCACGGTTGTAGTCGGACCGTGTTGATCTTGTACTGCGACCTGTGCAAACGACTGTGGCACCAGCTTCGCCCAAGGCAGCCGCGCTGCCACGCCCGGCACCTCGGGTCGCCCCCGCAACGACCGCGACGCGCCCACGCAGTGCTTCTCGATTTGGCGACCATACCATAACTCCAATCTCCTTATTCCAGTACTAACAAGCCGCGCTTGGCTTTTTGGCGAATCCCGAAACTTACCCTTGTGGGACATTCTAGCCCGCCAACTCCAGAAATACCCGGCCGGTTCACTTGACCTTGAGAGGGAGATCGTTGGGGAAGAAGGTGTCCGCGACGATTACCCGCGAAAATGCGGTGTACTTTAGGAACCGATCATGTCACGCCGTAACCGGATCGCTGACCGTGATCTGAATTATGCTCGCTGCCAGGTGACCAGATCCCCGTTTGGGGACAGCTACGGGTGGCGTTGTCTTCCACCAGTAATTTGGATCAAAACTGATTTCAAGAGGTATCTGATCGAGTAATTCGGACAGCAGATCGCAAAAACTCGGCAGCCGCACCCTCCGCTTCCTCCAGCAGTTAGCCCGCTAATTTGGACAGCAGTGATAATCAACAAGCTGTCCTCTTGCTTACCGAGAGGGAATGTTTTACGCTGAACTCGGTAACGGAGGGAGCCTGCAGTGAGCAAACCTCCTGATTTCGTTCAAGGCACTTTGGACCTGCTCTTATTGAAGATTTTGGCTCTATAATAGAGCCCTGAACGGCTGGTCCATCAGCCAGCGCCTGAAGCAAGTTTCGGGCGACGTGCTACAGGTTAGCGATGGATCGCTTTACCCGGCATTGCACAAGCTCGAGCAACAGAGTTGGATCAGCGCCAAGTGGAAGCCTAGCGAGAATAACCGGCGCGCGAAGTTCTATTCGCTTACCCGGCTGGGCCTCAAGAATCTGGAAAAGGAAGCTGCCAATTGGGGCCGGCTATCCGTCGCTATTTGACATGTCGTGGCGTTGGAGAAGGCCTGATATGTGGACGCAACGGTGGTTCTACACCTTGCCGCTCCGATTGCGCCCGCTATTTCAGCGCCGGCAGGTCGAGCACGAGCTGGAGGAGGAGTTCCAGTTTCACGTCGAGCGGAAGACCGAACAATACATCGCCCAAGGTCTGAACCCCGAGGAGGCGCGGCGCCGCCAGGCGCGACATGGACGGGCTAGAACAGCGCAAAGAGGAGTGCCGGAACATGCGTCATCTGAATTTCATCGACAACTTGATGCAGGACCTTCGCTTCGGCCTGCGCATGATGCACCGCAGCCCAGGGGTTACCGCCGCGGCGGTCCTCTCGCTGGCTTTGGGCATCGACGCAAATACCGCGATCTTCAGCCTGATCGACGCAGTGATGCTCAAAATGCTGCCCGTGAAGCGCCCGGAACAACTGGTCTTTTGGTCTTCATCACCTGGAAGGGGAAAGAGTTTCCGGCTCTGAGCCAAGAATTCGTGGGAGCGGCTGATTAGCGGACTTTCTGAAGATCGGCTTTTTCCCGGTTAAACTGGGAGATTACCAAGCGACAACGAGTTCACCCGAATCCTCCAATGGCCCGGCTACCGCGTGTACCGGCAGAAAATCGACGAGAAGAACAAGATCCTGGAGTTGTGGGTCCGGCGGAAGCGCGGGAACCGCAAGCTGGAATGTTCCGGCTGCGGAGGCAAGTTTGCCGATGCCTATGACAGCAATGAACGAGCGGTGCAGGATCTTCCTTGGAGCCAGTTCCGGACCACCGTACACATCGAGGTATATCGAGTGAAATGTCCGGATTGTGGGGTGAAAGTGGAGAAGGTGCCGCTATTGCCGAGCAAGGCGCCGTTCAGCAAGCGCTTTGAAGATGCGGTGGGCCAAGCATGCGAAGGTGCATCGGCTCGGCAAGTGGCGCGGCGGTTCGGCATGGCAGAGAGCTCGGTGCGCGCGATCGACCTGCGCTACCTAGAGCGCTGGGCCGCGACCAGGCGCCAGCCGGCGCTCCGTCAAAGGGGAGTGGACGAGATTCATCTGGGAAAGAAGCAGAAGTTCCTCACGGTGGTGTGCAACCTGGAAACGAGTGAGCCACTGTGGTTCGGCCGGGAACGCAAGCAGGAAACGCGGGATGCATTCTTCCAGGAGGATTTGACCGCACGGCAGCGGCGAGGCATTGAGGCGGCGTGTGTGGATATGTTGGAACCGTTTCGATTGAGCATTGAGCAACAGGCTGCCCACTGCCGAATCGTCTATGACAAGTTCCACATTATGCGACGCGCCCATGACGCCATCGACGCAGTACGGCGCGCGGAGTCTTTCCGCAAGGGCGGGCGGATGCGGGTTCTGGTGAAAGAGAAACGCTGCTTGCTGCTAAGCCGGTGGGTGAACCTGACGGCGGGCAAGCGTCAGGAGTTGAACCAGCTCTTCGCCCTCAACCGGAAAGTGTTCAAAGCCTATCTGCTCAAAGAAAGTCTGGACCGGCTGTGGACATACAACTATGAAGGAGCGATGCTGAACTACTTCAAACGATGGATCGCTCAGCTTCGATGGCAGCGACTTGAACCCTTTCAGAAACTGGCGTCGATGCTGCTGGATCACTTGGATGGCATTTTGAACTACTGCCGGACCAAGGTGCCCCTGGGTGTGGTGGAGGCCGTCAACGGGAATATCAAGTCACTGCTGCGCCGAGGGCGGGGATATAAAAACCTGCGATACCTGCTGCTGAAGGTCCAGCGCATGGCTGCCACCAGGACCGAATTTGTAGTATTCAAGAAAGCAGCCTAAAAAATGCGGGTTCTGTCGAATTCCTGCGGTAGAGAGCCTCGATTGTTGTCCACAAGTTCTTGGAGATCGGCGATCTCCCCCGCCCGGCAGCCTGGTGGCGTTATCAGCCTCTGGTGCGGCGAAAGGTGCCGATGCTCGCATTACAGGGGAGAGCGCCTTTACGGCTTTTAATTTAACAGTCCGGGATCAGACAAATGAGCAATCATTACGATGATCGACGACATAGGCCCCCGTCACGTTCTCCAGACGACAAGCAATCCACTCGTCAACGCCCCACGGATCAGGAGATCCAAAAATGGATTTCGCGCCAGCATGGTTTTGTGCCCGAGAGTGCCTGGATTGCACATTGCAAAGAGCTGTTCGGGCTCGCCGCACCTACTCGTCACACGACGAGAATCCGTGCCCGCCGGAAAAGGTTGCAGCGATTAAGCAGGCATTCCGGCACTTCGGGCTGCTATGACCGATTGGCGAAAAGGAGCGATCGGGGCCGAAACAGTATTCCAACTTCATCAATCCGTATCCAGGGGGTTTGACCCGATCTGCCAACTCTAGTTTCTAGTATGGGCCTGAGATTAACGAGCCTTCCTGAGCATATTCTCTCCTTAACCATCGCCGGATTCGATGGAAAGTTGAGGTACAAGAGCTAGCTAGATTATCTGGAGTGGAAGATCACGGGAAGAAAGCCGACAATCCTTGCTGAAAATGACTCCTGCGTTGCCTTTTGAGGCCCGACACGAATCGGTACACTGTATGCCATGAACGTCTACGTATCGTTAATGGCTCTCCTGGTGTTCGCCGCCGATTCGGATTGGCCCCAATTTCGTGGTCCCTCGGCAAGCGGCGTCGCCAATGGGTCTCCACCGATCGAATGGAACGTAGAATCTGGCAAAAACGTTTTGTGGAAAACCAAGATTCCCGGCCTCGGCCACTCCAGCCCGATCATTTGGGGCGATCGCATCTTCGTCACCAGTGCTGTCGCCGAAAAAGGTGAGTCTAGCCTCAAGACCGGTTTATATGGCGACATCGACCCCGTCAAGGATGAAGGACCACAGAAATTCAACGTCTACTGCGTCGACCGCAGGAGCGGCAAGATCCTCTGGGAGCGCACCGCTACGAGCGGCGTCCCGAAAATCATGCGCCATCCGAAGTCGACACACGCCAGCCCTACTCCCGCCACCGATGGG
>QHXW01000266.1:15578-19946 GCA_003223115.1 Acidobacteriota bacterium
GGCTTCTACATGGTTCCCGATGCCCAGTGGGGATTCGCTAGCTCTCCCGTGATTCACGAGGGCCTCGTGATCATTCAGGCGGACGTGCAGAAGAATTCGTTCGTCGGCGCGTTTGATGTCAAAACAGGAAAACAGTTGTGGCGCACCCCACGCAACGATGTGCCGACCTTCGGGACGCCAGCCGTCGTACCGCACACCGCGGGCGGAACGAACGGCTGGCAAGTGGTCGTTAACGGATGGCATCACATTGGCGGCTACGATTTCAAGACCGGAAAAGAATTGTGGATGCTCAAAGGCAGCGGCGACATTCCGGTGCCTACGCCGGTATTCGCCGACGGACTGATTATCATCACCAACGCTCATGGCTCCGGCCGCCCCATTTACGCGATCCGCAGCGACGCCTCGGGCGACATCACCGGCAGCAAAACGGCGATCGCATGGTTGATCGACAGAGCGGGCAATTACATGCAAACGCCTCTGCTTGACAAAAACATTGGCTATTTCTGTTTTGACAACGGCGTGCTCACCACCTACCAGTTGTCGAGTGGCAAAAAGCTCTATCAAAAGCGTCTCGGTGGAACGACCGGATTTACCAGCTCGCCGGTGGCCGCGACGGACCGGCTCTACATCACCAATGAGGACGGCCATACTTTCGTGCTGGCCAAGGGATCCGAATACAAGCTGCTCGGCGAAAATGATGTCGGCGAAACCGTGATGGCTAGCGCGGCCATTTCCGGCAACGTGCTTTACGTCCGCGGTCGCAACCATCTGTTCGCGATAGGCGCACGATAGGCGAGGTTGGCGTCCTCGAACCCGGACAACGAGCCAATCGGCGCAGGTGGCTAGAGCTTGGCAGCCTTCGGCCAGCATTTTGGCGCGAGGCAAACTAACAAGCTGATATTATTCGCTCAGCACCGCGACCGGATCGACTCGGACGGCGCGCCTCGGTACAAGACATGCAGCGAGTGCGATGAGCACCAGCAACGCAACTGCACTTACCATCACCAGCGGATCAAGAGGCCGAACGGAATAAATTTGACTTGTGACAGCTTTTCGTAACGTGAACTGCACCGGTGAACCCCACAGCAAGTCCGACCGCCAAGAGTGCCAAACCTTGCCGGAGCACGAGTTTCACCACGCCCGCTCCCGTGCTGCCCAGAGCTATGCGGATGCCAATTTCTCGTCGGTGCAACGTAACTAAAATACGAAAGAACACCATAGATTCCCACGACCGAAAGGAACAGCGCGACCGGGCTTGGCGCAGCCTGCGCGTTCGGAGTCCGCCCGTACCTGTCCTGCTGTCATCGTGGAGTACGCTGCTCAAGCTGACTCTCAGAACGCTGGCTAGCGGCAGGAAGCCCATTAACACCCCCACAACTACCGATATTCCCAGGGCTGCAAGAACAACGGCACCATCGATATGAACTTCGGAAGCTCGCGGGAAACGATCGAGACTGATCACCGTGAGTGTCCGCAATATCGCTGCACCAAGTAACGCATCTGCGATCCCTCCGGCGCTGCCGATCAGGACGTTTTCAACGACAAGTTGGCGCAAGAGCTGAGCTCGGCCAGCGCCGATGGCCAGCCGTGTGGCAATCTCCTTCCGTCGCATAGTCAAGCGCGCAAGGGAGAGGTTATGCTAGAAATTGAATCCTGGCGGCTACTAAACTCAAGCCAGCACCTTCTGAATCAGAGTCCCCCTCACCCCAGTAAGGCGCTGGTTCAATCCTTGGTAGAAGTACGTCAGCCTTGTGTGATCGAGGCCCATCAGATGCAAAACTGTGGCGTGCAGGTCGGAAACGTGGCACGGATCTTCCACGGCTTTGAAACCAAGTTCGTCGGTGGAGCCGACGGTCTGGCCTCCTTTCACGCCTGCACCGGCGAGCCACATGCTGAATCCATACCAGTTATGATCCCGGCCGGGTTTCCCGACGCCCTCGCTGGTTGGCGTACGCCCGAACTCCCCGCCCCAGATCAACAGAGTCTCTTCCCACAGCCCGGTTCTTTGCAGATCGCTCATTAACGCGGCAATGGGCTGGTCCGTTTCGCCGGCATGCAGCTTGTGATTCGAGATGCAGTCGTTGTGGCCATCCCAGGTGTCCTCGATGTGTCCACCACCGGAATACAGTTGAATGAACCGCACTCCCTTTTCGAGCAGGCGGCGCGTGATGAGGCATTTCCGTCCAAAATCGGCGGTGAGCTTCCCATTCACGCCGTACATCTCCTTCGTCTTCTCGTCTTCGTTGCTGATGTCTACCACTTCAGCGGCCACGGTCTGCATGCGGTAGGCGAGTTCGTAGGAATTCACTCGCGCGACCAAGTCGACCTCGCCAGGCCGGTTATCCAGATGCTCGCGGTTGAGCCGCGCGAGCAGGTCGAGAGAGTCGCGCTGGGTTGCCGGGCTCGCACCTGGCGGCGTAGCGAGATCGAGTAGCGGCGCGCCCGTGCTGCGAAACAGAGTTCCCTGGTACGCGCCAGGCATGTAGCCGGCGGTCCAGTTCGACGCGCCTCCGATGGGACCACCACGCGGATCGGTCATGACGACGAAGCCAGGCAGGTTTTCGTTGGGCGTGCCCAGGCCATAGTTGAGCCACGCTCCCATGCTCGGCTTCCCGATCAGCACGTTGCCGGTATTCATCTGCAGGCATCCGGAGGCGTGCGCGGCGGTGTCGGTGTGCATGGACCGAATCACGCACAGGTCGTCGTCGAACTTCGCAGTGTGCGGAAACAGACTGCTGATCTCGATGCCGCTCGCCCCGTGCTTCTTGAACTCAAACGGCGTTTGCATCAGGTAACCGACAGGCCTACCGTTGGAGCCAACCTGCAAGTCGCCCTTGTAGGGCGAGCCGTTGAACTTGGACAATGTCGGCTTGTAGTCGAATGTGTCCACATGGCTCGGGGCCCGTTCATGAACAGGAAAACAACGTGTTTGGCCTTTGCCGGGAAATGGGGTGGTTTGGGAGCCATCTGGTTCGTCGCTTCCCGTGTTGTAGCGGCATCCAGCCTCGATGTGAAGAAGCCATCCCGGCTGAGCAGGTCGATCAAAGCAAGGCCGGCAAAGCCTCCGCCAACTTCCCAAAGGAACTCGCGGCGCGGCCACAGGGATTCGGGTTCGGTGCATAGCGCGACATATCAATCCGTGTACACAAATTCGTTCAAATTGAAGATCACTCTGCAGAGTTGCTGCAGTGAGAGAGAATACGCGGTACGGCCAATTTGAATTTGACTCGCGTAATCTCGTCGCGGTAAGCTAAGAATTCTTGGTATGGGACGCAAGGCGCAAAAGAACGATTCGTTGCCCGGTTCACTGGACATGTTAATTCTGCGGACGCTGTCGCTGCGCGACGTCCATGGATACGGCATAGTCCAGTTCATTCAACAATCGTCCGACAATGAGCTCCTCGTCGAGGAGGGCTCGCTGTACCCCGCTCTCCAGCGGTTGGAGCTAAACGGCTGGATCGACGGTGTCTGGGGCGTGACGTCGCATAATCGGCGGGCGAGGATCTACAAGATCACGGCGGCTGGCCGCAAACAGCTGGCCGTTGAAACCCGGCAGTACGCCAAACTCACGTTGGCGATCGCGCGCGTGATGGGAGCGGAGTGACGGACGTGTTACGACGGCTGAGGTATTGGATAGAAAGCGCCAGGCGCAGCGAGGCGCTGCGTGAGGAAATGGAACTCCACCTTGCGGAAAAAGCCGCGGAACTGCAAGCAGACGGTATGACGGCGGAGCGCGCCCGGGCTGAAGCGCGCCGGCGATTTGGCAACGTCGGACTGAAGCACGAAGAGTCACGGGAGATTTGGATGACACGGTTTTGGTCGGAACTTGGCCAGGATGTCCGCTATGGCTGTCGCACCATGACCGCTAACAAGGCATTCAGCGCCCTGGCGGTCTTGTCGCTGGCGCTCGGCATCGGGGCCAATACTGCGATCTACAGCTTGATGGAGTCGATTCTGTTTCGCTCGCTGCCGGTGGCCGATCCCGAGTCGCTGGTGGTCTTGAATTGGCATAGCCGGCCGCCCTGGGACGGCAGCAAGGAATGGGTCCACGTCATACACGGGGTACAAGGCGTTCTCTGGCCGGGCGACAAAGGTGCCATGGTCAGCGGGATGTTCCCGTACGGCGCGTTGGAGACGCTTCGCGAGGAGAATCCCGTCTTTTCCACGCTCTTCGGATACTTCAACGGACTAAACCGTAACCTGGCCGTCCGCGGGCAGGCCACGAGCGCCAGCGCGGAGTACGTCACCGGCGAGTATTTTCGCGGCCTGGCAGTGTCGCCGGCCGCGGGACGTCTGATCGACTCCGAAGACGACCGTCCAGGCGCAGCGCCGGTCGCCGTAATCAGTTTTGCGACAAGCCAAAATCGC
>QHXW01000269.1 GCA_003223115.1 Acidobacteriota bacterium
TGCGCAACTACATGCGCTCCAGGCGGGGGCAGTTCCGGCCGGCATTGAGTGATCGCCGCACGCTGCTGGAGGGGACGACGTGGTACCAGAACTATTTTTGGCCGCAGGCGTATTGGCGCGCATGGTCCGACGGAATCGTACAGCAAATTCACCTGCGTCTCCTACGGCATGTGAAGCAGCAGGCGAAGGCCCGCTAGGCCCCCGAACTTGATTTGATGGATGGCGGGGGTCTCGCTTGTGATGCTATTTCTTTTAGTCAGCGCGGGCATCATGCCGCCGAGGTCTGCCCTAGGGAATCGTCAGATTTGGCTCCCGGCTCAGGGCTTTGCGGTCCCTGTCTCTCTGATGGCTCGCGTAACGCCTGGTATTACGGCCCAGCAAGCCGCCGCCGACCTCGACTTCATCTTCAAGCGCCTGGCCCGCATCTCGTCCGATGATTATCCGAAGCGCTTCATCGTGCAAGTGATGCCGCTTGCCGAGCAAACGACGGTTTCGGTTCAGCTACGTGCTCATGATTTTAGTGGCCGCTGTGAGCATGCTGCTCTTGGTCGCTTGCGGCAATGTGTACTGCGGCTGATTGCTGCTGGCGTCGCACTCGGGATGATTGCCGCGACCGTGCTCACCCGCTTTCTGGCGAACCAGCTCTGGCATGTTTCACCAAGTGACCCGATCACGTTCAGTGCCGTGATTATTCTACTTTTCGCAGTCGGTTTGGGCGCGTGCTTCTGGCCCGCATGCCGTGCCGCCAATGTCGATCCCGCCATTGCGTTGCGGTTCGAGTAAGAGTAGCGTCGCGAACACGCTCCTAGGTCGAGATCGCTAAGCATCAAGTGGCCTTGGTGGGCCGGCGGTTGCCGCAAACGGCGTTCTCGGACTTCGCCTCGCGTTCACAATTATTCTGTTCAGCTACTCACAGAGCTAGTTAGTTATTCACTGCCCAATCGAGGCAGCGACGGCGCGTTCCTCCCGAATCCCTCTGCGGTAGAGCAAGTAAAAGCCGATGTTAGCGCTAAGCAACGCACCCAATACGAACAGCCACTCGGCCGGCCGGGGCGAGATCTCCTTCAGCGACCATGCAAACTGAAATACGCAGAGCGCTGAGACGAAATAGAGAATCTTCGCGCGCGAAATCAGCGTCACAAGGTAAGTGCCAATCGGGGCACCGAAGATGACTACCGGCGCGGCCACAATCCATTCGCCAAACACCGCTCGCGGAATATCGCGCATGCCGAGGTGCAGCAGGATTCCGATGACAGAGGTGACTGCGGTGGCGCAGACGGCGGTAGGCACCGCGACTTTGAGGTCAGCGCGAAACAGCAATACCAGCACCGTGTAGAGCACCATCTCGAGCCCCACGCCGATCTGGGCCGCGATCAACCCGCCCAAAAGTCCGATGGGCAGGCCAATTTCGAGAGCGAGTTTCCATTCGAGCCCCGGCTTATGGGAGAGCGAGCAGAATTCACGATTCCGCGCCAGAGTGAGCAGGGCGAAGCTCATCCATAAGCACGAGAAGAGCAGCTTTACCAGCGTGCGGGAAACGTGAGGAGCCACGCAAAAGGTCCCCACCACCATACCCACGGCGGCGCCGGCGCAACTCGCGATCAGAAGCCTGGTCTGCACCGGAACTCGGCGTCCAAAGATGAAAATCAGCGCCGACATCATGCCGACTGCCTGGATGGCCAAACCAAAACTTCGCGCGTTCTCCGGGGCTTCGCCGAACAGGTAGACAAGAATTGGAAAGGAGACCGATCCGCCGCCCATGGGTGTCGAGCCCGCCACCAGAGACCCGCCGATCATGACTACGGCCATGGTCCAGTATTCCCGAATCAAGGGCCAATAATCGAAAATCACGACCGCGATTATCCAGGCCACAAGCCCGCTGATAACTAGAAACCACCAGAGCCGCAGCGAGGGTTTGCGGACATCTCGCGTATTCAACGTCGGGGCTTGAGATGGGGATTTGATCGTCCGCGCATCGACCGTATTCTCCATAGCTTTGCGATAGCGTGAGTGCTCTTACAGTGAACCCACCAGCACAGGAGTGCGGACCGATCTAATGGGCACTAGAGAAATGGAGAGACCTCGGGCAGACATGAGAGCAGAGACGAGGATACTACAGTTTTCGATAAGCAAGCCACGGGGCTGAGTGGCTGAAAGGGTGCCGCCGATGGTCTGCCCCATACGCCGGGCGGGAATCCTTGACTTCTTTTGCTAACCAATGGAGATTGGCATAGTCTAACTATGTCAAGGATGATCTAATGACGGAGTACGACGAAATTCCACCGGGAACGCTCTACATACACATACTGATTTTGAAAACACGCGCCCACGGCGGCGAAGTGCATGGGTTCGAGATTGCCAGCTCCATTCAGCAGGCCACCGAGGAAGTTCCGCAGGTGGAGGAAGGGTCGCTCTACCCGGCGCTCCAGCGCATGCTCCTCAAAGGATGGCTCACAGCGGAATGGGGCGTGACGGCTGGAAATCGCCGGACGCGTTACTACAGGCTCACAAAGGTAGGGCGGAAGCAGTTGGAGATTGAACTGTCGCAGTTCGAGCGCGTGAATCGGGCTATCATGGGCGTCATTCAGACAGCATGAAGGAGGAATTCATGCCATGGTTCAGTGAGTCTTGGCGAAGGCTGCGGGCGCTGGGGCGGCGCAGACAGATAGACGCGGACCTGGAAGAAGAGCTGCGCTTGCACATGGAGCTGCGGGCGGAACAGCAGGTGAAAGCGGGCGCGGCATCGGACGAAGCGCTCTATGCGGCTGAACGGAGCTTGGGCAACCGAATTCTCTTGAAAGAAACGGGCCGCGATGTATGGCGATGGGTTTCGCTCGAGACGTTCTTACAGGATGTGCGTTACGGTGCGCGCATGCTGCGCAAGAGCCCGGTGTTCACGCTGGTGGCGGTCGCGTCGCTGGCGCTCGGCATTGGCGCTAATACGGCAATTTTCGGCCTGGTGGACAGGATTCTGTTGAAATCGTTGCCGGTTCGCAATCCCGATGAGCTTCGGCTGGTATTGTGGACCGGCCATTCAAGAATTCCGATGCATGGTGGCAGCGGCTATTCGCCCATCCTTTACGGCGTGCAGGCCCACAGCTCGTTCTCCTATGCCATGTGCAAACTGCTGGCCGGGAGTGTGTCGTAGTTTTCGGATATGTTCGGCTTCGCGCGCGCGACAGGGACGGTGTTTGGGGGAGGTGAAAGTCATTACGCGGGTGCGTTCTTCGTCACCGCGAATTACTTCCGTACGCTCGGTGTCAATGCGCTCTTGGGGAGAACGATGGCGGCGGAAGACGATCGCGCCGTGCATCGCCCGTGGCGGTCAACACATATTCCTATTGGGAGCGCTGCTTCGGCTTCGATCCGGCATTGTCGGCCTTGACATTTTTGTGAATGGCCGTCCAGTGACGGTTGTCGGCGTGACCCGCAGGTCTCTTGCCGGACTCGAACCGGGCGCAGCTACGACCTATTTCTGCCGATGGCTTTCACCGAAATATTCGGACCGAAGTGGTTTCTGCTCGGAAGGGACGATGAATGGTGGGTCCAGATCGTGGGCCGCTTGCGCCTGGCGTTCCAGACCAACAGGCGCTCGCTGGTTTGGACGTAGTGATGCAGCAGGCGAGCGCCGCCTATCAGGAGAAGCCGCAGCACAAAGCCAGCCCTGGCGTTCGGTGGTTGAGCCCGGGGCAGGCGGACTGCCGATGACCCGCCAGCATGCATCCATGCTCCTGTTCATTTTGAGCGGCGTCGTGGGTTTAGTGCTGCTGATCGCATGCGCCAACATCGCGAATCTGCTTCTTGCACGCGGTACCACGCGGCAGCGCGAAATTGCCGTACGATCGGCGCCGGACGGTGGCGGCTGGTCCGG
>QHXW01000267.1 GCA_003223115.1 Acidobacteriota bacterium
AGGAAGACTACCTGTTTGATAGGACGGATGTGTAAGTTGGGTAACCAATTCAGCTAACCGTTACTAATTGCCCGTTCGGCTTGACCATAAAATTTACTATGGAAACAAGCGAATTCTTGTAAAGTGGTAACCCGTCAAATATTCAATCGAGAAGGCCGGAGACGAACCGGAGTCACAATCCATCGTGATTCCGGCTTCGGACTCCCGGTCGGTCTCACCAATTCTGTAACCAGGTTCTGGGTGACTGTAGCGAGGGGGACCCACCCGTTCCCATCCCGAACACGGCAGTTAAGCCCCTCAGCCCCGATTGTACTGCACGCGCAAGTGTGTGGGAGAGTAGGACGTTGCCCGGTTATGTCAAAAGCCTCAGCCGAAAGGCCGGGGCTTTTGTGCTAATTGCAGATCAATTTTGCGGTGGAAAATAAAGCGCTTACGATTCCGTTGGCATCTACCGTGATGTGGAAATGTAGTTGGGCAATCGCGTCCGGAACGCTTCCGTGGCCGATGACAACCTGCGTGACCAGCGTTGTCACTTCGCCGGTGCCGGTGAAATTGTCGACGGTCTGAGTCGCGCTCCCCTTGCCGTTCAATAAGTAATTAGCCCCGCTCGTCAGTCCCGTGCCAGTCAGGTGGATGTTCACTAGCGCGAAGGCGTGCGCCTGGCTATTGTTGATCGTGAGATTCGCCGAGACCTCCGCCACGCCGGTGAAGTGCACATCCTCGCCGCTGCACGGGTCAGGCACGATCGTATCGACAGCTACAGTGTCGTGGAAAAGTATCGCTGGAACCGTCGGTCTCGCTCCGATCAGCAGCACGATTGCGAGCACGGCGGGCCTAAGAAGTCTTGTACTCATCCGTTCCATCCTCCACCGGCATGCTTTGGTGTCCGCCAGCAGCCGCCAGTATAGATCGATCCCGCTCGCCATTACGAGATTGTCTACCGAAAGCCGACTGCAGCGAGTGAAGATAACTCTCTGAAGCAAACGTTTCGCCGTCGTCCGGTCATGCGCACCTTGTTCTTGTAGCGCCGGGCTCGGTCGCTGTTGCCGAGACCTGCGGCTTGTCATACGGCGCCTTGTCGATCCGTCTACGGAACGGCCACAATTTGGCCAGGCGTAATCGTCTTCAGCGCATTTAAGATCGCATCAACGAAGGGTAGCAGGTCTTCGATCTGATTGGTTTGGGAACAGACAACAATGATTGAGAGCTTCCGGCTGGCAGAATACTGCTGGTGAGGTGAGGTATGCCCTGATCGACTGTAAGCAGCCCTAGCCCTACCTTCGCATCAGAGTTAGGCGAACGCGGGTTTTAGGGGCGTCAATTATGTATGCACAGACCGGCTTGTCATACATGAAAGAAGTGCAGGCATCCAACGGTCAAGTGCGAATATCCTCACCGCCCGGCGCTGTTGGACGTTCAGGTCCGGCGAATCGCCCATCATCGCGAGGGAGGAGTCGCCGGTTCCAAGCGCGATCTTCGCCAGACTCACCAGCATCAGTCCAAGCACAGTAGGGAGGCGTGGTGCCTGGGGACCGTCGCATCAGTGGGCGGATGGGTCACTCCGACTGCAGGTGAGGCGCCATCAAGCCGTCGACGATCAGCATGTCCGCCTCTTTGCACCCGGCCACTAGCTATATAGCTAGGGCCGATGCATGTCCTTCGAAAATCCACACCGAGTGGCCAATGTACGCCAGGCCGCTGAGTATCCCGAAGAGCGGAATGGCCTTCCCGAGATTTCCCTTGGGCGCTTTCAGCTCGGTATGCCCGATGACCGCGATTTTTCGTTTGACCTTGGGCGAAAGGAGTTTCTCGATCTGCCCCACCATGTTCGCCGGCATCGATCCTGGCGGCGGGCACGGCTGCAACATCAGCATACGCCCGGGCGTGACGACAACCACTTGACGCCATTTGACGTCCACATCGCTCTCGCCGGCCGCGGCTTTTCGCGCCTGGTTGAAGATTTTCTCGACGTCCGGCCGCATATCCACTTCCGGCATGCGCGCCGCAAAGATATCCCCTCCTTCTGATGGCTGCTCGCGCACGCAGTTCTCCCTCCAACTAGTATTGGTCCTGAATGCTCTGCAGATATGTCACGATCTGCCAGCCCTGCTCATCGGGACGGACATGCCGTTCTTGCCATGCGTACCTGCAACGGCGAGACACAAAATACATGCGACAGCCATTGCCGCCATGATGAAGACCAGGATCTTCAATTCGGCATAATGCGAGTTAGGCCGAAAAGCAGCGTTTTCCCGCAGCCTGCTAACCTATTGACTTTGGTCAACTTGTAATTACGGCTACCGCCCCAGGACAATGATATTCAGAATGCACAGTTTTCATTCATCGGGCGGCGCATTTCCTCGGAGGGGTTATTTTGGCTAGGTGCCCTGGCAGCTTGAGACGACAGGTGGCAGTGGGCGCTGTGATGGCAGTGTGGGTTCCGGCTATGGGCTTTGGGATCCAAACTCTGCTGCGGTACGCTAATACGCCAGGACGCCCTGCAGTACCTCCGGACCGATGGCCGGCGGCCGTGCCGTTCCCAGCAGCAAAGCAACGATCCACTTTGGTGGTCTTTGCTCATCCGCAATGCCCGTGTTCCCGCGCGACCATTGAAGAGTTGGCCCGCATTGTGGCTTGTTGTTCACCGAAAATGGAAACCACGGTCCTCTTTTATGCAC
The DNA here is from genome assembly GCA_003223115.1 of Acidobacteriota bacterium. Classification (GTDB taxonomy): domain Bacteria; phylum Acidobacteriota; class Terriglobia; order Bryobacterales; family Bryobacteraceae; genus QHXW01. The sequence continues at coordinate 2,679 of QHXW01000267.1, forward strand.
CGTCCACGATGCCCCGCGGCTGGACTAAGACCGATCTCTGGGACAGCGCCGTCGCGATCCCTGGCGTCCGCGTGCTCGACGACGCAGAGGGCAGTACGGCCAGACGGTTTGGCGTGCACACGTCCGGACAGACCCTACTGTATGACGCGAGCCGGCATCTTGTATTCAATGGTGGCATCACAGCATTTCGTGGTCATTCCGGTGACAACGACGGCCGGGATGAGATCGTCGCGCTGCTTCGCGGCGAGACTCCGCCGCGCCGTGGGACGCCGGTATTCGGTTGCGCTCTGTTTGAAGAGCAATAGAGTTACCGATGTTTCAATCGACTCATCCTCTCGAAGAAGATTCCACGCCTCGCGCACTCGAATTGATGCTCCAGCATCAGAATCAAATCTACGCGCAAACCAGCCGTTTGTTCGCCATCCTGATGGTGGTGCAATGGATAGCCGGCCTTGTAGCGGCGGTGTGGATCTCTCCCCGCACCTGGGCCGGCACCACCAGCCAGGTTCATGTACACGTATGGCTGGCGGTTCTCTTAGGGGGTGCAATAACGGTCGTCCCTGTGTTCCTCGCCATCACGCAGCCAACCCAGGCGCTCACTCGTCATGTGGTCGCGGTTGCCCAGATGCTTATGTCGGCCTTACTGATTCACTTGACCGGTGGACGGATTGAAACGCATTTTCACGTGTTCGGCTCGCTGGCGTTCCTGGCCTACTATCGCGATTGGCGCGTTCTCATTCCTGCCACCATCGTCGTCGCCGCCGATCATGCGGTGCGCGGGCTGTATTTTCCGCAATCGGTGTTTGGCATCCTCACGGCGAGTCCGTGGCGCTGGGTCGAGCATGCGGGTTGGGTAGTCTTTGAGGACATCATTCTAGTCAAGTTCTGCTTGCGGAGCATCGCGGAAATGCGGGAGATAGCTCTGCGACAGGCGTCCATTGAGGGCATCACGCAGGAACTGCGCAGCGCCAAGGAGGCGGCTGAGAGCGCCAACCGAGCCAAGAGTTCATTCCTGGCGCATATGTCGCACGAAATCCGAACCCCTTTGAACGCCATCCTGGGCTACTCACAGTTGATGATGCGCGATACCGGCCTGGGAACACAGGCCACAGGAAACCTGGAAATCATCAATCGCAGCGGGAACCACTTGCTGGCTTTGATCAACGACATCCTGGACATGTCGAAGATTGAGGCGGGGCACACCAAACTCAACATGGCCGCGTTTGACTTATTGGAGTTAGTCAGGGGAGTGGAGGTTATGTTCCGCTTACGAGCTGAAGCCAAAGCGCTGGGCTTCGCTTTGCTCGTCGCGCCCGGCTGTCCCCGCTACCTCGAATCCGACGAGGGCAAGATCTGTCAGGTATTGATCAATCTGCTCGGCAATGCCGTAAAGTTCACTGAGCGCGGCTCCATCACGCTGCGGGTTGCTGTAGAGCAGCCAAGCAATGGCCCATGTTGGCTGTCGGCGCACGTCGATGATTCAGGGGTTGGCATTTCAGCTGAAGAACAGAGCGCTCTCTTCCGGCCGTTCGCGCAGAGCGAGAGCGGTAGGAACCTGCAAAACGGCACAGGCCTGGGTCTGGCGATCAGCCAGGAGTTCGCACGGTTGATGGGGGGAAGTATTACGGTCAGCAGTGAAGTGGGCAAGGGTTCAACGTTTCGATTTGCGATCCCGGTTCAGTTACGTGATACCGCACCGGCCCTTAACCCATCGGAAGGCCGGCGCGTGACGGGGCTCCAACCCGGAGCGGACGCTCCGCGCGTGCTCATTGTCGATGACGACCAGCTCAATCGCGGTTGGCTCAAGGACATGCTGATCCTGATAGGTTTCACGGTGAGGGAAGCAGAAAACGGACGTGAGGCCGTCCTGGTATGGGAACAATGGAGACCGCACGCGATCTTGATGGATGTGCGGATGCCCGTTATCGACGGACTGGAGGCGACGCGCATGATTCGGACCCATCCGGAAGGAAGCGATACGGTCATCATCGCCCTTACTGCAAGCGCGATGGATGGGCACCGGCGGCTCGCGATGGAAAGTGGTGTCAGCGATTTTCTGTCGAAGCCCGTTCGCGAGAATGAACTGCTTACATTGTTGCAGGTGCATCTCGGACTAGCCTACCGGTACTCCAAAACGGAACCGGCATCCAGCGGTCCATCTCGCGGTACTCCGCTGCCTGCTCCAAATCCGATGACATTTCAGGAGGTGCCTGCCGGGTTGCTCGCCGAGTTGCTCCAGGCGGTTCGGAAAGGTGAGAAGGATTCGCTCGATGCGCTCATCCAGCTCGTCGAGGAGCAAAACGGGCGGTTGGGGTGCGCGTTGCGGGAACTCGCCGACAGATACGAATATGACGCACTAACGCAGCTTCTGGAAGAGGCGCAGCCGTGATTTCGAAATCGAAGGATCACCGGCAGCAGAGCCAGAGCACGCAAGCACACAACCAGTTCAAAGGCACCGGTGCTACGCGCGTAAAGAATCGGGATCGCGCGAGCCGCATCATGGTGGTGGACGATCAACCTGCCAACCTGAAACTAATGGAGGAAATACTGCGGCACGAAGGGTACAACGTGCGCTCTTTTCCGCGTGGCCGCTTGGCGCTTGCCGTCGCCAGCGAGGATCAGCCGGATCTCATCCTGCTGGACATCACCATGCCTGAGATGAACGGGTTTGAGGTGTGCGAACATCTGAAGTCCGATCCAAAGCTGGCGCCAATTCCTGTGATCTTTCTGAGCGCGCTAAGCGATACCGATTACAAGGTGAAGGCGTTTCGTTGCGGTGGCGTGGATTACATTACCAAACCCATCCAAGTGGAGGAAGTCCAAGCCCGGGTCAAGACTCATCTGGAGTTGCACTGCCTCCATCGGGAACTGAGACGGCATACCGATCACCTGGAAGAGCTAGTCCACGCTCGCACCCAGGAGTTGATCGAGACGCATGCTCGTCTGCAATTCCTCGACCAGGCCAAGAGCGATTTTCTAAAACTGATTTCTCACGAACTTCGTACGCCACTGAATGGCATCTTGGGGCTCGGCCAGCTCCTATTGGAGGAATTGCCACCCAGTCCCGAGGAGAAAGAGTTCCGGGAGCTCTTTGAACAGTCGCGTCAGAGAATCCTGGGTATCACCGAAAACGCTCTACTGTTGACGCAGATCCAAGTAGAGGCAGAGAGGTTCACGCCCAAGCCGCTTCCTCTCGATTCTATCCTGACGAGAGCGCTGGACCGGGCTACACCGTTTGCCAATTCCCGGCAAGTAACGATTCAATCGATTCAATCGTCACCTGCCGGACGCACCTTAATCCTCGGTGAGGAAGAACTGCTGGTGAAGGCGCTGCAGTCCTTGCTGGAGACCAGCGTAAAGTTTTCGAAATCCGGCCAATCGGTGCAGGTGAGCTGTTCAGGCCATTCGGACGCTGTGCAGGTGACCATTCAAAGCGCCGCCGGCCGAATACCCGCCGTGGCGATCGCCAAGTTCTTTGAAATCTTCTCCATCGGAGAGGCGATGACGCCGGGCGGAGAGATGGGACTAGACCCTCCTATCGCGCACCGTATCCTCTCGCTGTTTGGAGGTTCGGTCACAGCGGAGAATCGCCATCCTGCTGGTATCCGACTAACCGCGGCATTCAGGCCAGTCACTTAGGAAGCGGCAACTCGATAAACTCTTCAGGTCGTCTTCCGGCTCCGCTCTCAGCGGCGGGAGGCAGTTCTCCCTCCAACTATTATCGGTCCTGAATGCTCTGCAGATATGTCACGATCTGCCAGCGCTGCTCATCGGGAAGGCGAGACCACGACGGCATGCCGCGCCGGAGCAGGCCGTTTCGCAGCAGCCAGAACAGCGCGCCAGGCGATGCGTTTTTGACCGTGATGGAATGGACCGGTGGCACTCGACCCGTCCCGTTCGCATCTTTCCCATGGCAGGAGGAGCAATGCCTCTGGAAAAGCTTCGCTCCCGCTGCCACCGCGTCTTGATCTTGTGCGTAGGGATTGGTGCGTGTACCCGCATAGAGCGGGACATTTTTCAGCCACGACCCGGACATGCCGGTCTTGCCATGCGTGCCTCCACGGGCGAGACACAAAATGCATGCGGCAGCCATCACGGGAACGATGAAGCGCAGGCGGGTTCCCATGGTCAGCGATACAACCGGCGCAGATAACGGCCGAGCCCAGGCAGTTCATACGCCACCGCGAAGCGAAGCAGAAAGCGATGGCTGGCGCTCGTAATCCCGAACCCGGGCGAGATCTGGAACGTGGTTCCGCCTGGAAGCTCGAGCGACACCGTGGGCGCGACGTAGTGCGCGGTGTTGCGCAGCCCGAACTGGTGCCGCGTGCCCAGTCCGCCGTAGAACTCTACGCCCGCGCGGAAATTTTCGATGCACACCCGGCAGGGCCGCGGACTGGCTTTCAATGCCAGAGGCCGCGCCACTCCCACGGCATAGCCGAACTCCCAGGGCTCATTGGACAGATTCTTCTCCGCGATCACGTTTTCCGACAGATTCCACCCTTTGAAATTGCTCGAAAGGATCAGCTTGGTTTCGATTTCCCGTTTCTTCTCAACGCGCGCTTCGGCATTTGGCGTATTTTGCTTAGACTGCGAATCAAACCCAACCACTTCCTTCATCGTCTTGTCGGCTCCGCTCAGATTCGCGAATTCAACATACAAAACTGGATTGATCCAGTGCTCGCCCATCAACGGCCGGAATCGATTTTCCCAACGGTATCCGGTGAATAACGTGCTGTCATTGCGCGTGCCTTGCCCGGAAAAATAGAATTCCGTGCTCCACCACCCTTTTACGCCATACTCGACTTCGAGCAGGGATCCTAAGAACCGCTCACCAGCCTGCGGCCGGCCGACCAGATTTTCGAAAGCCAGCTCAAGCGAGCCGGGCTCTTCCATGTGGTGCGTGTACGTCACGAAATACGGCGGATCGGCCGCCGAAACCGGTGCTGCAAAAGCCAGCACGAGCATCCATCGCAGGTGTTTCACTCTTACGCGATTATAAAAGGCCGAGTATTCCAGTTGCAACTGATTTGCGTCTTTTCTGTGTATATACTGTGGTTAACAGGCTTAAATAGGCCCTGATGGTGGTATATCTGCAACTGGGTTGCAATTAAGTCGCTTGTGGCCGCGGGGGTCTTCCACCTGCGGTTTGGTACCATCGATTCTAATGAAAGCAAAATGGGTGACGTTGGCTTTTCTGTGTGTCGCCGGGAGCCAATACATTACCCGCGCTGCCGACCTGAGTCGCGGCGACGATCGGCTGGGTCTGGTTGCTCCGCCGCTTCAGTTGCAGCATTGGGTCTACTCGCCTGCGCTCGAGATTTCGACGCTGCGCGGCAAAGTGGTGCTGATCCGCTGGTGGACTGAGGGATGCCCGTTCTGCGTCGCGACGGCGCCGGCGCTTCGCGAGTTTGACCGCAAATACGCGAGCCGCGGCCTGCGCGTCATTGGAATTTTTCATCCCAAGCCACCCGGCGATTGGAGCGTCGATCGCATGCGTGCGGCCGGTGCGCGGCTGGGGCTCAGGTTCCCGCTAGCTCTTGATGCCGAATGGTCCGCGCTCAACCGCTGGTGGCCGGAGCTTGAAAAGCGCTGCTGGACGTCAGTCTCGTTCCTGGTCGATAAGCGCGGAATTATCCGCTACGTGCACCCGGGCGGCGAATACCACGAAGCGCTGCAGGACTCCGATCACGCACGCTGCGATCGAGATTACAAACAGATCGATCACCTCGTCGAGCGCCTGCTCCACGAAAACTGAAACCGCTGGGACACCGCCCCTTGACATCGGCATCGCAGTTTCAGATCGTAGATTTCCGGTCAACCTATGCCAAACCCGTGGAGACCACGCCCGGCGATCGTTGCGCTGGCGAGCGCGCTGGTCATCACCTTTGTTTCAAGGGCCTCCGCGGCGGAACAGTGGCTTAAGCTCAAGTCGTCGCACTTTGAGCTCTACACCACCGCTGGCGAAAAAAAAAGGGCGCGAAGCCATTCTCTACTTCGAGCAGGTGCGCGTTTTTTTCAGCAAAGGCAATGCGCACTCCAAGGCATCAGCGGGTTCGGCCGCACGCATCATCGCGTTCCGCTCGGAAAAGGAATACAAACCTTTCCGGCCCAATGAATTCGCCTCTGCTTTTTATCTGGGCGGCTATGATCGCGACTACATCGTCATGCAGAACATCGCGTCCGAGAATTATCCCGTGGCGGTGCACGAGTTCACGCATTTGCTGGTGAAGCACTCCGGTGTTGAGGTCCCCGTCTGGTTCAACGAAGGCTTGGCCGTCAACGCTCAAGCCGGTCGGCAAGAAGATGGAGATCGGCGCCCTCATTCCCGGCCGTTTTCAAGTTCTGCAGCAGAACCAGTGGCTGCCGCTCGAGACGCTGCTCGCCGTGGATCAGAACTCCCCGTATTACAACGAGCGTGACCGCGCCGGCGTCTTTTATGCGGAGAGTTGGGCGCTCATACACATGCTTAATCTCTCGAAGCCGTATCGCCCTGAGTACGGGAAATTTGTCACTGCCATTGTCTCCGGCCTGCCCGCCGCGAATGCCTTTTGGCAGGTTTATGCCAAGACCACCGCGATGGTGCAGAAGGATATCGAGCAATACTTGAGCGGCTCTTCTTTCTATGCGATGTTCTTCAATATTAAAGTGCAAAAATCTGACGAGGAGCCCGACATCGAGCCCGCGCCGCCCCTCGAGTCCGGCATGGTGCAGGCCGATCTGTTTGCCCTGACCGATAAAAAGGAAGAGGCCGCGGAGAAATATGAGAGTCTTGCAAAACAATTCCCGAAAAAGTGGGAGCCCGAAGCCGGACTCGCCGAGCTGGCTCTGCGCGCCAAGAGCATTGAGGGTGCGCGCCGGCATTTAGCCCGAGCGGCTGAGCTGGGCGCGACCACCCCGCGGCTTTATTACGAGTACGCGACGATTCTTCACGAGGCCGGAGAAAAAGATGCCGCCCTGGTTCCGGTTTTGAAAAAAGCGGTGGAACTGGATCCCGATTATGAGGAGGCACACCGTTACCTGGCGTTCTGTCTGCTCGCAACCGAAGACTACCAAGACGCCGTCGAAGGTGAAAAAATTAAAGCGCGAAGAGGCCTTCGCATATTACTATGCGCTGGCATACGCAAACTATCGGCTGGACCAACGCGATGTCGTGAAGAAATCTGCCGAAGCCGCGCGAAAGTTTGCCCGCACCCCCGAGCAGATCGCGACGGCCGAAGAGATGCTCCGCGCCGTGAGCCAGGAGCAGACCGCAACGGTTGTCCAGCGCATTGGCCTCGCGGGCGACCTTACACCGCCCACCGAACAGACGGCCCTCGTGCCACGAACCGTGAGCAAAGAGCCGGCCGCCTGTGTACAAGCGGACGACGAGCAAGGGAGACGCCTGGCGCGAAGACCAGAAGTTCCTGAGGATGCTCGTGATAAGCGGGAAGACCAGCAACCCAAGCGGCTGGTGCCGAACAGATCCGCCGGAATCCCCCGTAACGTCGCCTGCCCAGCGGCCGCGTACATCTGTTCAGGGCACGCTCCAACAAGTGGATTGCCTTGTCAAAATCGCGCGTCTGCGTGTGGCCACAGGCCAGAAGCAGGTGTTGTTGGCCCTTGCTGATCCGCAGACGGTAACCGTCAAAGGCTCGCCCACCGGCACAATCGACCTTACCTGCGGACCGCAAAAAGGAAAGTTAGTGGTCCTCGAATACGAGGCCCGGCCGGATGCGCGTCTCGGCACCACCGGCATTGTCCGCTCCATCGAATTCAAGTAGCCTGCCTTCTTCTGGGCATGGCTCAGTCGGGTCTCCCACGTCCTTGGGATAAGCCTTAAGGTATCATTGACAACCCCACGAGCTTAACCTAGTATTGTTAAGCGACTGAGCACTTCTGCCCAATCTGCAGATCATCTGAACTAAGTCAGATCATCTGAGATTTCCCCCTTAGCCTAACCTGACATGTTTCCTCGAGTGTCTTCATCCACCTGAAGACCCATGGTGGTATGGAGTTCATAATGGCATCCAGGAGCTGTTTCAACTCCGCTCTCACATCAAATACACTACCGTGCTTTTGATGCTGGCCCCAGCTATTGCAGCCCATCGCCAACGACCAGCCCGTGCGGAAGTCGGGCAATTGGGTAGGAACGGAAGCGACCATTAAGGGAAGTTCCGCTGTTGAGGTTTTGAATTGTATCCGCTGACCATCGGTTTAGTTATCGAGACCAAGGAACTGTGGGACGAAGTTCACTCCACATTGCAGGAGCTATCCGTCCGCATTGTTATCGAACAGCATGAACTGGGCGATCTGGCGGAGTTTCTGGGCCGAGTAGAACGGCTTCGTCCCGAAGTAATGATCCTCGAAGTCCTGAAGCTCCGGGAGCCGATGGAGCACGTCGTAGCTCGGATCAAGGCCGGCTCCATGGATCCAATGGTCATCGCGCTCCACAACACTGGAGAACCGGAGTTAATTCTGCGTGCTTTGCGCGCGGGTGCGCATGAATTTCTGCATCCGCCGCTGAAGGCAAATCTCCAACAAGCACTCGAGCGTAAGTCACTCGAACAAAAAAAGACCAGAGAACATCTGCGGCAGAAGGGCAAAGTCCTCGGCTTTCTTTCAGCCAAAGGCGGTTGCGGCGCGACAACTATCGCTTGTCATACTGCCGCCGAACTCGGTCGCCAGGGTATGCGCGTATTGCTCGCAGACATGGACTTCGAGGCCGGCATGATCCGCTTCCTCATGAAGACGAAGTCGCCCTACTCGGTGTTGGACGCGCTGAACCATTTGCACCGGTTGGACCAGAGTTACTGGAATGCCCTGATTTCGAACGGTTTGCCGGGCCTCGAGATCATTGCCTCCCCGGAAGCGCTGCCGTCTAAGCAGCAGCCCAACCAGGAGCAGATGCAGCATATCCTCACGTTCTGCCGGGGCCAGTACGACCTTTCCATAGTCGATCTGGGCCGGGGCCTGAGCCTGACTACCATGAATGCGCTCGACGAGATAGACGAGACGTATCTGATCACCACGTTGGATGTGCCGGCCCTGCACCGGTCGAAACAGATCATTCAGGCTTTGTCCAGTTTAGGCTACGGGCGAGAACGCTTGCGGCTGGTCTTGAACCGCATGCCGCAACGGCTCGATATTACGCCGGATGAGCTGGAAAACATGATGTCGCTGCCTGTATTCGCCACGCTGCCCAACGATTATCCGTCCCTGTACGAAGCGTACTCGAAGGGTTCGCTTCTGGCAGCCAATAGCAGACTCAGTAAAGAGTTGAACAGTATGGCCATCAAAGTAGCGGGAATCCAGAAAGAGAAGAGCGAAAAGAAAAGGTTTTTCACTCTTCGGTTAAGAGATCAAACGAATGCTCACTGAAGCCGTACAACGCACCGGAGGTCGTGAAGCTGGCTGGGTCAACCGGCTGTTCAGCAACGAGGTCTACACGGCTGAACACCAGGAACTGAAATTCACCCTGCATCGCAAGCTACTGGACCGCATCAATTTGGAAGCCTTGTCTTCCATGGCAGGCGAGCGAGCGCGCACAGAAATCCGCTCGGCCGTCGCCCGGCTGGTGGAGGAAGAGAAAACTCCCCTCAGCTTGATGGAAAAGGACCGCGTCATCGAGGAAGTTCTCGACGAAGTCTTCGGCCTGGGCCCGCTCGAGCCGCTGCTGCGCGATCCCACCATCTCCGACATCCTGGTCACTACTCCGCGCCTGGTTTATGTGGAGCGCGCCGGCAAGCTGCATCGCACTCCCGTTGAATTCAAAGACGACGCGCACCTGTTGCGCATCATTGAAAAAATCGTTTCCCGCATAGGCAGGCGCGTGGACGAGTCATCGCCGCTTGTGGACGCCCGGCTGCCTGACGGATCGCGCGTCAATGCCGCCATCCCGCCGGTAGCGGTAGACGGCCCGCTTCTCTCCATTCGCCGTTTCGGCCGCGACGCGCTGCAGGGCGAGGACTTGGTCAAGAAATTGACGATGACCGAAGGCATGCTGCAGTTGCTGCAGTGCTGCGTCAAGGCGCGTCTCAACATCGTCATCTCGGGCGGAACCGGTTCCGGCAAAACGACATTGCTTAACGTGCTGTCTTCCTACATTCCGGAAGATGAGCGCATTGTCACCATCGAAGATGCCGCCGAGTTGAGGCTGCGCCAGACACACGTAGCGCGCATGGAAACCCGCCCAGCCAACGTCGAAGGTCACGGCGCCATCCGCATTCGCGACCTCGTCGTCAATTCCCTCCGTATGCGGCCCGACCGAATCATCGTCGGTGAGGTCCGCAGCGAGGAGGCGCTCGATATGCTCCAGGCCATGAATACGGGTCACGATGGATCGCTGACTACCATCCACGCCAACAATCCGCGCGATGCCATTGGGCGTCTGGAGGTCATGATCGGCATGGCTAATGCCAATATGGGCACGCGTTCCATGCGCCAGCAGATCAGCTCGGCCGTCGACATGTTCGTGCAGGTGTCGCGCTTCAGCGACGGCAGCCGCCGCATCACGCATATTACCGAGTGTGTGGGCATGGAAGGCGACCTGATCACCATGCAGGACATTTTCGTGTTCGAGAAAACTGGCTTAAGCCAATCCGGAAGAGTTACCGGACGCTTCCGTGCGACTGGCATCCGTCCCAAATTCTACGAACGCCTACGAGCATCCGGATTGCAGTTGTCGGCGTCGATCTTCCAAACCGTGGTGGAAATCTCGTAAAGACCGTGTAACGCGCTTTACCGCCAGTGGCCAGGGACGGAATCGCTGGTGCAGTTTCGGTTCATTCCGTCTCCTGACTCCCCCTTGCGTCCGCGTTGCTATCCTCTTGAAGAATGCTCCAGCCCTCGTGGCCCTACGCGCTTCTGCTCGGCGAACTCCTGGTCTTCTATTGGCGAGTGCTGTTTCTTTATCCCGCGTATGTTATTCCCTGGGACCTGCGTTACTATCATTTTCCGATCGCAACCCTGGCGGCGCGCTCTCTGGCGCAGTTCTCGCTGCCTTTGTGGGACCCCTCCATTTATTGCGGCTACCCGATCTATGCAAATCCGCAGGCGCAGGTTTTCTATCCGCCAGCTCTCCTATCCATTCTGCTGAGTAACTGGCTGGCCCCGGAACGGCTGCTCTATTTCCTGGAATTGCAGCTCATTGCGCATATCCTGCTCGCCGGAATATTCTGCTACTGGCTCTTGCGGAGCCTGGACGTTTCTCGCGTCCCGGCGGCCCTTGGCGCAACGGTTTTCCAACTCGGCGCATTTTTCGCTTCGCAGACGCAGCACCTGGCCGCCGTCGACGCTGCCGCGTGGCTGCCGTTGGTCTGGCTCGCGCTCCTCCAGTGGAATAGGCATTCTTGCCTGTTGCCGGACCGGCCTTCTACACCTCAGGCAAGCAAATCTTTCAACCTTCCCTGGCTGTCCGTGCTCGCTTTTGCGTTCGCCATGTGCACGCTCGCTGGTTTTCCCGCTGTCACTGCAGTCGTGTTCGGCAGTTCACTGCTGCTAGCGCTGCTTCTGGTTATTTTTCGTGAAGCCCCTGTAAAGCTGTTTCTGGGCTGGGCCATTGCGGCTGTCCTGGCAGCGGCCCTGAGTGCCATACAACTTCTGCCCACCCTTGAACTCACGCGCTGGAGCGTGGCCCAATATCGCAGCGACTTTCTCGGCACAGGCGGCGGGATGCCGCTTCAGTCTCTTGCCTCTCTCGTAATTCCGAATCATTATTCGATCTTCGATCTCAACCATTACTCCCAACCCTGGAATGTAACGTTTCTCTACACATACTGTGGGTTAGTCGGATTAGCGCTGGCCTTTGCGGGTGCGATTGGCCGCTCCAAAATTTCACGAATCTTCGGCATTATGGCGCTGATCGCTGCCGTGGCTATGCTGGGCGACGCGACGCCAGTTGGTAAATCCGCTTTCCTGGCGCTGCCTCGTGTCCTTAGAACCTCCATCTATCCGCACTACGCACTTGCGCCATTCACCCTGTCGATGGCCGTGCTGGCGAGCTTGGGCGCGCAAAAATTCGTCGGCGGACCCACGTCGTGGATCAAACGGCTTGCCGGCCCCGTCCTCCTCGCGGTCACCGCGATCGATCTCATCGGCGTCGGCTCCGGCCGCCCCATGAACACGGCCTCCACGAAGTTTGAGCCTGCGGTCACACAGGAACAGTTCGAAGGGAGCAGGGAATTGCTGGAGCGGCTGCGCGCAATGGTGAACCAGACGACGCCGCCCGCGCGCATCGACACCATCGATGATTCGCTCGAATGGCCTTCCACCGCCGCGCTGACCGGGATTCCCACCGCCAGCGGCAACGACCCCTTCGCGCTCATCCGTTATATGCAAGTCCGCCTGGCTCTCGCGAAACACGCTACGCGCTGGGGCCGCTTTTACCAGGTGGCGCATCCCGAATCGCCCGTGCTCGACCTACTGAACGTTCGCTGCTTACTGACGCGCACGCTGCTGCCGCATCCGCCTTCCAAGCTCGCGAGACTCCCGGATCTGCCTGGCCGAGCCATCTACGAGAACACCGCAGTGCTGCCGCGATTTTTTCTCGTAGACCGCACGCTCCCTGCCGCCAGCATGGAACAGGCGCTCGACATTGTCCGCTCGCCCGAGTTTCAGCCTCGCGATCTGGCCGTGATCGAGAACGCGCTGGCACTCGATCGAGCACCCTCTGCAGACACTGGCCCCGCTCCAAACACTGGTTTGGTTCGAGTGCTGCACTATGAACCTCGCACCGTGATGCTCGAAACCGACGCGCCTCATGCCGCGTTTCTCGTGACCAGCGAAGCCTATTATCCCGGCTGGCGCGCGCGCATTGACGATCGCGAGCAGCCGCTCGTCTTGACCAACGCAGCGTTTCGCGGTTTCGAAATTCCCGCGGGCCGCCACCACATCGAAATGCGCTTCAGCCCTCGCATCATCTGGTATGGCAGCGCGATCACGTTCGCCGGTCTCATCATTCTGGCTTACGTCCTGCTATCGGCGATAATAGGCAGACGGCGATGGATTTCGTAGAGCAGCTTAAGTCCTCAGTCGACATCGTCCAGGTCATCGAGGAGTACGTCCGTCTGCGCAAATCCGGACCCACTCGCTACGTGGGGCTGTGTCCTTTCCATACCGAGAAGACGCCCTCGTTTTCCGTGAACGCCACGCACCAGTTTTACAAATGCTTTGGATGCGGCGCGTGCGGCGACGTGCTGAAGTTCGTAACCGAACTCGAGCGCATCAGCTTTTATGAAGCCTTGAAGCTGCTTTCCGAGCGTTTTGGGATCCCCATGCCCAGGCGCTCCGAGTACTCGGATCCGGAAACCAAGCTTCGCGCCGCGCTCTACCAGGCGCATGAGCTGGTCGAGCAAATGTTTCGCTCAAATCTGGAAAGCTCAATAGGTCCCGAGGCCCGATCGTACCTGGGCAAGCGGGGTGTCGATCCGGCCGTCGCTCGCGAGTTCGGCATTGGATATGCGGACCGCTCCGGCCGTTCAGTCGTCCGGCTGCTCGAATCCCGCAACTTCACACCCGAGCAGATGGAGGCTTCAGGCTTAGTTCTGAAGCGCGATGACGGCACCTTCTACGATCGTTTCCGCCATCGCCTCATGTTTCCCATTCACAACGAATCGGGAAAGGTGATTGCCTTCGGCGGCCGCGCGCTCGATCCCGGCGAGCAGGCAAAATATCTGAACTCTTCGGAAACACTCCTCTACCGCAAAAGTTACGTGCTCTATAACCTGCACCGCGCCAAGTCCGGCATCCGGCAGTCCGGCCGCGTGGTCCTGGTCGAGGGCTATATGGATGTCGTGGGCGTCTATGCTTCCGGCGTGCACGAAGTCGTCGCGAGCTGCGGCACTTCGCTCACCTCACAGCAAGTGCAATCCATGCGCCGCCATTCCGACCAGATCGTGGTGAATTTCGATCCCGATGCCGCGGGCGCAAGCGCTGCCGAGCGTTCCATCAACCTGCTGCTCGATGAAGGCATGCACGTGCGTGTGGTGGAGCTGGACGGGGGTCTCGATCCCGACGAGTACTGCAAACAGCGCGGTGCTTCAGCCTATGTAGAGAAGGTGAATGGCGCCAAGAACTATTTTTATTGGCTGGCCGATCGCGCGCGCGGTAAATTCGACATGCGCACTGCCGAAGGCCGCATGGCGGGCTTTCAATTTTTGTTGCCGGCGGTTCAACGCCTCTCCAACAGGCTCGAACGGCTCGCGGTGGTGAACGACGTGGCTGGATACCTGGGCGTGGCCGCCGGGCCGATCCTGGAAAATTTTCGCAAGGCCGCCGGGGATCGTCGCGAGAAAGCCGTGCGCCCCGAGCCGGAATCCGTTCGCCCCGTGGAGCGTCTGCTGCTCAATCTTCTGTTGGTGAACGTCGAGGCCCGCGAGCGTCTGGTTCCCGAGCTCAAACGCATGCACGCCGTGGAGCGGTTCACGACACGCAAAATTTTCGAGGCCTTATTCGCGCTCGATGAGGCGGGCGAAAGTGTGGCCTTCAGCCAGTTGGATACGCGCCTGGATGAGAACGACCGCGCCCTATTGGTTTCCGCGGTCCTGGCCGATGGAACGAGTGACAGTTCTCCGTCGTTGGAGCAAGGGGAGGCCTGCTTGCGGGCGCTCGAGAACTCAGAGCATGAGAGCCGCCGCTCGCAATTGAAAGCACGTGTCAAGGCCGCCGAACGCGATGGCAATTTCGCCGAAGCCCTGCGTCTTGCTGAGGAATTGGCGCGCATTGAGCGGGAGTAATCTTTAGTTAACCATGTTGAGCGATAACCACTGTTGTACAATGTGGGAGATTAGCTTCAGGAACCTGAGGAGCACGGGGACTCCCTAGTGGCAGTAGAGGACAAATACGATCGTCTAAATCGGCTCATGACCACGGGCAAAGAAAAAGGCTACGTGCTCTATGACGAAGTCAGTGAGCTTGTGCCCAACGATCTCAATGGCAGTGCGGATCTCGACGACATTCTCGCGGGCCTGGATGTTGCCGGCATCGAGATTCTCGAAGAGCCGAAACTCGACGCCAAGCTGGAAGAGGCCGAAGAACTGCTCGATCTCGAGCTGCCCACCCCCGGCGGAGATAAGACCAACGACCCCGTTCGGATGTATCTGCGCGAAATGGGCGCGGTTCCGTTGCTCACCCGCGAGGGCGAGGTCGAAATCGCCAAGCGCATCGAGCGGGGCCAGACCACCGTGCTCAAGGCCCTCTCGCGGTCGCCGCTGGTCATTCAGAAGATCACCGCGATGGGCGATGAAATAGCTCGCTGCGCAATGTCCGCCCGCGATATTCTCCAGATTTCCGACCCCATCATCACCGACGAAACGGTAGAGGAAAAGAAGCGCGACTTTCTGGCAGCGGTTGATGAAATTCTGAGAATCTACAGAAAATTCCAGCAAGGCCGCCAGAAACTGCTGGCCATTCCGCGCGGAATCAAGCCTAAACAACATCGCCGGACACGGTGGGAGATGGGTCGGCTAATGGTCCGGGTGGGCCGGCAGATCCGCGGGATCAAGTTTCAAAGTATTGTCATCAGACACTTAATTGACTGCATTCGCTGCGCGGTCGAGGACGTCAAGCCCGTAGAGAGGGAACTAGGGCGCATCCAGAGGAAATTGGAGCTTCTGCCCAGCATGTCCGCCGGCAACGCGCGCTCCAACAGCTTTAAAGATCTGCGGCGCGAACAACGTACGTATATCCAGCGGATGCAGCAGCTCGAGGAGCAATACGGAGCTACCGCCACCGAGCTGCGCCGCACCTACATGATCATCACCAAGGCGGATCAGGAAGCCGAGGCGGCCAAAAAGGAATTGATTGAGGCCAATCTCCGCCTGGTGGTCTCCATTGCCAAGCGCTACACCAATCGCGGCCTGCAATTTCTGGATCTCATCCAGGAAGGCAACATCGGTTTGATGAAGGCAGTGGAGAAATTCGAGTACCGGCGCGGCTATAAGTTCTCGACCTATGCCACCTGGTGGGTGCGCCAGGCGATCACGCGCGCTATTGCCGACCAGGCCCGCACCATCCGCATCCCGGTGCACATGATCGAGACTATCAATAAGTTGATCCGCACCTCGCGGCAGTTGATTCAGGAACTGGGGCGCGAGCCCACTAACGAAGAGTTGGCCGAACGCATGGAAATGCCGGTTTCCAAGGTTCGCAAGGTGCTGCGCATCGCGCAGGAGCCCATCTCGCTCGAAACGCCCATCGGCGAAGAGGACGAGTCCCACCTGGGAGATTTCATCGTCGACCGCTCCGGCATCTCACCTTCCGAGGCCGTCATCAATCTCAATTTGCGCGAGCAGACCGCGCAGGTTCTAAAGACCCTCACCCCACGCGAAGAAAAAATCATCAAGATGCGTTTTGGTCTGGAGGACGGCAGCGAGCACACGCTTGAAGAAGTGGGCCAGAACTTCGCCGTCACCCGCGAGCGCATCCGGCAGATTGAAGCCAAGGCGCTCCGTAAACTGCGCCACCCCAGCCGCAGCCATCGCCTGCGGACATTCCTGCAAGACGGCGCGCGCGAAGCCTGAACCTTTCAACGCCGAGGCGCAGCGCCGAGAAGTACCTCAAGACTGAGAATAACTTCACAAGTAGGGGCAGCAGGAGCCTCGTCCGTCCTGCAAAATCTTTCTAACCTTGTTTGTTTTCTCGGCGCCTCGGCGTTGAATGCTACTCACGGAATACCCGGCCGATCCATTTCTCCACAATCGGCCCGGCTTTGGACGGGAACCGGTGTCCACCATCCAGCATGTGAAATTCCACGTCATGGGCTCGCAGCCGCAACCGCTCCTGATAACGCGTGGTGACTTCGGATTTATAGAACTCGTCTTCGGTCCGTGCGATGTGCAAGAGCGAGGCTGAGACCTTCTTGTACGCGCCCTCCTCCCAGTTTTTCGGCACGCCGCCGCAAATGCCAATAACGCCGCGCACCGCTTCGGGATGCGTGGCTGCGAACCTGTAATTCATGCCTACCGGTTGCGAGAACCCTACCAGCAAACGCCGTTCAGCCCGAATCCCAGATGAGCGTCCGGTTTCGTCCATCACCGAGCGCAGCATGTCATGATGGAGCCGCACCGAAGAATCCGAATGTTTCTGCGTAGCCCAGCAGTAACCGACTTCATTGGAATTTTGTGCCAGAAAAAACTGGCTGGGCGCCTGAATCGATGCGATCACGTGCCGCGGGCCCAATAGCGTCTGCGTGAGCCGCAGCATCACCTCTGGATTCGAGCCGAACCCGTGCAGTGTGGTTACCAGCAGCGACGAATCTTCGATGGTCGACGGCCGGTAAAGCAGGTAATGACAATCCAGGCGCGCACTAAACGTACGGTGCTCGACGCCTTCAGTACTCATTCACCGTGTTGTACCACGCGCCACGGATTTCCGTTGCTTTTCCGCTGGCTTTTGTTTTGTAGCGCACGGGCTGGCTGGTTTTGGCCAGACCTGCGGCTTTTTACTAGGACCCGTGGGCTCTCACGATGCGGGAATATCCTAGCTTTTCTCGGCGGACTCTGCGTTTAAATTCTCGCCACCGGCTTCCTGGCTGCCCTCACCAGCGGTGCATTCAGAAATTCGATGAGCGGCATCAGCACCTCGAAACGCTTGCGGACCTCAGGCAACAGCTTCGGCGTCGTAGCCAAGCCCGGCTCGAGCATCACCCAGTAGAGCCACTGTTTGTAACGCAACAGGTCTGCCGCGGGATGGTCGCACGCGAATCCCTTGGGTACCCGTGAGAGCTGTTCGCCTTGCAGTTCGCCCATCAGCGATTTCAGACTGCGCGACCCGGTGATCTTGCGGAATTCCGCCTCGTGCCCGGCAATATGGCTGCGGACAGCCAGCAGTTGCTCCGGTCCCGGCATGTACACGCCTCCAGCCACCTCGATCTCTTTTGCTGAGACGCTGAAGTAGAGGCCGCCGCCGCCGTGTTTCGCCAACCCGCGGCGCGGAAAAACGGCCGCAACGTGGGTCTTATATGGAGTCTTGTCCTCGCTGAAGCGCGTGTCGCGATAGATACGATAAATGGCTTTCTCGGGTTCGGTTACATAATCCGGCGCAAATCGCATCATCTCCGCCGTCAAGGCGCGGATCAGATCCGCCATGGGCGCTTTCACCAGCTCGTCATAAATCTGTTTACGCGGTTGAAACCACTCCCGGCGGTTGTTGCGCTCCAGGCCCTTGAAGAATTCCATCGCCGCTCGTGGAAATCCCGCAAACCCCGTTTTCGCCATCCGCACCGCTTGTCCAGCCATAGATTTTGAGGCCCTCCTCTATAATCGAAGTAATGATCCACACGGAAGAGACGCTCGAGCGCCTCACCGCGATTCCGAATCTGACAGTCTCGACAGGCGCGCCGCTATCCCGCTACACGCGATTCGCCATCGGAGGTCCCGCCGACATCTACGCCGAGACTTCAGGCGTCGAAGCCTTCATCCAGGCATTGCACGTTGCTCGCGAGAGCGGCCACGATTTCGTCGTGATCGGCGGCGGAACGAACCTCATTGTATCTGACCAAGGCTTTCGCGGCATCGTTCTGCGCTTTACCGCCGAGCGTATTCTGGTCGCGGGCAATCGCGTGGTGGCCGATGCCGGAGCGGTTCTGCAGGATCTGGTGGACTTTACTAACGACCACGCTCTCAAGGGCCTCGAGACGCTCGCGGGTATTCCCGGCTCGGTGGGCGCGGCCATTTACGGCAATGCCGGCGCGTATGGCCATTCCATCTCGGAGTGCGTTCGCAGCGTGCGCTTTTACGACGGCGTCGAGGTTCGCGTATTCGACCGCCAGGCTTGCGAATTCCTCTATCGCGAGAGCATTTTCAAAAAACACAAAGAGTGGATCATCTTCTCGACTGACCTCGTGATGGAGACGGCCGACGCCGCACAGTTGCGCAAAATTGCCGGGGACATCGTGAAGATTCGCAACGAGAAGTTTCCCGTGACCATGAAATGCGCCGGCAGTATTTTCAAAAATCTAATGATGGCGGAGTTGCCGGAGAGCGTGGCCGGCCATGTTCCAGAGCGTGTGGTGCGAGAGGGCAAAGTGCCCGCGGCCTATTTTCTGGAGGAGGTGGATGCCAAAGGAATGCAGCGCGGCGATATCCACGTGGCCACCTATCATGCCAACTTGATTTACAACGGAGGCGAAGGCACTGCGGCCGACCTCTGCTGGTTGATCGCTGAGCTGAAGAGCCGTGTGGCGCGGAAATTCGGAATCCAGCTTGAAGAAGAAGTGCAGTACGTGGGTTTCCCCAACGGCGCCAAAAGGCCCGCCGCGCTTCCCTGAGTAAATCGTATGCTGGGCTTGCTTCTTCTCGCGCTGATGGCCACCGGCCCGCGCGATGCGGACCTGCAAGTAGCTGTCAAAGCGCATGACCTGGCCCGCGTACGCGAGCTGCTGGACGCCGGAGCCAATGTCAATGCCCGCGACGCGCTGGGCGCCACGCCTTTGCACGATGCCGCCTGGAACGGATACCAGGATCTTGCCCGCCTGCTCATCGAACGTCACGCCGATGTGAACGCCCGCCATCTGGAAGCCGGCTCGACGCCCTTGCACTATGCCGTCATCAAGGATGAAAAGGAAATGGCGGAGCTGCTTCTGGATCATGGCGCGGACCTTGCGGCCACTTACCGCTCAGGCGCTACGGCGCTTCACCTCGCGGCAGATCGCGGCTATACCGATGTCGCCCAACTCCTGCTCGACCGAGGCGCCGACATCAGCGCTCGCGACCGTTTGGGCGCCACCGCGCTCGATAACGCCGCTAAAAAAGGCTACTGGGTCACGGTGGGATTGCTCCTGGCAAGGGGCGCCAAACTGAACGACCCGAATCCGGAATCCGGCGTCACGCCGCTCCACCAAGCCGCCATGTACGGCCATGCCGCGGTGGTTGAACTGCTCCTCGAGAAAGGGGCCGACCTGTTTGCGCGCGATCATTCCGGCGACACACCGCTGGAAGCTGCCGCGCGCAGCCATCGCGTCGCTGTTGTGAAACTGCTGCTGGCCCGCGGCGCAGGCGCGCTCCAAGACCGTGCGGCGAACCTTTTGGATGAAGCGGTCTTGAAAGGTGAAACGGAAATGGTCGATGCGTTACTGCGCGGTGGCGTCGATCCTAACGGCAAGGCCGCGTCCGGCTCGACTCCGCTCGACGATGCCGCGCTGAAGGGCCACCTTGCGATCGCTCAAATGCTCCTCGCCCGCGGGGCTGATGTCTGTGGCCGCAATTCTTATGGTGGGACTGCGCTGCACGACGCCGCCATGAGCGGGCACGCGGACCTGGTGCGCCTGTTGCTCGACCACCGTGCGGCGCTCGATGCCCGCGATGACGAATCCGGGGCCACGCCGCTTTATGTAGCGGCTGCCATGGGCCGTAGCGACGTGGTCAAGCTTCTGGTCGAAAAGGGCGCCGATGTCAATCTCGCCACCAAAGCCGGCGCCACACCGCTGCATGCCGCTCTGTCGAATGGGTTCGATGAAGTTGCGGCCGTGCTCCGCACCCATGGCGCCCGCTGAATACCGGCCGCCCCGGGCTGCAACCAGTCCTTCACTGTCTATTCCTTCAAATTCCGCGAGACATGTCCGGCGCCAACGCACCATATCTCTTTACTGGTGCGTTCTCAAAAATCGAGACCGGTGCTGGCGAAGGCGGCCGATGTCCTCAGCGATCAATTGCGAGCGCACCTGGCGCGCTTCTCCCGGCCGATCAAGCCGCACGCCGCTGAATTGGGCCGGCGTTTTCTCGCACGCATGCGCACGCGCGGCCTCAGCGTCCCCCAGCTCAATCAAATCAAGGCGCTCTGCGACATCAGCCCTGGCTCAGTAACCCGATTTTTCGCGACGCGCAGCGGCGGCCGCTGTATTCCACCAGCTCGAAAAACTCGGCCGGAGGGGCTGGCCAAGCTGAATGTGGCGCCCTCACAAGTCCTGGGTGCGTTGCGCGAGTACGATCGCGTGCTCGAGCCCGTTCTCCGATCCAACACCGCCGATGACCGCGATTTCCGCTGGGTGCGCGAGCAGCTTCAGTTCTGTGTGGTACTCACCCTGAACGATGTGTATTACGCCTGCTGATTTTTGAAGCCTCCGCAACGCGGCCCGCTGCGCCGATTTTAAAGCGCCTGGCCCGGCCAAGACTCATCGCACGGCGCCATCGATGTGAGGATCTGATTCTCGTCGCGTTCGGAGAAGCTTGGAAGAGGAGGAACTGATGATGAATTAGCGAAACCTCTTAATGTCATCCAGCGGGTGTAAATCCCGCCTGATCAAAGTCGAGCAGACAGGTCAGTAGCGAGTCTTGCCATTCGCCGGGCGACCGGTGGGTGCGAAGCGTAGACAGCGAGGCAGTAGGCCCTGAGGATCAGCCCCGAAATTGTCCATCGTTGCGAGGCCGACGTGTCGAGGCTAGCGGAAGGCAGTATCCGGCAGCGACCGCTATTTGCGAGGTCGGGCCGACTCGCCGGGGTCTCCAGCCCAGGGCATGCTCCACAGGGATGAGGGATGGCCCAGGAACCGAAGAGAGCTCCCGATTTCCTCCTCATGAGGGGAGATACGTCACCCCAAGGGTCGACCGGAGGGGTGACGGATGGATCGGGAGCGGTCGTAGAAACCCATAGTACCGATGAAGGTGGGGAACCGCAGGGCTCCCGTAAGGGGCGGCCACGGGACCCACTGGAGGGAAGGGGTTGCCCGAGCGGATGTATCGGGCGAAGGAAACATAGTCGAGACTTAGAACTCGGTTGCTATGTACCCAAAACTCGACCGACTATCTGCCCCGAACCAGGAGAAGACACCTGAGGAGAGGTGGTGAATCCGCTTGACGAACCCGCTGCGGGAAATCTGCACGGTGGGGTCTGTGAGGGGGGAGTCCCCGATGCGCCATGATGGACCTAAACGGGCACGAAGCTGGAAACGGCGGACACAGCCAAGGAAAGTCTAAAGTACATCGGGTCTCCTCTACTCGGCAGGCGAAGTACGCGCTCGCCTTTGGTATAAATCTTCAGCGTCAACTTGCCGCAATGCAGCTTGAAGATCGTCAGATCATACGTGGGTTTCTCAACCGCCACTTCCCATTCAGTGGACTTCCCTTTCCGCTTGCGATATCTCGGACGGCGCTCGGCTTTCACGCTGACTTGGTCGTGGAGGACAAAGTAATCGTGGAGATCAAGTCCGTGGAGACAGTCGCGCTCCGTACACAAAAAGCAGCTCCTCAGTTATCTGCAACTGGCCGACAGACCTTTGGGGCTGCTCATCCACTTCAATGTTGTCTTGATCAAAAACGGCATCACGCACATCGTAAACCGACTCCAAGAATGACTCTCGCAAAGACGCTAAGGACGAAAAGACAACGTCACAGCTTCGCAACCACTGAAACACCCGCCAGTAGAACCTTAATCGGCTCGGAACGGACAGGGAAGTCGTGGGCAAAGCCTCCCATGCCGTCGACGCGTCTCTCAAGGCGCCGAAGCCAAGCCGGACGTGGAGCTGATGGACATCGGCATGACCGGCCTCAGCAGCTTCGAAGCTAACCCGGCAGATCCGTAAAAACCGGCCCGAGACCAAACTGTTGCTTCTCACCATGTATGACGACAAAGACTATGAATGCATGGAGTCGGGTGCAGCTGGCTACGTTCTGAAGGACAGTCCTGCTGCCCAACTGTTAAACGCCTTCCGCGAAGTCCACCGTGGCGGCAGCTATCTCAGCCCGCGCATGCTGGCGCAACTGGTTGACGATTTCCGCTCGCGCGTTAAATCCACCGAGCGGTTACCGCGTTTCGCTACGCTGACCCCCCGCGAAAAAGAAGTTCTAAAACTACTGGCCGAGGGCAACTCGGTCAAGGAAATCGCCTGTACGTTGAACCTGAGTGTCAAGACCGTTGAAGCGCACAAATTCAATCTGATGCGTAAGCTGGATCTCCATAACAAAGCTCAGCTTGTGCAGTACGCCGTCCAGAAGAAGATCATCAAAATCCCCATCCCGGGGGAGTAGCCGGCATGCCGTCTCGCCGTCTTGTAGCGCAGGCCTTCAGTCTTGGCCCAGTGGCGCAGCCACTTTTATCTCTGGATCTTCCACCAACCGTGGCGCACGCACTTTGCGTGCCGTCTCGACACCCTGTCGCGACTCCGCCTTCCACCAACGGATTCCGTTGATAAAATCTCTACATGTTTCCACTCACCCGACGCAACTTCCTGGCAGCGGCCGCGGCAGCAGGCGTACTGACGGTCTCGCCCCGGTCTTCGCGCGCCACGCCCGTCTCCCAACGTTCTCCGATCCGGCTCGGCGGTCCCATTTTTCTGAAGGCGGACGATCCGCGTGAGCTCGCCCGCGAACATCGCCGTCTGGGTTACAGCGCCGCCTACTGTCCGAATGCCAAAGCCGAGGATACCGGGCGCGTCGGCGAAATTGAAAAAGCTTTCTCCGCCGAAAATGTAGTGATCGCGGAGGTTGGCGCCTGGGTCAACATGCTCGACCCGGAACCGGAGAAGCGTCGCAAGAATCTCGACTACGTGGTTCAACGCCTGGCGCTCGCGGAAGGAGTCGGTGCTCGCTGCTGTCCGGATATCGCGGGCTCCTACAATCCCACTGTCTGGTACGGACCTGATGCCAAGAACCTGTCGGAGGAGTTTTTCGACGCGACAGTCGAAAACTGCCGGCATGTCATCGACGAAATCAAGCCCAAACGGACGAAATTCACCATCGAGATGATGGGCTGGAGCCTTCCTGACGGCCCGGATTCCTATCTCAAGCTCATTCACGCTGTGGATCGCGCCGCATTCGCGGTTCACATGGACGTCTGCAATGGCATCAACAGCCCCACGCGCTATTACCACAACGCCGAATTCATCTCCGAATGCTTCCGCAAACTCGGCCCCTGGATCGCCTCCTGTCACGCCAAAGACCTGGCCTGGATTCCTGAGATGAACGTTCATTTTTTGGAAGTGATCCCTGGCCGGGGAAAAATGGATTACCGCGCGTACCTTTCCGAGCTGGCTCAGCTTCCCGTGGACGCGCCGCTCATGCTGGAGCATCTCAAGATCCCGGAAGAGTATGATGAGGGCAAACGTTACATTCTCAAGGTGGGTCAGGAACTGGGCCTGAAATTCGCCTAAGAGGACGTATGGACAGACGAACATTTTTGACGACGAGCGCGGGCTTTGCGGCCGGCGCGGGCATGCTCTCCACCGCGGGTGCGAAGCTGCCGATCAAGAAAGCCGTGCTCCTGGAAATGCTGCCCGCGAAGCTCAGTTACACGGACCGCTTCCAGCTCGCGCGCGACTCGGGCTTTGAAGAGACCGAGTGCCCTACCACACCCGATGAGCATACTGCCGAGGAGATCAAGAAAGCCGCCGAGAAGACCGGCCTGCGCATTCACTCCGTCATGAACATGGACCACTGGGAGTTTCCGCTCTCGTCCGCTGATCCGGCCGTGGTGGCGAAATGTGTGAAAGGCATGGAGACCAGCCTGCGGAATGCACAGTTCTGGGGCGCCGATACGGTCCTGCTGGTTCCGGCGGTGGTCAACCCGCAAACCTCTTACCGTGACGCATGGACCCGCTCCCAGCAGCAGATCCGCAAGATGATTCCCTTGGCTCAGGAGTTGCAGGTGATCATCGCCGTGGAGGAAGTGTGGAACAAATTCCTACTGAGCCCGCTCGAATTTGCGCGTTACGTGGACGATTTCAAAAGCCCCTGGGTGCGCGCCTACTTCGACGTCGGTAATGTCGTGATTTCCGGGTACCCTCAGGACTGGATTCGCACGCTCAGTAAGCGCATCGTCAAGCTGCACATCAAAGATTTCAAGTTCGACAAACGGGAGTGCGCTCGCTGGACTCCTCTCCGCGAAGGTGAAATCAACTGGCCCGAGGTTTACAAGGCCCTGGCGGCGATTGGCTACTCTGGCTCAGCCACCGTGGAGCTCGACGGCGGCGATGCAGCTTATTTGCGAGAGGTGAGCCACCGGTTCGATCTGATTTTATCAGGAGCTTAGCGCGGGCATTGTTGCCCGCTGCGATTGGCCTTTTCAGAAACGCGCTGTAAAGGCCTTGGCGAACTGGAGGCCGATGCGAAACTTCCATCCGTCGCGCTGGCAGTGGCGGACGTGCCCGTTCCCGGCAATCAGCAGTAGTTTCTTCGAGCGTAGTTGAACAAACTCGCCGGTGCGCAATGGGATCGCCGATTCCAGCATCACACCGGTGCCGCTCACATCCACGGTGCGCGCCAGCACTTTCCGTTTGCGTCCCTGGTTATCGTGCCAACAGAGCACCACCCAGCACCGCAGCCGCAGACGCGCACAAGCTCGTCCGTTGACGACATGTGCCGGAGGCGGGAGCCCGGGTAACCTCGCGGCGTGTTCAGCACATTGCAGTTGAGTCGAGTATGCGTTCGATGCCATATTTTTTGACACGTCCTCGCGGTGTTCCGCTAGTGATTTCAGTCTAGGGTTCCGGTGACCGGCTGAACAATCAGGCAAAAACCGGAACAGTTCAGGCTCGCGGTACAAGGTTAATAAACGGATTACATGGTTATGCTGCCTGGGACGGCGGCTACATCGCTATACTAATTGCGGAGCCTCTATGGCCAAATTCTTGATCGGTGTGGTAACTGGGATCATTCTCGTAGGCCTCTTCTTGTTGATCGGCGTGTTCGCGCTGGCGCGCCTGCGGGAAAAACCGCCCACGGTGGCGGACAATTCCACGCTTATCCTGGAACTGGATGGTGAACTGCCGGAACGTGCACCGGTCGAGTTTCCAATTCCGTTCTTGCAACGCAAAACTCCGCCCACGATTGCCGACATCTGGTCCACCTTACGCAAGGCCGCGGCCGACCGGCACATTCGCGCTATTGTGCTCGAGCCCCACGATATGCAAATTTCCTGGGGTAAGCTGCAGGAAATCCGCGCTGATCTCGAAACCTTCAAGAAATCCGGGAAACCGCTCTATGCCTACCTGAAGACGCCCGGCACTCGTGAGTACTACCTGGCTACCGCCGCGGATCACGTATCCATGGATCCGGAAGACGAACTGAACCTGAAGGGCATGCGCTTCGAGCTGCTCTTTTTCAAGAAAACGCTGGATAAGATCGGCGTGCACGTGGAGATCGAACACGCTGGCAAGTACAAGGACTTCGGGGACATGTTCACGCGCACCTCCATGAGCGCGGAGACCAAGGAAGTGCTGAATAGCATCATCGATGAGCTGTACGGCCATCTCGTGGCGACCATCGCCTCCGCTCGCAAGAAGACCCCCGACCAGGTGCGGGCCATCATCGATCAGGGCCCCTTTTTGTCCCCCCAGGCGCGCAATAACGGCCTGGTCGACGCGCTGCTTTACGAAGACCAGATGTACGACAAGCTGAAACAACGGCTGAATAGCGGCGACTTAAGGAAAATTTCGCTGCGCGATTACATGCGCGTGCCGGCCGAGTCTGTCGGCAAACATCGGATTGCTCTGGTTACTGGGGAGGGCGGCATCACGCGTGGAGAAAGCGACGATTTTTCAGGTGATAACGGCATCCAGTCCGAAGACTTTGACAAGCTGCTGCGCCGCGTCGGCAATGATTCCGGCATTAAAGGCGTCATCGTCCGCATCGATTCGCCGGGCGGCGAGGTTTTCGCCTCCGACGCCATCTGGCGCGAGATGAACCTGCTCAGTAAGAAAAAGCCCATGGTGATTTCCATGTCGGACACCGCGGCTTCCGGCGGCTACTACATCTCCATGACCGGCGACTCGGTGCTGGCTTACCCGGGCACCTTTACCGGTTCCATCGGCGTGGTGTTTGGCAAAGCCAATTTCCACGGTCTCTACGACAAGCTGGGCGTCACCAAAGACCTCCTGCTCCGTGGACGCTTCGCCGCCATTGACTCCGACTATCAGCCGCTGACGCCCCCAGAGCAGCAGAAGCTGCACGACGATATCGACCAGAATTACCGCAGTTTCGTAACTAAGGTCGCCCAGGCGCGGCGGCGCAGGTTTGAGCAGATTGAACCCGTCGCTCAGGGACGCGTGTGGCTCGGTTCCCAGGCCAAGGAGAACGGCCTGGTGGACGAGCTTGGCGGGCTGGACAGGGCCGTTGCGCTGGTCAAGGAAAAGGCCAAGATCGCGAAAAGCGACACAGTAACTTTGGTGAGCTATCCGCCCAAACGCAGTTTCGTCGACATCCTGTTCGGCCACGCCGGCGAGGAAGCCATGGACGTACGCTTCGCCGGACTGCTGAAGCGCTGGCAGGCCCGTCTGTGGAGCCGTGGCGGCCTGATGCGTCTCATGCCCTATACCATCGAAGTCCGCTAGCTAGTAGCTAGCCGGTGGGACCCGGCTTCGGGCGGTCGTGCTCCTGAGCCGGTGGGGGACAGGCGCTTCCGCCTGTCGTCATTCCTCCGCTTCGCGCCCGCTCAATGTAACATCCCGCGTAACAGGGCAGTTTTTTCACTCTGCGCGAAAAAAATCTTGCCACTTTCCTCCAGCCTGCGTCATATTGAAAACAGGCGCACCAGAACCGATGTAGAGCGCATCCCAACCGGCCGGTAATCGAGACGTCCGTGTAGCGCTGCGGTTTATGGATGCACCCGGGCGTCGCGATGGCGGAGATTCTGTACTTCACCGAACTCCAAGGGCTGCCGGTACTCGATGTGCGAGGCCGCCGGATCGGTCGTGTGCGCGACGCTGCCCTGGTTCCGGTAGTGCACCCCGCCCGGATTGACCGATTCCTGGTCGGCGGCGGTTACGCCTGGCTTACCGTCCGCCACGATCAAATCGCTTCCATTTCACTCCAGGGCATCCGTTTGGCAGACGAGCAACTCACTCCGTACCACTCTGACGAGTACATGCTGCGCATCGGCCGCGATCTGCTGGACCAGCAGATTATCGATGTGAACGGGCGCAAAGTAGTCCGGGTCAATGACGTTACTTTCGAGATCCGGAACGGCAACGGGCATGGGGGCAACGGTCACGCCGGGAACGGGCATGCCAACGGCGGTAATGGGCGCACCATGCTCTACATCCTGGAGGTTGACGTGGGCATCCGTAGCATCTTCCGCCGACTTCTCCAGGGCGTCTTGCGCCCGCGCTGGATTCGGTCCCTGCAACGTGCGATTTCGCCCAATTCCATCCGCTGGGAGTTCTGCAATATCGTCGAAGCCGACCCCCAGCGCCGCCTGCGGCTCAACATTTCTCACGAGAAGCTGGAGAAAATGCACCCGGCTGACCTGGCCGATATCGTTGAAGAACTGGGCCCGGCCGAGCGCGAGGCCATTTTCGAAACGATTAACGAAGGGGTGGCCGCTGACGCGCTGTCCGAGGTCCATCCCAAAATGCAAGCCAGCATTCTGGAAGCGCTCGAGCCGGAAAGGGCCGCCAACATCGTCGAGGAGATGGCGCCAGACCAGGCCGCCAATGCCCTCGGTGAACTGGAAGAATCTACTTCCGAAGAGATTCTGGATGAGATGGAAGTGGCTCCCGAGAGCGAGGTCCGCGAGCTGTTGGAATTTCCAGAGGACACGGCGGGCGGCATGATGAATACCGAGTACATCGCTCTGCACGAGGGTGCTACCGTGGAGGATGCCATGGCCGCTCTCAAAGGCAACGAGGAACAACTCGAGAGCCTGAACGCCCTTTTTTTGGTGGATTCCGAGGGCCGGCTCACTGGCGCGGTGCCCCTTGCGCGTCTGTTTATCGCTTCCGGTGTAACTCCGCTCAAGCAGCTTACGAGCGAGACGCTCATCTCCGCCATGGTGGACGAAAAACAGGAAGAGATCACCGAGCTCTTCGACAAGTACAACCTTCTCGCCCTGCCCGTCGTTGATGAGGAGAGACATCTGGCGGGCGTAATCACCGCGGACGATATCATCTCCGTGCTGAGGCATAAGTGATCGAACCGGCTCATGCTGAAATCGTTGCGTTCGCGGATCGCAATCTTTCTCGCCGTCCTCGGCCCGGGCTTTATTACCGCAAACGTCGATAACGACGCCGGCGGCATTTACACCTATTCCCAGGCGGGTGCGCGCTGGGGCTACCTTCCGCTCTGGACTCTCATACCCATCACCCTGGCCCTGATTGTGGCCCAGGAGATGTCCTCTCGGATGGGGGCGGTCACCGGCAAAGGACTTTCCGACCTGATCCGCGAAGAATTCGGCCTCCGCATCACCTTCGTCCTGATGGCGCTGCTGGTTCTAGTGAATCTCACCAACGTCATGGCCAACTTTGCGGGCATTGCGTCAGCGTTGGAAGTGATGCATGTGACGCGTTATATCTCGGTTCCTCTCGGCGCGCTTGCCATCTGGCTTCTCATCGTCAAAGGCAACTATAAACGCGCCGAAAAAATCTTTCTCTTCGCCTGCGTGGTTTATATTGCCTACATTATTTCGGGCATTCTGGTGAAACCCAACTGGACCGAAGCGGCCATCAACAGCTTCAGGCCGGTTGTGATGTTGGACCGCGACTACATCGGCATGCTCATCGGGATGGTCGGCACCACAATTGCCCCCTGGATGCAGTTCTACTTGCAGGCGGCGGTGGTGGAGAAGGGAATTACAGCCAAGGAATACGCCCAGTCCCGCGTGGAAGTGATCTTTGGCTGCGTGATGACGGACGTGGTAGCCTTCTTTATCATCGTGGCCTGCGCCGGGGCAATCTGGACGGTGGCGCCTCGCGATATCCAAAGCGCCGCTGAAGCGGCCCAAGGATTGAAGCCGTTCGGCCCTTACGCCTATCTGTTGTTTAGCGTGGGATTGCTCAATGCGTCGGTATTTGCCGCCTGTATTTTGCCGCTTTCCACCGCTTATTCGGTTTGCGAAGGGCTGGGTTTTGAATCGGGCGTCGACAAGCGCTTCAACGAAGCACCTATTTTCTACTGGCTTTACACGCTGCTGATTGTCATTGGCGCAGCGGTAGTGTTGCTGCCCGGTTTTCCGTTGGTGAAAATGATTCTGGTTTCACAGGTGATCAATGGCGTATTATTACCTATCGTCCTGATTTTTATGGTTCTGCTTATTAATAAGAAAAACCTGATGCGGGAGTGGACTAATTCGCGCATCTACAACCTGGCGGTGTGGGTCACCGTCGTCATTATGATCGGGCTGGCGCTGTCGCTTGCGGCCATCAGCATACGCAGTATTTAACCGCCCATGTTGGACGAACAGGATTTTAAGAAACGGGCTGATGAGGCGCTGGGAACTCTGCGCCGGTTGCTGATGTCTGCCGCGGACGATTACGGTTTCGACGTGGATTTCAATTCCGGCGCGCTGGGCATCGAATTCGAGGAGCCACCGGCGAAATTTGTGATCAGTCCCAACACCCCTGTCCGCCAGATCTGGGTATCGGCTCACGCCAGGAGCTATAAACTTGATTGGGACGTGGTCGAGAACTCTTTTGTTCATACCGAGTCCGGAAAAACGCTCAAGGACTTGATCGAAGACGCTATCGGCAAGCAAGTGAAAGAAGATGTGAACCTGTAGCACCGCCCGGCCGCGTCATCTCGCTTCATGACCCCGCGCCCCAATCAGGATTCAAGCGATCTCAACCGCTTTGGCTACGCCCAGGAGCTGTTCCGCAGCATGGGCGGATTTTCCAACTTCGCGATTTCGTTCTCCATCATCTCGATTCTCACCGGCGCGGTGACGCTCTTCGGCTATGGCCTCGAAATGGGCGGCCCGCTCGAAATGACGCTCGGTTGGCCCCTGGCAACTGTCTTCACGCTTACCGTGGCCGCCAGCATGGCGGAACTTTGCTCAGCTTATCCAACCGCGGGCGCCATGTACCACTGGGCGGCCGATCTGGGCGGTCCAGGTGCGGGCTGGTATGTCGCCTGGCTGAACATTTGCGGTCTCATCGCCGCCCAGGCCGGGATTAACTACAGTTGCGCCCAGTTCATTCTGCCGTTTCTGGGTGTGGCCTCCACGACGCACAATCTGTTCGCCATGTTTGCATTCATTCTCGTCACACAAGGCGTGCTGAACCACTATGGCGTACGCCTGGTGGCCATACTCAACGACCTGAGCGTCACGGTGCATATCGTCGGCGTCATGCTGCTGGTGCTGGCATTGTTCCTGCTGGCTCCGAAGCAGCCGGTCAGCTTTCTGTTCCAGGCGGTAAACAGCAACGGCCGCCCGGTATATTGGTGGGCCTTCGTATTAGGATTGCTCCAGGCCCAGTGGACTTACACCGGGTTTGACGCTTCAGCTCATCTGGCTGAAGAGACCGGAGATCCGCGGCGCCGCGCTCCGTGGGGCATTATCATGTCGGTGTCTGTATCAGGGCTGTTTGGATATTTCATGCTCATCGCTTTGACGCTGGCCATCCGCAGCATTCCCGCTGTGCTCCAGGCCAAAGATGCCGGAAGCAACTCGATTCCCGCCGTCATCGCCATTCTCGATACAGCGCTCGGTGCGCGGGCGGGCAACGCTATGGCGGCGATGGCATCCATGGCCATGTGGTTCTGCGGTCTTTCCTGCATCACATCGGCATCACGAGCGCTGTACTCGCTGGCGCGCGATGAAGGGACACCCTGGTCGCGCCTGCTGCGATCTGTCAACCCGAAACACGGCACCCCCGCGCCCGCCATCTGGGCCATCGTTTTCGCCAGCATCGCAGCCATGGTCTGGAGCGAAGCAGTTCCGGTGGTCACCTCGCTCAGCACGGTGGCTCTCTACCTGGCCTACATCATTCCCGTGGCGCTGGGTTGGCGCGCCCGCCGCGCCGGCTCCCAATGGCCGCAGCAGGCCGTTTGGAATTTGGGACGTTTCGGTCCGGCGATAAATCTCGTGGCCATTGGTTTCGCCGGGTTCATCTGTGTGGTGCTGGTGATGCCGCCTAATGAACGTGCTGGAGAAACCTTGGGCGGCTTGCTGGTCGGGCTCACCGCGTTATATGCTCTCGTCGCGCGCCGGAAGTATAAAGGTCCCAAGTGGAGCCATCACCAGCCCATCGTGGGAGAATCTAAGCTATGAGTGTTGCTGAACCTGTGGTCCTCGCCGAAAGTCTCAAGAAGCATCTGAAGCCCGGCAAATTATTCATAAACGGTCGTGAAGAAGACGCCCAGAGTGGCAAAACCATCGATGTCATGAATCCCGCCACCGGTGAATTGCTCACCGCGGTGCCCGACGGGGATGCGCCCGATGTGGATCGCGCCGTCGCCGCCGCTCGCCGTAGCTTCGAGAAAAAAAGCTGGCGCGGCATGGATCCATCACGCAAGGAAAAAATTCTCTGGGACCTCTCCGAAATCCTGCTAAAGAACAAAGAAGAGCTTTCCGTACTCGAATCCATGGAGAACGGCAAGACCGTGCGTGAGGCCGGCAATGCGGACGTCAACCCGGCCATTGACGCTTTTCGATACTACGCCGGCTGGGTGCGCAAGATCTACGGCGAAACCATTCCCGTCGATGGTCCGTTTTTGAACTACACAGTGCGCGAGCCCGTGGGCGTAGTGGGCGCTGTGGTGCCCTGGAATTATCCGCTGCAGCTTGCCGTGTGGAAGGTCGCGCCGGCTCTGGCCTGCGGCTGCTCGGTGGTGCTGAAGCCTTCGGAAATGACGCCGCTCACCGCGCTCAAGCTGGCGGAATATTGTATGCAGGCCGGCGTGCCTGAGGGCGTGGTCAACGTGGTGACTGGTTACGGCCATTCGGCCGGCGAAGCTCTCGGCCGGCACATGGATGTCGACAAGATTAGCTTCACGGGCAGCATCCGCACCGCCCGCGCGCTGCTGAAAGCTTCCGCCGAATCCAATCTCAAACGATTGAGCCTGGAGCTGGGCGGCAAATCGCCGAACATCATTTTTCCCGATTGCGATTTTGAAGCTGCGCTCAAGGCCGCATTTTGGGGCATCTTCGCCAATAAGGGCGAGATCTGCAGTGCTGCCTCGCGCTTGCTGCTGCACGCCGACATTCATGACAAATTCCTGGATGAGCTGGTTTCCCGCGCCAAACGTTTGAAAGTCGGCGATCCCCTGGACAAGGGCACGCTCATGGGCTCGCAGATTTCTGCCACGCAGCTCAATCGCATCTTGAGTTATATCGAATCCGGCAAACAAGAAGGCGCCAAGCTGCTGTGCGGCGGGGAGCGCGATACCGACGGCGCGAAAGCCAAGGGCTTTTTCGTGAAGCCCACGATTTTCTCTGAAGTAAAGCCGCAGATGAAAATCGCCCAGGAGGAAATCTTCGGTCCTGTGCTGGCCGCTCTGCGCTTCCGCGATGCCGAAGAGGCTGTCGAGATCGCCAACGGCACTATTTACGGATTGGTCTCGGCTGTGTGGACCCACGATATTCAGCGCGCCCACCGCGTGGCGTCGGAAATCAAGGCTGGCGTGGTCTGGATCAATACTTATAACGGTTTCGACACTGCGGCGCCCTTCGGCGGTTATAAGCAGAGCGGGTACGGCCGCGATCTGGGCGCGCACGCGCTCGATCAGTACACCAGCGTAAAATCGGTCTGGGTAGCGCTCTGATGGACGCGGCCGACCTCCGCGAACTCCTGGAAAAGAACAACATCCGGCGCGTCAAGCTGGGCGCCTTCGATATCGATTGCACACTGCGCGGCAAGTACGTCAGCAGCGAGAAATTCATCTCCGGCGCGCAATCGGGTCTTGGTTTCTGCGACGTGATTTTTGGCTGGGACATCGGCGATGTGCTCTACGACAACGCGAAGTTCACCGGCTGGCACACCGGTTACCCGGATGCCACCTGCCGCATCGACCTCGATACCTTCCGCCCCATTCCCTGGGAACCCGGCACCGCATTTTTTCTGATGGACTTTTACACCCGCGACGGAAAACCCCTGGAGATCGCTCCGCGGCAGGTGCTGCATCGGGTAATCGCGCGCGCTGAAGAGCTCGGCTACCAACCATACTTTTCGGCCGAATACGAGTTTTTCATTTTCCGTGAAACTCCGGAAAGTTTGCGCGCTAAGCATTTTCGCGGCCTCGTGCCGCTCGACCCAGGCATGTTCGGTTACAGCGTCCTGCGCGCCTCCGAGAGTTCCGAGCTGGTGCTGCAATTGATCGACCAGCTGGCCGCATTCAAATGTCCTCTGGAAGGGTTCCACACTGAAACCGGTCCCGGAGTTTACGAGGCCGCTATCGCTGTCGACCAGGCCGCTGGCGCTGCTGACAAAGCCGCGCTATTCAAGACCGCGGTCAAAGAAATCGCGGCGCGCCACCATCTGATCCCCACTTTCATGGCGAAGTGGAATGCCGACCTGCCGGGCTCGAGCGGTCACCTGCACCAGAGTCTGTGGGACCGCGAGACGCGCCAGAATATTTTTTACGTGGAAAATGGCGCCATGTCGCCTCTCATGCAGCACTACATCGCCGGGCTGGTTGCCAACATGCCGGAACTGATGGCGATTATCTGCCCGACTGTTAATTCTTACAAGCGTACAGTGCCCGGAGCCTGGGCGCCCGTGAACGCCACTTGGGGCATTGATAACCGCACCACGGCCATCCGCGCCATTCCCGGCAGCGCGAAATCCACGCGCATCGAGATGCGTCTGTCAGGTGCCGACATCAATCCCTACCTCGCCATGGCCGCCTCGCTTGCCGCGGGTCTCGACGGTATCCAGCATAAACGCGAACTGCCGCCCGCTGCCGTGAATGCCTACGCCGGTACGGACTCGGTGCCGCTTCCGCGCAATCTGGCCGCGGCAACAAAGTTGTTCCGTGAAAGTTCCTTGGCGCGCTCCTGGCTGGGCGACGAGTTCATCGACCACTACGCCGCCACCCGCGATTGGGAAGTACGCCAGTTCGAAAAAGCAGTCACGGACTGGGAGCTGGCGCGCTACTTCGAGTCCATCTAAGCAGAACCCAAAACCCAGAACCTGACACTTAAAACCTAGCACCTGACACCCGTGTTATTTTGGCCTTCTGATGAGCCTTTCGACTTTTTCATTTCCCACCACCATTGTCTTCGGCGCCGGCGCAGTCAACCGGCTTTCCGATGAGTTGAAGAAGCGCAATATTCGGAAAGCACTCCTCGTCACCGATGCCGGTCTCACGCGCACGCCCGTATTCGAACGCGTCCGCAAGCTGGCCCCAACGGCGGAAGTTTTTTCGAAGGTCGATGCCAATCCCACGGAGCAAAATGTTCTGGACGGCGCCGAAGCATATCGCGCCGCGGGTTGCGATGCCGTAATCGCGCTGGGTGGTGGATCGCCCCTCGATGTCGCCAAAGCCATTCGTCTTCTGGCCACCCATCAGGGTTCGCTAGCCGAATACGACGATCTCATCGATGGTTCCAATCGCATTTCATCAAACCTGCCGCCCAATATCGCCATTGCTACTACCTCCGGCACCGGCAGCGAAGTCGGACGCTCGGCCGTCATTACCATTAAAGCCACGAATCGAAAAACGGTCATCTTCAGCCCGTATCTGATCCCGTCCATCACGTTGGCCGATCCGGAACTCACGCTCGATCTGCCTCCGCACATCACCGCCGGAACCGGCATGGACGCCTTTACGCACAATGTCGAAGCTTATCTGGCCAAGGGCTACCATCCCATGTGCGAGGCCATCGCGCTGGCCGGTGCAAAACTCGTCTGGGATAATCTGCCGCGCGCCATGCAGACTCCACACGATCTCGAAGCACGCTCGAACATGCTGATGGCAGCCATGATGGGCGCTGTGGCGTTTCAGAAAGGTCTGGGCGCTGTGCACTCGCTCGCCCACCCGCTCTCCACTGATTGCGGCATGCACCACGGCACTACGAACGCCATTCTGCTGCCCGTTGTCCTCGAATATAACAGGCCCGCTGTTCCCGAACGGATGGCGCAGCTCTCGGCCTTATTCGGCGGAGGCGATCCTGCAGAGCGCGTGCGCGAACTGAACCGTCGAGTGAATATCAAGGCGCGTTTGCGCGATTGGGGCGTGGCTGAATCCATTCTTCCCGCGCTCGCCGATAAAGCCGTTCAGGACGGATGCCACCTTCTCAATCCGCGTGCCTGCACACGCGACGATTTGCTGAATCTCTACCGCCAGGCATTCTGATTTTCCGCGGGTGTGGAGCGGCATCGCGCCGCCTGGCGCAAGAGAGGCTTGCCCGCCAGCCTCATAGTGCTACACTATCGTTTCGATGCAGGTACTTCAGGCGGGCCAGCACAAGATCATTTTCTTGGAGCTGGACACCGAAACCATCACGAACGTCGCGAAGCAGGCTGGTTTCGCCGCCAGGTTGACCGAGTCGCAGCGCAATGTCGCCTTGGATCTTTCCGCCATCGGGCGCCAGTCGCCGCTATTGTTGTTCGACGCTGCCGACCCTGCAAATGTAGGCTGGTTCTCGCGCTGCCAGTTTTATATTGATGGCCGGACAGGAGCCGTGATGCAGACGCCCATCTCGCTGGCTAATCAGTCCGACCGTGGCGGCCGCCCGATTCCTAATGCGGTGCGCCTCACCATCTCGAAGGAATTGCCCGTGAGTTTTCGACTGCCCGGAAAGCAGGCGCTCACCGAGCAGGTTTTTTACGCGTTGTTTTACAATTTCCTCAATGCGCTCACCAGAAATGGCGTCGCAATTTGCGGCGGGACCATCGTCAAACCGCTGGTAGGCCGCACTGAAGCTTGATCCCGTCTCTGCCTTCTGCCTCCTGATCTGTGACTTCGAGTCAAGCCGTTTATTTCCAACATCGGCTGTCTCCCCAAAAACTGCGGCGCGGGAAGCCGGTAGTCGGCTGCGGTCGAAGTCACAGGCTGTTCAATCCGGCACCGCCGGAGGCATGGCTGACTTCTTTCTTCTTCAGCTCTTCCAGCGCAAGCCCACTCTCAGCACTTTCTTTGCGTATTCCAAGCTGCGCTCCAAGTCCGCGCGCTGTTGCTCTTTGAGCGCTGCTTCAATCACCGGCGGTTGCTTACCACCGCCGCCAATCACCATTGATCCCATGTATGGGTGGCCGCTCTTGGCGAGTTCCACGAATCGCGAAAACTCTGACGCCTGCGCGTGCGGAAAATCTTTCCAGAACTCGGGCTCCAGATATGGCAGCGGCGTGGGCGGCCGTCCGGTAATAATCTCGAGCTGCATGGCCGCTGTCGGGCAGAGCTTCTGATACAGCTCCAGGAACCGGCGGAAATCCACGGAGCCATCGCCCAGCGCCACCCATTGAGCCGCCGCGCCCTGCGGAGTTTCGAATACAGCAGAATCGCGGATGTGTGTGGTCACCACGTACGGTCCCAGCGTCTCGATCGTCACCAGCGGGTTCTCCACCACCCACATCGGATTTCCACTATCCAGGCAGGAGCCCACAAAGTCCGTGCCCGATTCCTCGATCAGTAATTTCACTTCACGCGCCTGCATGTCGCCCGCGTGGTTCTCCACTCCAATCCGCACACCCAGGTTCAGCGCTTCCGAACGCACCGATCGCAGCGCTTTGATCGTGGCGTCCATGCACGCGTCCAAATGCGGACGATCGCCGCGCGCGCCCATGTAGCATCGCATGGAGTGAGCACCGACAGCTTCGGCCGTGCGCAATCCCTTCAGCAGAAACTCCGCGGGACTGCTTTCCCGTGGATTCCAGCCGTGCGACAACGGGCAGATGCAGCCGATGCCCGCGTCAATCGCGATGCCCACGCGCTCTGCGTGTTCTTTCACTTTTGCCAGATGCTCCGCATCGAGGCTCTCATAATCCGACAGGCCCGAGAGCTGAATCGTGTCCAGCTTCAGGCTCGCGGCATAATCCAGAAGTTGAATGTCCTTCCAGTGGAAATCGCGGATCGAATAACTATCGAAACCCAGCCGGATGCCTTCACCCGGCGCAGTTGCGTTGCTCAACTTTTCCACCTCACGCCCACGCCCAGCACTTTCTTGGCGTAGTCCAGACTTCGCTTCAGGTCCACGCGCTGCTGCTCCTTCATCGCGGCGGCAATCGCCGGTGGCTGCTTACCCCATCCCCCGATCACCATGGGACCGATGTACGGGTGCCCGTTCTTAGCGAGGTTCAGAAAGCGCGCGAACTCTGAGGCCGGCGTTGCCGGAAACGCTTTCCAAAACTCTGGCTCGAGGTAAGGCAAAATATCCGGCGGGATGCCCGTGATGATTTCGAGTTGCATAGAGGCTTTCGGGCAGAGCCTCTGATACAGTTCCACGAACCGGCGCAGATCCACCGAACCGTCTCCCAGCGAAACCCACTGCACTGCCGCGCCGCGCGGGTGCTCGAATACCGCTGAATCGCGAATGTGCGTAGTCACCACGTAAGGTCCCAGCGTTTCGAGCGTGAGCAGCGGGTCCTCCACCGCCCACAACGGATTTCCGCTATCCAGACACGAGGCCACAAAATCTTTGCCGGCTTCCTCGATCAACATTTTTACTTCGCGCGCCTGCATGTCTCCCGCATGATTCTCGACTGCGATGTGGATGCCGAGATCCAAGGCTTCCGAGCGCACTGATTCGAGCGCCTTCACCGTGGCTTCCATGCAGCGCTCGAGATTGGCCCGATCTTCGCGCGACCCCATATTGCAGCGCATGGCTCGCGCGCCCACGGCTTGCGCCACACTTAGTCCCTTGCGTAGATAGGCCGTGGGATTTCCCTCTCTCGGGTCCCAGCTCTTGGACACATCACAGATGCAGCCGATGCCCGCGTCAATCGCAATACCCAAGCGCCGCGCGTGGTCCGTCACCCGCCCGAGGTGCGTCGGCTCGAGACTCTCGTAATCGCCGAGACTCGAAAGCTGTACCGTGTCCAATTTCAAACTCGCGGCGTAATCCAGAAATTGAATGTCTTTCCAGTGAAAATCGCGGATCGAAAAAGTATCGAATCCCAGCCGGATCCCTTCA
Organism: Acidobacteriota bacterium; assembly: GCA_003223115.1. GTDB lineage: Bacteria > Acidobacteriota > Terriglobia > Bryobacterales > Bryobacteraceae > QHXW01. Next base: position 41,367 of record QHXW01000267.1, read on the forward strand.
CCCGGCGCGCTCGCGGCAGTGGCCAGCGCTGCGCCCGAAGTCGCTTGCAGAAATGTTCGGCGAAGCATCTGACCATTTGTATCATGCTTTGTGTTAAGACGTAGAGTCGGATCTTCTCAGACGCAGAATCGTGAAACCCTCCTCTCCAACTTCTCTGGTCCAGCTTTGTTTCAGACTATTACTTGGCGTATCGGCGACCGCGCTCGCCGTTCGAAGTGTCGAAGGTTCTTTCTCCCCGCTCAACGCGGAGAGCTTCCTCGCGATATCGTTTGTCATTCTGATCTGGCTTCGATCGCATTCGGAGGCGCTACAAAAGCAGTCCGGTGCATGCCTTCTTTCGGGCCGCGATGCCGCGGTGGTGGCGCTGATTGCCGCATGTATCGTGATTTCATTCGCCGGCACGTTGCACTCGCCGCTGATCTTCGATGACTACACGCACATCGACGATATGACGCATGCCACCTGGCGTGGTCTGATCGCTTCATTCACCATTCCCAACCGCCGAATCTTTTTTCGGCCCGTTGGCTTCGTCTCGTACTGGCTGGATTACAAATGGGCCGGTAACGCTCCATTCCGGTGGCATCTCTCGAGCCTCGCAGTCCATGCCTTGAATAGCGGCTTGATGTATGTGCTGCTGCGCCAATTCCGGATGGCGCGGCTGGCGGCCGGCGTTGGCGCGCTGGTGTTTGCGCTTCAGGCGTCGCGAGCCGAGGCCGTCTGCTGGACCGATGCGCGCTTCGACTTGCTCAGCACATTTTTCGTGATCCTCTGCCTGATTCTGCTGAATCGTTATCTGGACACCAACCGCGTGTGGCTTTTCCTGTTGTCGATTCTTTGGTGCACGCTGGCCATCTTCACCAAGGAAGCAACTTTTTGTTTGCCGCTTCTGGTGCTGTGCCTGATTCCGTTCAGAGACAGACAGTTCCGTTCTCGCTTGATTCAGGCCGCCATCATGTTGTCCGCGGTCTGTGTCGCTGGTTTCGCATACAGATGGTGGGTGCTCGAAGGGTTTGGTGGATATGCGGTCGTCAATCAGAGACCGGTTTTGGCCGATTTCAATTTCTTGCGAATCTCAAAGGCTCTCTTTTTCCGGCTCTGGGCGCTTCTGTATTTTCCAATCAACTGGTCGGTCGAGCCCGGCTGGCTTCTCAGAATTGGAATCGTGGCGATCGTGGCCACCATGGCCGCCTTTTGCCTGATCTCATCCGCGAACCGGTCACGGCTGGTAGCGGCCGTCGCCTTCGTGATCGCGTCCGCGCTGCCGGTAGCGCATTTACTTCTCATCGGCGCCGATATGAACGGTTCGCGGCTGCTGTACTTGCCGGTTGCCGGAGTGGCATTGATCTGGGGAGTGCTGTTCGATGGTCCCCAGAGTCTTCGCGCAAAACTCCTGCTGGGCGCAGGACTGCTGCTGTTTCAAGCGGCCGCGCTTCAGCACAATCTGCAAATGTGGCGTACGGTGCCTGTGCTCGCTCGCAACGCGTGCACCTCAATCGGAACCGAACTCGCCCGAGATCCGCGCCCTGTCGAGGTGCGCAATTTGCCCATCAAGCACCAGGGCGTTTACTTTTTAGCCAACGGCTTTCCGCAATGTGTGGCGTTGAATTCCGGCCAGGACGCAGGCCGCATTCGTATCGATCGCGAGCCATATCCTCCGGTCGATCGAGCTGTTCGCAGATTATTTAAGTGGGACGACGAAAGCCAGAGCTTCAAGGAAATCATGGGCTCGAACTGAGGAATCGTGGCTTCTCGAGTGTTAGAGTGAACACTAACAGTCAAGCTTATGATATGCAGGTCATGCAGTCAGGAGGCCCCTGAGAGCAGCTGGTTTTGTGCGACTTGCGGAGCATCGTTGACGCCCGATGTGATTGTGACCCGCACCATCGCCGTAGCAGATCCCGGGCCCAAGCCAACCAGCGCATCAATTCTCACTGAAATCCGCATCGCGCGGCAGGTTTCGCATCCCAACGTTTGCCGCGTCTACGATCTCGGTGATGTCGAAGGCCAGCCGTACCTCTCGATGGAGTACGTGGACGGTGAGGACCTCGGCTCGCTGATGCGGCGCATCGGCCGCCTGCCTCAAGATAAAGCTCTCGAGATTGCGCGCAAACTCTGTGCCGGTATCGCGGCGGCGCATGATCGAGGCGTTCTGCACCGCGATCTGAAACCTTCGAACATCATGATCGATGGGCGCGGTAACGTGCTGATCACTGATTTCGGACTGGCGGGCCTGGCCGACAGCTTCAAGACGCGGAGGTGCGCAACGGCACCCCGGCATACATGGCGCCTGAGCAGCTCGCCGGAAAAGAAGTCAGCACGCGCAGCGATATTTATTCGCTCGGTCTGGTGCTCTATGACATCTTCACCTGAAGGCGCGCGTTCGAGGCGTCGAATGATGAACTGGTTCGGCTTCACACGGAAAGGTCGCCGACCAGCCCGTCCACGCTGGTGACGGATCTCGATCTGGCGGTGGAGCGCGTGATTCTGCGCTGCCTCGATCCGGACCCACGGAATCGACCGGCGTCGGCGCTTGCCGCTGCAGCCGCTTTGCCTGGCGTCGAACCTCTCGCAGCAGCCCTGGCAGCGGGTGAAACTCCTTCGGCCCCAGATCGTCGCAGCGTCGGGCGAAAATGGAGGCGTAGCGCTGCGCGTCGCAGGTCCATGCGTCGCAGCAGTGCTCATTGGATTGGTTGTCATCTTTTTTGCAGCGGCACGGACCAGCGCGCTGGAACAGCTGAACCTCGAGAAACCGCCCGATGTTCTGTTCGAAAAAGCTCGCGAGATCATCGCTCGCTTCGGCTACACGGCGACGCCCGTCGACACCGCTCGCGGATTTATCTACGACGACGACTTCCTGCGTTACCTTGATGAGAAAGAAAAACCCAGGCACAGGTGGGGAACAGCACTTTCAGGCAGGCTTCATTGCTCACGTACTGGTATCGCCAGAGTCCGCAATACATGGGTGCGAGCGAGCTCCAGGGCGAACTCATGGTGCCGGGAGTCGTGACGCGCCAGGACCCGGTTCCGATTGCATCGGGAATGATCAACGTCGAGCTGGATTCCGAAGGGCGGCTCACGCGCTTCCAGGCGATTCCGCCGGAAGTGGAGAAGACTGCTCCTCGAGCCGGGGCATTCGATTGGAACGTGCTGTTCTCCGCAGCTGGGCTCGATCCCGCCGAGCCGGAGTGGAATTCTCTCGCTGTATTTGACGCGCGGGCCGCCTGGACCGGAACCTGGCCGGGCACGGAACGCCCGCTGCTGCATTGAGGCCGCAAGTTGTCGGGGAAAACCGGCCTTTCTTGCGTTGATTGGTCCGTGGACGCGGCCGGCCCGCATGCAGCCGCGGGAGCTGACGCTAGGAGAGAAAGCCGGTCAACTAATCGCAGTGGTGTTATTGTTGATCCTGCTTTGCGGCGCGGTCTTTATGGCGCGGTGGAATTACAAACGCGGGCGCGGCGATCGTCGCGGCGCTTTCCGCCTGGCATTCTTCAGTTTTTGCGGACAACTGGCGTTGTGGCTGTGCCGCGTTCACTTTACTCCAACGGGCGGTACGCTCGGCCGGTTCATGTTGGCCATCAGCACGGCCCTGTTTACTTCCGGCACCATCTGGCTGCTCTATCTTGCGGTCGAGCCTTACATCCGGCGGCACTGGCATCAATCGATCGTTTCCTGGACTCGGCTCGCTGGCGGGCAGTGGCGCGATCCGCTGGAGGCCGCGATGTGTTGTTCGGAACCGTGCTGGGGGTTCTCTGGAGGGTGATCTTCGAAATTCGTCACCTCACCGTGGCTCACCTGGGTTCCACTCCGGTGCTCATGACGGCCGACTACTTGATCGGAGGCCGGTTCGCGCTAAGCGCGTGCGTAGCGCAAATCCCGAATTCGATTCAGGCGACTTTGATTTTCTTTTTTCTCTTTTTCATCCTACGCGTGATTTTGCGAAAGCAGTGGCTTGCCGCGGCGGCGTTTTCGCTGATCTTCGCACTGCGGAAGGTGGCGGGCAGCAACCATCCGGCAGTCGATTTTTCCGCCATGATCCTGATCTACGGGATCGCGGCGGTGGTTGTCGTGCGCTTCGGCCTGGTTGCGCTGGCTGCCGGGATCTTCACACAGCCAACATCTTGCTGAACGTGCCGTTCACGACGAATTTCTCAGCGTGGTATCTGACCGAGGCATTGCTCGCGGCACGCGCCATTGCGGCGCTGGCCGTTTGGGGATTTCGCACTTCGCTCGCAGGGCGTCCGCTTCTTCGGGAAGGATTGTTCGAGTGACGTTCTGGCTACTACGGGTAGAAGCTCCGCGGCGTTCCGAGCTACTGGCGGCTGAACGACATTCCAGCGAAACTCACCACGCTCTGCTCGTCGATATTCCACTGCTCGTAACGCAACAGGTTGCCTCGGGCCTCCGGCAGTGCTTTCACGAACGTGTACAGGGGTGACGACCCGCACCACTTCAAGACATCACGCCGTTCCTGCACCTGTTCCCAGAAACCGCCGGCGTCGCCGCGAGAAAACGCATCGATTCGCGACCGGTCCCGCGCAGTCACTTCCGTCATGACGCCTTGGTCAGCGCGCGCCTGAAACGGATCGCCGTAGCGCCGGCCCATGTGAGCCATATCGATCCCTAACACCCAGAACAATCGGTTGCCTTCTCGCGCCGCCATTTCGCCCAAAGCTCCAAGAAACCGCGCAACGTTTTCATCAGCTTCAGGTTTGCCGCCCAGATAGACGCTGTGTGCATACGGCCCGCACAGGATCGGAAGAATGTGGATGTCCGGACCGTAAATGTGCTGCAGAAACAGCACTTGAAACTCGATGGAGTGCTCGATCGAGTGACAATAGTCCTCCATCAAAATCGCATCGGGAGCCTGCGCGGTGAGTGAGTCCACAAGCGGGAGATCCACCGCTGTCTCACCTAGGGGCGTGACGAAAGGTTTTCGCGTCAGCCCAAAGCGCTCCGGCTCGCCATAGTGCGACGTGCCCAGCACCACGAAAGTACGGTCTTTGTATGCGGGCGTCAGCACCTTGTAGGCCGCCTGATAGGATTGCCAGCCGCCTTCGGGGCTTACGTGCGGTGCGGCAATCCCGATGAGACCGTCGCCCGATGCCGTTTCAGAAGGCACGCCCATATAGCGCGCGAGTGTGGCGCGCAATGGCTCCACTTCATTCGGATAGCCACCGCCTGCATGTAGCGGAAAGCGCTTGGCAGTTTCCGCAAATTCGCGATGGCGCTGGTCGCGCATGCTCTCGAAAACTTCATTTTCGAGAAACCCTGCATTGCTGAGTGTGTCGGCGAGATGAGCAACTAGATCACCGATCTCCAGATCGGCGGTGATGCGGACCAGCAAAGCTTTCAGATCCAGGTCAGTCTGCCGGCCGTCAAAACATTCCAGGCAACTTACCAGAGCCGGCGGAATGATCAGCGTGGCCTCGGAATAGTGGTAAGGATCGCGAACTAGAAGGCCTGGCCGGTCCGGAACC
>QHXW01000268.1 GCA_003223115.1 Acidobacteriota bacterium
CGTACGACCGTCAATAGCGTATCGACCAGATCGTCGTTGATTACGGTAAAATCGCCCGCGAGTTCGGCGGCGACCAATCGGTCGGATTCATCGGCTCTCTGATCAATCAGAATCTTCCGAAACATCCTCCCGGCATCTGTTGGCCAGTCCCATGGAGGTGTGTCGAGCAAAGTCTTAAGGTCCATTACGTTCCTCAGGGATTGCGGTTCAATCACGCAAATTCTCGCTTCCGGCACGCCAACCCTTTGCCCATAACGGTGTCGCAGGTACATCGGCGCATCCGCCGCTGTTCTCCGCTCACATTTTATCTCTGCATGGCTTCGCCGGTTTTCCTTCGGCGCGTCGGTTGTTTGGATTCCGGTCACGAACCACGATCAGCCATTGCATTTCCATGCCGAATTTGCAGTTTTACGAGACCGATCTGGTTCTTGGCGGAAATCCCCAAGTAATTCGCTAACCGGTTAGGTGGATGGTAGGGCTGTTACCACTAGCTTAGCTATGATTCCTCGTTGTTGGATCTGAGCGTAGAGGTCACGTTGCTGAGGGCTGAGGGCTGAGGGCCTAAAGGCCCTTCAACGCCCGGCCATGTAGCGTTAAATGCTTCATGGGTTTGGCAACATCGGGACAAGCCAGTTGCACCGAGAAAATAGTTTTGTGCAAGCACGGGCGGACTGAAGTGTGGGCTGATCACGTGGTACGTGGATTATTTCGCAGGCTGGATGGTGACGCGCATCCTCGGCGGATAAAGTTAGGGCAACTCCTTACTTATCGAAGTTCAGTGTTGCCACCATCAGCAGCCCAGGATACCTGTCGGGCGCGTAACCATCAGTGCCGGTGCAATTCTCAACGGCATGTGGCAAGCGGGGCAAAAATGCCGCGCAAAAATGCGCAAAAATGCGGTTGTTTTCTGCCCTCAACAGTGATACATATCTAAACCACCGGAGAGGAGGAACGAAATGTACGAAAGCTTTAACAAGACTGCCATGCTTCGGCGAATTGAAAAACTTTTCGCTAAAGTGCGTCCTTCAGAGAGCGCGAGATACCGCCAGTCTTCGTCCAGACTCGACCGTCGCAACTTTCTGCGTGTGGGCGCTCTCACCGGTGCCGCAGGCGCCTCCTTTGGCGGTCTAACCACAACCGCTGCTGCCGATACCGCCGTTAATCAAGCTCAGGCTCCAAGCACGCTGAACGAGGTCACCATTCTTGAACTGCAGGCGAAGATGACAGCCGGCGATCTCACCGCACTTGACTTGCTGAACTATTACGTGAAACGAATACAAGTGCTGGATCAGACCGGGCAGGATGGGCAGAACGGAGGGGCTAACAACGGTCCGAGAGTGAACTCCATTTTGGAGCTCAATCCCGATGCGCACGCCATAGCGCTCGAGCGTGACGCTGAGCGGCGGAAAGGGCAAGTCAAAGGTCCGCTGCACGGAATCCCGATCCTGCTCAAGGACAACATCGATACTGCCGACAAACTGCAGACCGCCGCCGGTTCGCTGGCTCTGGTAGGCATGCCAGCGATGCAGGATTCCACCGTCGCGGCGAAGCTCCGAGCGGGTGGTGCCGTCATCATGGGTAAGGCTAACCTCAGCGAGTGGGCGAACTTCCGCGGATTTTCCTCTACCAGCGGCTGGTCAGGTCGGGGCGGGCAGTGTAACAATCCGTACATTCTAGACGCCAATCCTTGCGGATCCAGCTCCGGTTCAGGCGCAGCTGTTTCGGCGAACTTTACAGCCGGATCTTTGGGGACCGAAACCGACGGTTCCATAGTTTGCCCGTCGAACAACAACGGCGTAGTGGGTATTAAGACGACACTGGGGCTGACCAGCCGCGCTGGAGTTGTGCCCATCTCTCACAACCAGGACGTTGTCGGCCCACACGGCCGCACGGTATCCGACGCCGCTGTCATACTTGGAGTGATTGCCAGCCAGAGTCCGGATCCTCGGGATCCCGCAACCTTTGCCCATCGAGACCAAGTGTTCCGTGATTATACCCAGTTCCTTAATCCGGATGGCTTGCGCGGCGCTCGCATCGGAGTTATGCGCCAGGGCGTCACGGGCGGCAGTTCCAAGACCGACGCCATCTATGAGACCGCCATCCGGGCCATGCGTGATGCCGGAGCTATCATGGTGGATCCCGCCGACATTCCGACCATCGGGGAGATAATCGCCTTCGCCTCAGAGTTCACCGTCCTCATTTATGACTTCCTGCGTGACCTGAACGCGTATTTAAGCACCCGAATCGGCGTTCCGATCAAGACGCTCGCCGATGCCATTGCTTTCAACCAGGCACACGCCGATTTAGAACTGAAATATTTCGGTCAGGAACTCTTTCTACTGGCTCAGTCGGACCCGTTCACGCAGGCCGACTACCAGGCGGCCCTAGCGCATGAGCGAGCGATCGGTGGACCGCAGGGGATCGACGCTGTTCTTCAGCAGTTTGGCCTCGATGCACTCGTCTCTCCCACCGCTTGGCCTGCATGGACGACTGACCTCATCAACGGCGATCACTTTCTCGCGGAAGGCAGTTCCTCGCCAGCAGCGATCGCGGGGTACCCCGCGATCAACGTTCCCATGGGGAATTCGTTCGGACTTCCTGTCGGCATCACCTTCACCGGAACAGCCTTCAGCGAGCCGACCATCATCAAGCTCGCCTCCGGCTTTGAGCACGTAATCTAGGCGCGGATTGTGCCGCAGTTCTTGCCCACGCTGCCTACAAGTACGCCCACGCACGACACCAAATCAGCCGCGTCACTGAGAATTGACGCACCAGTTACCTCAACTACTACCATGCGTCCACGCATGATCTGAGTCGGAACAGGCGTGCTGGAACCCTATCGACGTTGATCGGGATCTCTTCGCTTGTGCGAATTGTCCACCGTTGTTTGAACCTACATGGGCCACATAGCGGTTTCACTTACCAGCGCACGATAGCTGGCGATAATTGCCCATGTAATGAAGAACGCGGCCCGCATCTCGGCTGCAATCCGCATGCCTCAATGATACAGCTAACCCGGTAAGCGTGCGGAATTCGTGGGATCAAACGACACCTGGAAATTCGACGCTAAAGGCCTTGGGTCCCATCTGGGTCGAAGAGGGGTGATGGTCGTGCCGCCCTCCTCCGACGTGATGACGCTCGAAGCCGCCGAACGCCAGACGATTCTGCGGGCGCTCGCTGGTCCGCGCGGCGCCGCCACCGCCCCCGGCATGAAAAGAACCACTCTGCAAGCCAGAATGCGGAAGCTCGGAATCAATCCCAGAGAGCCGGCCGTGTCGTGAGCAGGACCACAGAGGCAACGGATACTAGACCGCCTCGATGCCCACGATAATCCCGACCAACGCTCGAGCGTGTAGCCGCCACGCGCGGTATGTCGGCCAATAATTGCGCAGAACGCGCCGGCAATTTTTTCCTTTGATCACCGCCGTCGAATCTGGAGTCCAATACTGCGATTATCAGGCCGGGACTGCGCAACTGGCTCCAAGCCGAAGAGGAGATCCGCGGGATTTCGGAACAGATTTGCGCCGGCAACTCATACACGCCCTGCCAGCTTGTCTTTACCTCTCGCTGCGAAGTGATCCGGTCCTTGAATGCGCCTTTGCCAGTCAGATCCTTGAACTTTCCGCTCCCGAATGCGCGTGGATTATTGATATCGAACCACTCAGCTAGTTCAGTGTTTTTGCACTTTTTCGCGTCCCGGGTCTTTAATTACTTCGCTCCGAGTGCCGACAGAAACAGCTTCCGCAAATACACCGTCTCGCGATCGGTTTGGGCCGCCTTGATCGCGCGAAATCTGGCGAGCGCGATGGAAGCGTCGTCCGCCCGGCCGGCGTGCTGGTAAAGCGTCGCCAGGCGGTACCACGCTTGCGAAAATTGCGGATCAATCCGGCTGACCAGCGTCTCGAGGTCTGTAATGGCCGCGGCCTCGTCACCTTTTTCTTGATGCACCTTGCTGGCCGCGAGATAGCAAAAACTGCATGCGGGTATTTGGCGGATTGCTGAATTGAGATCCTGCAGCATGCGGCCGTAATCCTTGGAACTCAACTTCAGCAGCGCCGCCGCGTGCAGATAATAAAGATAGGGAATGGCGGCAGCGTTCGTTTGGAGCGTGGACTCAGATTCTCTCACGCAGTTTTCGTTTTCTCCATTGATGTAATACGCGACGGTCATGAGCAGGCGGGCGGGAGCGAATGCCGGGTCAATGGCCAGCACGCGCTTGCAAGTGGCAACAGCGTGCGAAGGATGATCGCCGAACACCTGAGCGAGACCAAGACCGAGGCCGAGAAAAATTGATTCGGGATGCTGCTTCACTCCGGCCTGGAGCGTGGAAACAGCGCGTGGATAATTCTCGCGGCGCAAGTAAAATAACCCCAGATCGAGCGCATAGTTTTCCTGCTGCGGCGCACCGTTAAATGCAGCCACCAGGTTGCGCTCCGCTTCGGCGGCGTTGCCGGTGGAATCCAGAATTTTCCCCAGCAGATATTCCCGCGCCAGTTGCTGCTGGCGTGACAATTGCGTTACCCCGTCCAAAGCCGCACGCGCCTCGAAGAACTTCTGTAGCGCAAATTCCGCCAGCGCCAGATTGTAATGGGCCTCGAAGCTGCTGGGATAATCTCTTGCGGCGCGCGTAAAAATCTGCGCTGCTTCCGGGTAGATCTCATGCTCAGCCAGCTTGACGCCCGCGTGCAAGAGGGCGTCGAGTTCGGCATGCGGCTGCGTGGTGAGCTCGTAAACCAGCTGCCGCATTCGCACGGGATCGCCGATGGCGCGATCTATGTCCGGCGCGGCTTTCTGCGCGAACGCGAGCCCGGCAAAGGCCGCGGCGATGATGAAAATCCCTTTCATCCAAGCGGACGAGCATAGACGCGCGTCGCGATGTTTGTCAAATGCCGTGCTTGTCAAATGCCCCTGTTGTCAAATTCGAGTTGAAGCCCGATACTAAATGGCTTCATGCGTGGTTGGGTCAAAGCGCTCGTATTCGTTCTCGCAGCCGCAAGCGCTCCCGCGCAGCAGCACTCTTCCGACGCCGCAGCTCACATCGGGAAAGGATACGAGCTGGTTCAAGATCAGCGCTACGCGGAAGCCGCCGAGCAGTTTCGCGTCGCTTTGAAGCTCGACCCAAGGGCGCTCAACGCGCGCTATCAACTCGCGATCTGCCTGTTCGCGTTAGGTGAGCGCGAGGAGTCGAGAAAAGAGTTCGAACGATTGCAATCGGCTGGCGGCGACGATCCCGCCGTCGAATATTATCTGGCCAGACTCGATCTTCTGGCCGGCGATAATAACAGCGCCGTGCAGCGGCTCGAACCCATCATGGCGCATCCGCCATTTCCCGACGCAGCTTTTTACTTGGGTTCAGCGTATCTCGCGAAAGTAGATGCCGCGAAAGCTTCCGAGTGGCTGCGGAAGGCAGCCGAGGCTGATCCACGGGATTTCCGCGTGCATTATCGTCTGGCGCGCGCGCTTCAGCAGGCCGGAAACAAGACTGAAGCGGAAGCCGAGTACGCGTTATCCACCAAACTGCGGGAAAGCTATAACGAGACTGCGCGCCAATCCGTGGATTGCACGGAGGCGCTCCGCGCCCGGCCCATCGAGGAGGCACAGCAAATCTGCCGGCGCATCTTCGACCCGAACGATCCGGACAAGCTCACTACACTCGGATTGCTTTACGCCAATAACAGCCGATATGAGGAAGCGCTCGAGCCGCTGAGGCGCGCCGCGGCTCTCGATCCGGATTCTTTCGAGATCTTTCATAACCTCGGGCTGACCTATTTTCGATTGAAACGCTACGCGGAAGCGCGGACGCCGCTCGAGAAAGCGGTCCAACTTCGCCCGGATTACTTCGGGTCGAATGCGCTGCTGGGCGCAACTCTTTACGGGCTCAAGGATGACGAGGCGGCCATTCGCACTCTCGATACGGCCCACCGGCTGAAACCGGAAGATGCGGACACCTCCGACCTGCTCTTCCGGGAGTGCGTGATGCTCGGCAATCGGCGAGCGGCGGCAGGAAATTACGGGCCTGCGCTGCGGTTGTTCGAAAAAGCCGCGGAGGTTCGCCCGCAAGCGCCGGAGATTGCGCAGCGGCTCGCGGAACTGCGGAAGCTGGTTGCGCCGCGCTGGTAGACGCCAGTTCGAACCCCTACTTCCGATTGGCGAACCGCTCTGTACGGACACGCACCGGCCAAAATTTAAACGTCCGAATTCATCCGAATTCCTATTGACAAAAACACGATTCCCTGTATTATGCCCTTATCTCACTTGCATCGTACGGGGATCGATGCATTCGTGTCCAACGCATTTGATAAGGATCTGCGCCGCGCGTGCGCGTTCCGGGTTAGCAAGTACCCGTTCTCCGTCTTCCCTTTTCCATTCAGGAGGCTCGATGATTTCCAGCCGAATATTGTTATTGCTTGCCGCCATTAGTGTGGCGGCAACTCTGGGTTTTGCGCAGCTCAACCGCGGAGTAATCGAAGGCGTTGTGGTTGATCCTCAAGCCGCGGTTGTTGCAGGCGCGGACGTGACGGTGACGTCCGTTGATACTAACGTCGCTTCTACAACAAAGACCAACAGCACGGGTTATTACCGCGTGGTCGATCTCGTGCCGGGCAGGTACCGCGTCCGCATCGGCGCGGCGGGATTCAATGCTACGGACATCGTGGATATTGTGGTGCCCGCGGGTCAAACCGTAAGGGTGGACGCCCAGATGAAGCTCGGCTCCACACAGGAAACCGTGCAGGTGACGGGAGAAGTGCCGTTGCTCGAAACCACGGCATCGAATTTCTCGCATGCTGTGGAGACGCGCAGCATTCAGGAAGTTCCTTTGAACGGCCGCGATCTGCAGCAACTGGTGTACCTGATGCCTGGCGTGTCCAATTCCGCCGGACCTCCGGGAAGCAATTTCGGCTTCAACAGCCAGTTTGGAACCTTTCCGGACCCGACCTATGTGCAGGGTTCCGATATCTCGGTAAACGGCGGCCAGGCCGGCGCGAACGCCTGGTATCTGGATGGAAATCTGAATCTTTCCGGGATTTCGGAGAACATCGCGGTGAATCCATCGCCCGATTCCGTTTCGGAGTTCCAGGCCATCACCAACGCGTTTGCCCCCGAGTATAGCCGGACGGGAGGCGGCGTTTTCAACGTGGTGCTGAAGTCCGGCACCAATTCGCCCCACGGCAACCTATACGAGTTTGTGCGCAACAGCGCCACCAACGCCCGCAATCCGTTCACTTCCATCGATGCATCGGGCAACCTGATCAAAGACCGCGACCTGCATTTCAACAATTTCGGTGGCACGTTCGGCGGGCCGGTGGTGATTCCCAAGGTGTACAACGGCCGCAACCGGACGTTCTTCTTTACGTCGTTCGACCATCAGATTCTGCATTTGAACGGCCACCAGGTCTTCTCGGTTCCCACAGCTCGTATGCGCAACGGTGATTTCAGCGAAGACCCGGCGTCGGTCAATTTCGGCATTTGGGATCCGTACAGCACTATAGGTCCGGACGCCAACGGTTTCTTTTCCCGCCGGGCTTTCGGTACCCCGATTGCCGGAAATCCTTTTGGCGCCGACGGGTGCCTGAACAGCGCAGTGGAGGCCGGCGTGGCACAGGGCATCAACACTTGCAACTTCGCCAGCCAGATCCCGCAAAGCCGGTTTGACCCAGTGTCCATGTTTTTCATGAACTCTTTCCCCAACCCCAATTACAACGATCCGTTAAGCGATTGCCCCATGGGGAAAGACGGATTCAAGATCTGCAACAATTTTCTCGGCGGTGTCGGCAGCAGCCAAAATCCATACAACTTCTCGCTCAAGTTCGACCATCAGGCGAGCGAGAAGAGCAAGTTCTTCGCGGAATGGGTTTACGCTCCAGGCAAGTACGACAATTACCGGCTACCCTGGACCGGTCCGACGTTTCCCGCAGGACTGGTCGGTTACGGTTCCAACCTGCCGATCTGGTTCACCAACCAGGTGGCCGGCATCGGTCACACGTATATCTTCAACCCGTCGTTGATTAACGAATTCCGCGCCAGCTTCAGCCGGCAATCGTTCAGTTCGCATCCGGACACGTTCGGCTATCCGGACAGTGTTACGGATTTGGCTGAAGTCCAGAAAGTTCTGGCGCCTTCACGATTGTATTTGCCGCCTTACGAGCCGAGCCCCAGCTTTTACGTGGCGATGCCGGCGGGGGGTGGCCGAGCGCAGTTTGGAACGCCGGATTGGCGGAACGGCTCCTCAATGGCCGAGGCTTATACGTACCTCGACAACATCACCAAAATTCTCGGCAAGCACACTTTGAAAACCGGATTTGTCTACCGCCTGGAGCACTCGGCGCGTATCATCAACCCGCCGCTGCGGTTGGAGTTCGACTGCGGACTAACAAAGGATCCGACAACCAACCTCGGCGCGCCTGGCTTGGCGCAGTTCATGCTCGGAGCCGTGGACAACTGCTCAGGGCTTTCGTACACGCAGTATCCCTACTATCGCTGGCGCTACTGGGGATTTTACGTTCAGGACGACTTTCGAATTACGTCGAGTTTTACTCTCAACATCGGTGTGCGCTACGACATCAACGGCTATTTCAAAACCCGCGACAGCCAGGGCCCGATGTCCAACTTTTGTCTGAGCTGTCCGAATGAGTTGACGGGCCTGCCTGGAAAAATGATCTATTGGGGCGACAAGGTGTTTCCCAAGGGTCACGACATGGCGCCCGCGAACAAGAACAGCATTGGTCCACGCGTGAATTTCTCCTGGACCCCGACAAAAGACCGCAAGACCATCATCCGCGGCGGCTTCGATATTTTCTACACCAACGCTGCCAATAGCTTCAACAATATCGGCCAGGGAATCGCCTCCGGCCCGCAATGGCAAGTGTTTTTCGATTACCCGAAGAGTTTCTATCCCAAGCAGTGTGCTTCGTTCACCCAAAATTGCGTGGTGTTTCCGCTCAGTGATACGACCGTGGACAAATCCACGCTGAGCAACCCGCCTGTCCCGGCCGATCACCTGCCGCTGGCGGCGCACCGCGATCCCTCGCTCGGCGGGAATCTCCAGTTCTACCTCCCGGCATCTCACGATCCCATGGTGAACATGTGGAGCCTCGATGTTCAACGCGAGCTGCCGTGGAACATGATGATTGATGTCGGTTACGTAGGCACGCACGGCACACACTTGGCCGGCGACACCTTCCGCGGCTTCAGCTACGTGCACACGGCAGACATGCTGAAATACCGCAACGCCGTGGACGCACAGGTGCCGGTTACGGACTACTTCACCGGCGCGACCGCGGACAAGCTGAAAGAGGTTTTTGGCAGCGACACATTGACGCGCAGCCTGTTAATTCGGGATTATCCCTTCTTCGGCCTCACCACTCAGACCGTGTACAACGGCGCGACGAGCTATAACGGTCTGGATATCAAAGTTCAGAAGCGTTATTCGAGCGGCCTGAATTTCATCGCCGCCTATACTTTCTCGAAGAAGATCAACAGCGCTTCCACCGCGCAGCTCGCTGCCATGCTGCTCGACCCCCTGCATACGTCCCGGCCCGGACTGGTGGGCGGCCGCGTCGGCTCCGTCACTACGAGTGACGGAGCCGGAAACGCCACATTGGGCAAGGTGGCTCAGGACCCGGACAACGAAAATGCAGACCGCGCCGTCGCCGTGGATGACATCACCCACATGTTCAACCTTGCGGGCAGCTACGACCTGCCCATCGGAAGAGGCAAGAAGCTGTTGAATACGGGCGGACCGGTCGACTTGCTGCTGGGTGGATGGCGGCTTACGGCAAATTTCGCCGCACAGAGCGGCGTACCCCTTTTCGTGAGCGGCCCGTGCAACGGCCTCACGTGCAGGCCCAATCTGGTCGGCAACCCGTCTTTGAGCAAGAGCCGTTCAAGGGTCCAGCAGGAAGCCGATTGGATCAACGCTGCGGCATTTGAGCCGGTTTACGGCAACGATCAGAGCTTTTGGGTCAACCCTGACCCGAATGACGATAGGTGGTGGCGGTTTGGAACCGCCGGCGCGTTTCTGCCTGGCCTGAGAGCGCCCGGCTTCTGGAACGTCGATACCTCGCTGGTGAAGGAGTTCCATTTCACCGAGCAGCGCTTCTTGCAGTTCCGTTGGGAGATGTTCAACGCGCTGAATCACCAGAACCTGGGACTGCCGAACGCGAATTTCTGCCTGCCGCCGGGGCCCAACGGCGAGACAGACGCGGTCCGCCAAGCTGGCTGCTCTTTCGGCCGCATCACGAACATTCAGACCGACCCGCGGTCGATGCAGTTCGCCCTGAAATTCTATTTCTGAAGCGCGGCTGAAAAATTAGCTGCTCCCGAGGATCAGCTCGCCCCTGGGGACGATTCAATCTTTGTGGCGTTCAGCGAATGAATTCTGCCAAAATCGACGTTGAATCCATGGAAAGTGGAAACGCTGCGCAATTACACTTTACCCAATGGCGCTCTGCCTGGCGATCCGTCCAAATCCCCTCGTTGCGGAGCGAAAACCCGCTCTGGCGCACCGTGTCGCGCTCCGGCCATGCGGAGCAAGAAGGCCAGGAAATACACGAAATGCCGCATGCACGGCGGCGCTTCCGCTGGCCCGCGCAGTCCCGAAGGCTTAGAGCGCTGCACAAAGACGAACTGGAAGCAGCGGTTGGCGGAACGCATCGCTGAGCGCCGCGCTTTTCGTCGCACACTTCAGTGGATACGCCTGCAAACCGATCAGCTTGAGCGTGAGTTGCGGGTTATTCTTCGAGAGCGCAAACGGCAGCAGAGAGCAGATCAGCACGTACCACTCATCACCTCGGTGTTCGTCAGTTCGGCACCAAATGACCGTGATGTGTAGCCCTATTGCCTAAAAGGGCCGTTTGATTCTGTGGACGGCGTTTACCAGGACTGATCCGGATCTTAGACAGCAGGGCTGTCCCATACCAATCCGCCCATTCAGAGCGACTGACTTCTGACACACACCAGAGGCGGACATCCACGTAAGTGTCCGGCATGAGTAACGTCCACCCGGCCGGGCGTTCAATCCATCGAACTCGTTGCCGCGAATCAATTTGACTCGCATACCAAAGTTCCGCGTTGTGCCATGGTCGGACGCACCGTCCTGCACTATCAGATCCTCGAAACGCTCGGCCGCGGTGGGACGGGTCTGGTGTACAAACAAGGCCCGCGACACGCACCTGGACCGGTTCGTCGCCATCAAAGTTCTCCCTCCCGAGAAAGTCGCCGATCCCGAAAGAAAGCGGCGGTTCGTACAAGAGGCCAAGGCAGCATCTGCTCTTAGCCATCCCAACATTGTCCACATCTATGACATCGCAGGCGGGCGGGATCCAGTTCATCGTCATGGAAATGTTCTCCGTTATTCCCGCTTCTCTTGCGTATTGTGTAATGGCGGCTCCCACAGTGTGCCGGTGTGGCCGCCGTCCGATGCTCCAAGAACTCGTGCTAACGAAGAGGGCTTTCGGATTGCATTTGCGGTCAGGACACCGCTTAACCAGGATTTCTCGGACGTAAAGCCAATTCGCCAGGTGGCGATTCGCTTCCTCCATCCAGTAGATTTGACGGTTTGGCGGCCTCGATCGCACTTTCTCCGTCCTGACGACACCAGGTATAAGACTACCCCGTTCGTGGCCACGTGCTTGTGCATACATCCACATCATCGAGATTCAGAGACAGCAGTTCGCCGACCCTTATGCCCGTGTCGTGCAGCATCTACGCGCTCGGCCACTAACATTCGGGCTACACCAACACGTCACTCTTAGCAGCGTTGATTTCGTGGGCTCGATGCTCAAGAATTGGTAAAGCCGCCGAACGACTGTCTCCTCGGCAAAACTAGGAATTGTAAGGAATGAACCCGTGAAAACACTGCTGACCCAATTTTTTCGTGATGAGCAAGGACAGGACCTGATCGAATATACACTGCTGCTTGCTTTTGTTTGCCTGGCGTCTGCCGCTCTGTTCATTAGCGCCGGCGGTAGCGTATCCGGAATCTGGACGGCTACCAACTCCCGGCTCGACGTTGCCAACACATCGGCGAGCTAAGCGCACGGTGGCATCCTGCCGCGATTTCCGTCGCGTCCCACGCGAATCACCCAACTGCTCCCAGCGGCTGGCTTATTTTTCCGCAGTAGAGGTTTGGACCTATTCAAAAGCTTGCCTTTCGCGGGAAACCGTTTGTGGGGATTGCGGATGCCATTCATAAAAAGGAGGCCCGGCTGAAAGCCCTGTGGTCGCCTCGCTTGGCCAATCAAATGAGTGTGCTGCCGAAGTTTGACGAAGTCTTCCGCGTGCTGCGCCGAACACTTGCGAATGATGAGCCTATCAGGCTCATCTTCTTGATGACCTTCGTCGCCGGAAAGCGTTACTGGGTGTGGGCAGCAGCCGTACAGCAAAATGCAAAAGTCAGATGAAAAACGAATCTAAAAATCGCGTATCGTGTTCTCAGACGATCTCATAACTCGCTTGTTGTTCCGTTAGCGTTTCACGTCGATAAAATGCTATAAATACATCGCGGGGTGGAGCGCCTGGTAGCTCGTCGGTCTATCCACATATAGCGAAAAATCAACTCGTTTCTTATAACCGTACAGCCACTCTTCCCACTCTTCATTCGACTTTGGGCTAAGTCCCATAACATGTTAACATTATGTGGGACTAAGAGTGAGCACTCGACGCGCACACATCGTCATCCCTGAACCGCTCGTCAGCGAGATTGACCGATTGGTCGGCAAGCGCGGGCGTAGCGAGTTCCTGGCTCTGCTGAAAAGGAACTTCGGCGTCTTCAGCAAATCAGGGCATTGGAAGGCGTGGCTGGGGCCTGGAAGGATAAAATAAAGATCACCCGGAACTGAAGGCCGGAGCTGCAGGTTGGGTGAAGGAACTCCGCAAGGAAAATGAACGATAATTACATAGGACCG
>QHXW01000270.1 GCA_003223115.1 Acidobacteriota bacterium
TCCGGCGGGTTCATGGGTGTCGTTCTGGCCTGGATGGTGGCGGTGCTTGTGCGCGCCGTGACGCCGGTGCCCATGAGCGTACCGTTTTCCGCTGTAGTGATCAGCGCGGCCCTTTCCGCCGGTGTCGGTCTGTTCTTCGGAATTTATCCGCCGCAGCGTGCGGCGCGCCTGGACCCCATCGAAGCTCTGCGGGCGGAAAAATGACGGGCGCAACTTTCCTTTCCGGCGTGCGCATGACGCTCGACACCATCCGGGAGCACAAGCTGCGTGCGTCCCTGACTGTGCTCGGCGTGATCATCGGCACCGGCGCAGTCATCGGTGTAGGCTCGATTCTGGCAGGATGGCGCCATCACAAGTATTTTTCGTCAGCTTCGGTCCCACCACGCTGATCGTATTCAAATTCAAAATCGGCGTGCGCGCAGGCGACCTGACGCCCGAAGAGATGCGCCGCAAACCATTGACATTTGAAAACGCTCGCGCCGTTGCCGAGCGTTGCCCGTCAGTGCGGCACGTGAGCCCGTACCTTTTGCCGACTGGCACCATATCAACCGCGCCCCCACAAAGGGAACGACATTTACCGCGTTGACCTGGGTGGCACTGAAGAGGCCTATGCAGCGGGCGGCACCGTTATGAAATTTGTCCTTTTTTCACTGATAACGAAAGCCGCCATCATTTGCCGGTGGTTGTGATCGGTGAGGACGTGCAAAAGGCCTTCTTCGCAAATATGGATCCTGTGGGCAAGTGGATCGAAGTCAACGGCCATCAATTTGAAGTGATCGGCGCCATGCAGCGGCCGGCTAACTCATTTCCCGGCAGCGAGGATCTGCGCATTCTGTTTCCGTATTTCACCAATGCAGAAGCTGTTCCCCAACGCCAGGGAAAACATGCTGATCGTGATCGCCGAGACCGGAAAGATGGTGCAGGCGGAAGACGAAGTACGCGCCGTGCTGCGCAATGAGCGCCGCGTGCCTCCTAACAAGCCCGACAGTTTTTCCATCTCCACATCGGAGCAGTTGGTGGAAGATTTCGACAAAGTCGCCGCCATGGTGGCTCTCGTGATCGTGGTGCTCAGCTCCATCGGTCTTCTGGTCGGAGGCATCGGCGTTATGAATATCACGCTGGTGTCGGTGACCGAGCGCACGCGCGAAATCGGAATTCGCAAAGCCGTAGGAGCGCGCCGCGGCGACATCACTTTGCAATTCCTTACTGAAGCTGTGGTGCTCACCGGTCTCGGCGGGATGCTCGGAATGTTTTTCGGCATTTGGTCCGCAATCCGCGCTGCCCGCCTCGCCCCCGCGTCGCAGATTGTAGAATTGACCCCATGACCACTGCCGGTGCGATCGAGCCTGTAGCTCTGGGTTTTCGATCTCACTCCGGTTGGACGGTCGCCGTGGCAGTAGCCGGTTCTCCGCGAAATCCCGTCGTGATCGAGCGGTGCCGCCTGGAAATCGCCGATGCGGCAATTCGTAGTTCCAAACAGCCGTATCATGCGGCAGAACCGCTCAGCTTCGAGAAAGCCGAAGCGCTGATCGAGCGTTGCCTCGCGAGTTCCACCCGGCTTGCAAACGCCGAGGTGAGCGCGATGGTCGCTCATCTCAAACAGCAGAATCACAAAGTCGTAGCCGCCGGAATTCTGGCTTCATCGGGCCGCCCGCTGCCTGAACTTGCGGCCACGCTCCAATCACACGCTCTCATACACACCGCGGAGGGCGAGTTCTTTCGCGACGTGCTGACTCACGCCAGCGAACGTTGTTCGCTGCCTGTAACCAGGATCAAGGAGCGTGAAATCTGGGACAGAGGCGCTGCGGCGTTCAAGCTCAATGCCGCGGATCTTCAAGGACGGATCAATGGAATCGGCAAATCCATCGGCCCTCCTTGGACCCAGGATGAGAAGTGGATCGCTTTGGTCGAGTCTCTGTGAAACGCTCGCTACTCCTCGCGCAGCGCAGTGGCCGGATCGATGCGTGACGCTTTCCAGGCCGGAACGAACGAGGCGGTAATCGCCATCGCCGCCAGCGCCACCGGCATCAGGGCGAAAGTCCACACATCGAGGGTAGTGACCCCATAAAGCATCGACTGCAGATAACGGGTGAGTGCCCACGCGCCACTGAGGCCCGCGAGCACCGCGACTACGGTCAACTGCATGCACTCGCCCACCACCGACCGCAGCACCTGTCCCGGCTGCGCTCCCATCGCCATGCGTATGCCGATCTCCCGCGTTCGCCGTGTCACCGTATAGGACATGACGCCATATACACCGACAGCAGCCAGAATCATCGCAATCACGGCGAAAGTTCCAATCAGCAGTAAATGGAAGCGCTGGGGCGCGAGCGCGTCCACCAGCCGCTCGTCCATCGTCTTGACGTCGAAAACCGGCTGATTGCGATCCACTGCATACACCTGTCCTTCTACCGCCCTCAGTGCCGTGCGTGGATCTCCGGACGTACGCACGATCAGTGCCATTCGAGAAAGAAAGGAATTGTGCCCAAAACATTCGCACCGATAAATCAGCGGTGCTGGTTCCACGCCCAGCGCGCTTCCCCGGATGTTCCCTACTACTCCCACGATCGCCCACCGCAACGGGTCATTCTCGTGGAAATAAATGCGCTGTCCCAGCGGATTTTCCGCCGGGAAAATCTTTCGGGCGAACGCTTCGTTCACTACGATCGAATCCGTGGAATCGGTTGTATCACTCGAATCGAATACACGTCCGCTCCTTACAGGAATCCCCAGCGTCTGAAAAAAACTGCGGCTGACCACCGTCACGTTGCCTTGTGGCCGCTGCGCGATCGCTACCGGCGGGCGGCCGAAGACTTGAAACGACATCATCTGGTATGGTTGCTCCGCCCCCAGCGGCAGGTCCGTGGATACTGCCGCGCGCTTCACCGCAGGAAGTTGTTGCACTCGCTCCAATACGTCGTCATAAAAACGAGCCTGTGCGTCAGCCCTGGCATAACGGGATCCCGCCAGATTTACTCGTAACGTCAGCAGGTTTTCCGCCGGAAACCCCAGGTCCGTTTTCGCCAGCTTGATGAAACTCCTGGCAAGCAGACCGGCACCG
Organism: Acidobacteriota bacterium; assembly: GCA_003223115.1. Taxonomy (GTDB): domain Bacteria; phylum Acidobacteriota; class Terriglobia; order Bryobacterales; family Bryobacteraceae; genus QHXW01. The sequence goes on from QHXW01000270.1 coordinate 3,062, forward strand.
ATCAGCAGCACCAGCGACACGCCCAGCTCCGCCACCACCAGCAACTGCCGCAATCGCGTCGCTCTTCGGTTCCCGCTCTGCATCTGGCCCGCGGACTTCAGGGAATCCAGAATGCCAATGCCCCCCGCCGCCACTGCCGGCGCTATGCCGAAGACAATCCCGGTGACCAGCGTCAGCGCGAATGTGAACGCCAGCGTCCGAATGTCCATCGAGATCGCCCCGTAATTCTCCAACAGCAGCGGTTTCCAGGCGTTCAACCCGTTCACCGCAAAATACGCAATCACTAGGCCCGCGAGACCGCCAGGAAGCGCCAGCGTCAGACTCTCCGTAAGCAGTTGCATCACCATCCTTCGCCGGCGTGAACCAAGCGCCATGCGTACTGCCAGTTCCCGTTGTCGCGCAGCCGCCCGCACCAGCAACAGGTTTGCTAGATTGGCGCAGGCAATCATTAGCACCAGCCCAACCGCACCGCTCAGCACCATAAGTGCGGGCCGCTAATCTCCGGTGACTCGGCGCTCGAGCGGAACGGCAAAGATCTGCAGGCCGTTGAGAAATCCCGCCGATTCGAATTCTATTGGATACTCCGCGCGAATGGTGTGCGTCAGCCGACTCAACTCCGTCTCAAGCGGCCTCTCGCCGACCTGTGGCTTGAGTCGCGCCACCATAGTCACCATCCGCATCGGCGTTCTGACACTGCGCGGCCTCTGTGAAGTTTCGTCCATGTTCAGCGGCTTCCAAAGCTGAGCGCCGTGTGGATAATCGAATCCCTGCGGCATCACACCGATGACTGTGTTCGGTAATCGGTCGAGCGTGATGGTCTTGCCGATGACATTCGGATCGCTCGCCATCCGGCTGCGCCAGAAGGCGTAACTCAACACCACCACGGCCGGCGCCTTTGTTCCTTGTTCTTCGGGCGCGAGATACCGCCCCGTTATCGGCTGCGAACCCATCACGCGGAAAAACGAGGGTGTCACCTGCGCCGCATCCACTTGCTCCGGTTTTTCCGTGCCGCTCCAGGTAACGGTTGTCGGCTGGTATGCCGCAACGTCTTCGAAAACCCGGTTCTCCTCGCGCAGGCTGTAGTAATCCGCACCCAGTCCAACTTCCATCTGGTCCCGGCCCATGCGCTCACTCAGCCAATAGAGGCGCTCCGATGCGGGATACGGAAGAGGCCGCAACAGAATCGAATTCACTAAACTGAAGACAGTGGTATTCGCGCCGATACAGATAGCCAGCGTGAAGGTCGCCGCCAGAGCCAGCATGCGATCGCGCCGCAGCCCGCGCCAGCCATAGCGCATGTCCAAGCAGAAAGTTTTCAATCACGTTCTCCCTTCAAGGCGCCTGATCAGAACTCACCGTTGGAATAAAGCGTGCCATAAAGTCCGCCGGACCTGCTGATAACGGAAGAATAATATCAGCTGCACGCCGGAACCTGAGAAGATTGTAATAGTTCGTTGCGAGACCGCTCATGCCTTGTCTCCTGCTGATTCTGGTTCTAGCGTTTCCGCGGATCGTGCTGGTGCTGATGTTGCTGTTCTCCAATTACCTGGCACGTGCCTATCACGGTCTGATCCTGCCGCTGCTCGGGTTCATTTTCGTGCCGCTCACCACGCTGGCATACGCTTGGATGGTGAACACCGGCCAACCCATCGCGGGGGTGAATTTGCTGATCTTGCTTGTCGCGATCGTGATCGACCTGGGCGGTCTCGGCGGCGGCGAGTATCACCGCCGCAGCCGCTGAGTGGGACCGCAACCGTAAGCGAACGGTACCCTCAACTTGTCGAGAGAAGTTGCGGCTCCGCACACACTGTTTGTCTATGGCCCAGCAGCAACCACTCAAGCCTCAGAACCGCGACCGTGAGCGAGCGGTAATCTTGACCTATCTCATCACTTCACATGCTATGGAAACCGCCTGCATGGAGACGAGGCCGGATCCGTTGACCTCAATCACAATGTCCCTGACACACCTTATCTCGAGCGGGACGAAAGACGAATGTCCGCTGAACGAGCCGCCATGGACCAACCGTTATATTTGGTCGATTCAGCACGGCGGAAGCTGACTCTGGAAGCTCTGGTAGAGGCTTGTGCGCGAAGGGGCTGGTCCCTCATGGCGGCACATGTGCGTACAAACCATGTACATATCGTGGTCGAAGCGAACGCAATGCCGGAGAAGATTATGAAAGATCTGAAGGCATATGCTAGCCGGCGTTTGGATCGGTTTGGGCTGGATCCGCAATCGAGAAAGCGCTGGGTGAGGCATGGAAGCACGAGATATCTCTGGAAACCAAAACAACTTTCAACTGCGGTGCGGTACGTTATCGAAGGTCAGGGCAAGCCCATGGACGTGTTCGTCGCGCCCGGAGAGAACGCGAAAAACCACCACTCGCTCACGGTCGCGGCTTCCGAAGCGTCTGTTCCAGCTCGGAGAGTTCTACCTGGCCGTCAGCGGCGCATACACCACGTAAGCAAACTTCTTCGAATCCGGCGACCAGGAGTTCACATTGATGGTTCCTTGTCCGCCGAAGAACGTGCTCAGCACTTGAATCTTGGTTGACTTGAGTTTTTTCCCCGGCGCGCGCATCATGCGCAACATCATGCCGTTCATTTTGTCGTCGTGCCCGGCCGTGCCTTTGGGAAACGAGAGCATCACCATCCACTTTTCGTTGGGGGAAAAGTGCGGAAACCAGTCTTCCAGCTCATCGCTCGTGACACGCTCGGCTTGGCCGTCCTGTGGGCCGGCGCCTTCGGGCGGAATGCGCCAGATATCCCAGCCACCCGAACGATTGGAATTGAAATAAATCCACTTGCCGTCCGGGGAGTACTCCGGACCATCGTCATAGGCGCCCTTGGATGTCAGGCGCTGTTCGTCGCCACCTGTTACCGCTACGCGGTATAGGTCGTACTTGTTGTCGCGCCGCCGTGAAAATAACTCGGCGCAGCCGGCGTCATGAGCTTCACGCCAGATCCGTCGGCGTTTGCAAGAAATACCTGCGACTGCCGCGATGTGGGCGTTGACGCGGAAAATGCCAGCCGTTTGCCATCGCGCGTGAAATCGTGATCGTTGTTGCAGCGGAAGCCATTTCCTAATTCGATTTTCTCGAGCTTGGCTGGTGTTGCGCCGTTGACTGGCAACCGGTAAAGATTGCCGTTGCTATTCACCAGCAGAAATTTTCCATCGCGCGACCAGTTCGGCGCCTCGATCAGTTCATCCGCACTGTAGACCACGCTGGTGGATTTGGTTTTCGTGTCGTAAACCGTGATGCTGCTGCGATAGCGCGCGGGCGTACGAGCGCGTGGGCCTTGGTCGATCTGCACGTTTGAGAACACGGCGGTCTCGAGCACGTTCGCATCGTGTGAACAGACGCCGATCGCGATATACACCGGGTCACTCAGATCGACCGTCTGCGGACCGGCCGGCGTGAGCGTTTCGTCAGGCTTGCCAGGCTTGCCTACATTAATAGTGAACTGGTTTCCGCGGCGCTTGATACTGATTCGCACCGGACCGTTGATGGCCGACCGGATCTCCCGGGTTTCGCCTCCCGCCGTGGACCGGAATTGCAATGATGTGAGCCCGTCACCATGGAGCGCCACGTCGGCATAGGCGGACGCAGGCGTCAGGTCCTGCCGGACCATGAGGACCGCCTTTCGGTGCGCTACCGCGCCGGCGCCAATAAAGCGCACATCGGCGGTGATGCGAACGTCGCCGGAGATCCGTTTCCAAGCGAGGTGAAGCGCGTCTTCAGTCCCCCAGACGTTTGCGCCGCCCCCGGTCACACGGTATTCGCCGCTGGCACTGTCGAATTCAATCGATCCTGTCTTCGGAGTAATGCCGAGATCCTGATGAGATTCAAAAACGCCGATCGGAGAGCTGGTCCCCTGTTGCGCCAAAGTCGCGCTCACCAGCAGGACGGCTGCGGCCCTCGCTTTCAAAAAAAATGTCATGAGCTTGTGGCGCTAGCATATCACCTTGCGCGGACTCCTCTTGTGTCCTTACCGCTGCTCCTAAAAGCCCTATCATCAATAGATTGTGGCTGGTCAAGCGATCCGCGCACTCAACACGGTTGCAATAGTGCTTCAGTTCCGTGACAGATTTGACTTTTGCTCGTCTATCTTGCTTGGGTGGAAGAGGTTCGCGATAAACTCGGGGATTATGCTTCAAGATGCGGCCGGGGTGGCAACCGCCCGGGCTGTTCGGAAGGTGGATGAAGCCGCCGTAATTCGGGCGGTGCAACGCGGTGACCAGGATGCTTTCGAGCAACTGGTTCGCGCGTATGACCAGAGTGTCCTCCGCCTCGCCATGAACCTCCTTCGCTCAGCAGAAGACGCACGCGACGTTTATCAGGAAGCTTTTTTGAGGGTCTATCGGAACATCCACGCCTTCAGGTTTGATTGCAGCTTTCACACCTGGCTTTACCGGATCGTGACGAATATCTGTTTGGATCATCTGCGCAAACGTAAGGTGCGCCGGGAGGAATCCACTGTGATTGAAACTTCCGATGGTCCTGTCGACCGCGCCGACAACATTGAAGGAGAAGGGTCCCACGCGAATCCGGAACGTAGTCTTTGGAACCGGCAACTGGGCCACCGCATTCACTCGGCGCTACAGGACCTCACCCCGCGCGAGCGCATAGTTTTTGAGCTCCGGCATTACCAGGGATTGCGCTTGCGTGTGATCGGGGAAATGCTCGGCACGAGCGAAGAGGCAGCTAAGAATTGTTTGTTTCGCGCGACGCAAAAGATGCGTGTGATTTTGGGAGATCTGGTATGAAGTGCGACGAAGTAACCAAAGCGATTCCTTATTATTATTACGGCGAACTGCCGCCCGACACTGAGGACGCCGTCGAGCAGCACCTTGTGGATTGTCCTCCTTGCCAGCAGGAATGCGAGCGGCAAAGGGCTCTGGCGGTTGCCTTGGATGCAGCCGAAGTGGAAGCTCCGCCATATTTGCTGAGCCAATGCCGGCACGAGTTGGCGCGGGCAATCTACCGCGAAGAAACTCCGGCCGTACACCACGCTTCTACTGATCACTGGCGATGGTTTCGCGAGGCTCTGGGATCATTGCGGCTGGGCATCAGGTTTCGGCAACCCGTCGGCGCTCTCACTCTTGTTGCGCTGGGATTCTTCGCCGCGCGCTTTGTCGGCATCTGGCCAGGAACCGCCAGTCTGGCCTCCGCTATTCCGGATGGCATCGTTTCGAGCATCCACTCGATTCAACCGGATCATCAGGGCCGCGTACAGATCTCGCTCGATGAAACCCGCCGGCGCGTAGTTTCCGGACGGCTCGACGATCAAAATATCCAGCGCCTGCTGTTGGTCGCCACCCGCGAACAGGATAATCCGGGTGTGCGGGTCGAATCCGTCGAGCTGTTGAAAGACCGCGGCGGCTCCTCTGAGATTCGCAGCGCATTAGTCGCGTCGGTGATGCACGATCCCAATCCTGGCGTCCGGTTGAAGGCGCTCGAAGGGTTGAAAGACTTCTCGTCGGACGGCGAGGTTCGGAAATTGCTCGCCCAGGTGCTGCTCAAAGATGAAAACTCCGGCGTTCGCATCCAGGCCATTGATCTGTTGGTGAAACACCAGGACTCGACGACGGTCGGCGTGCTTCAAAGCCTAGTCAACCGAGAAGAGAACAGTTACATCCGAATGCAATGCCAGAATGCTCTGCAGGCCATGAACGCGTCTGTCGGGACATATTGATCGGAAAATGAACGTCGCATGATCTATCGAACCGTCCAGAAATTGGGCCTCACCGGCTTCGCCCTGGTTGCCATCGCGGCCGGCGAAACGGGCATCCAGCGTGAGGGTCCGTTCTGGGTTGAAGTTGAACGAGGCAGTGCAAGCGTATCGCGTAGCTCTCGGTTGGAGATTTTCTCGGTGGGCGGTGTTACGGTGAAAGGCACTCCTGGAAATCAGGTGATGTTCACTCTCACCAAACGCGTCAGAGCCGGCAGCCAGGTCGAAGCCAGACGTTTGTTGAACGGCTTGCACGCACGGACGGGCATCAAGCTCAACTTCATTACGCTGACGATCCTGGGCAGCTCCGGCATGGCAGATCTGGAAGTGAGAGCTCCCAGCACATTTCATGACGTAGTCGTCCGCACTCGAGGTGGTCCCGTCGTGGCATCCGGTTTTGACGGCACGGTCCGAGCCGAAACCGGCGCTGGGCGCGTGAATCTCGATCGAATCTCCGGTAGCGTAAACGCCAGGACTGCAGGCGGTGATATCCTTCTCGGCCAGATCACCGGATCCGTTCATTGCACATCTGGTGGCGGCCCTATTCAAGCGGGCACCATCGGCGGCGAAGCGTTTTTCGAAACACGCGGCGGTGACATCACCGTTCAGGAGGTAAAAGGACCTGTTCGTTGCTCGACGGCCGGTGGCGGCATCCGCATTGTTCAGGCCGGCAATGTGGTCATTGCCGATACGGCCGGCGGCCCCATCGATGTGGGATATGCCAAAGGAATGGTGACCGCCAAGAATTCCGGTGGTCCAATCCAGGTGGGCGGCGCGTCGGGCGCGCAGTGTGAGAGCGCCGGTGGAGGCATCCGCTTGCAGAACATAACGGGCAGCCTCAAAGCCTCCACTGCCGTGGGCAGCATCATCGCGCATTTTCAATCTCAGCCCGCCTCAGATTCTTTTCTCAGTACAGAGGCAGGTGACATCACTATCTGGATTCCGTCCAATTTGAAGATGACAATTCGGGCGCAAAATGTGACCTATGGAGGGAAAAAGAGGATTGTCACTGATTTCCCGGCCATCCTCGTAAAGGCAGTCGGCCCGAATGCGGTGGCCGAAGGTGAACTGAATGGCGGCGGTCCGCTGGTGCGCATCGCGGCCAGTGGTGGAACAATCTATATCCGGCGTGAGGCGAAATAACATGGAGCGCCGCAGCCGGAATGTACGGAGGATGTGATCTATGACTTGTAGAATGATTCTTGGCGTGAGCGGCCTTGTCCTGGTCCTTCTTGCGCCTTCTGTGTTCGCGCAGACTGCTTCGACCCGCGTACGTCCTGTTGCGCGTCGCGTAGTGGCGCACAGGAATTTGAGTTACCTCGGCGTAGGTTTTTCGGAAATCGACGCCGATCGCGCTAAAGCCCTTCAACTCAAGGACGCGCGCGGTGTGGAAATCCGGTGTGTGGACGAAAATAGTCCCGCTGCAAAAGCCGGTCTTCAGATCGGCGATGTCGTGCTTGAGTATAACGGCGAGCACATCGAGGGCGCCGAACAGTTTACGCGGCTGATTAAGGAAACCCCTCCCGGGCGTAGTGCCAGCCTGGTGGTCTGGAGGAATGGCGTCACGAAAACCGTGTCCGCTGCCATCGGTACGCGCCAATCGGGTCCCTCGGTTTTCGAGTTCGACGGCGAGGATTTCGCGCTAACAATGCCGGCCTTACCCGCGATGCCCGCCATGCCCGCGTTCCGTATGCCGGATATCCCGCGCACGTTCATGTCCTGGCGCAGTCCGATTTTAGGGATCGAAAGTGAGTCGCTGAATCCTCAACTCGCCGAATTTTTCGGAGTCAAGGAAGGCGTGTTGGTGCGGTCCGTCAATCGCGGATCGGCTGCGGAGAAAGCTGGTTTTAAAGCCGGCGATGTGATCATCAAGGTGGACGGCGAACGCGTGACCACCCCCAAAGAGATTTCGAGCATCCTGCAGGAATCCCGGTCTAAGGGATCTATCTCGGTGACTGTAGTGCGGCATCAAAAAGAAATGAGCCTGTCTGTGACGGTGGAACAAGCGGCCGACTGGCCGGGAACAGAAGGAAAGGAACTCCTCTAATCGGGAAAGGGCGTGGTGCGAACCGGGAAGACGGTTAGTGCTGCGTTAAGAATCGAAAATCCCTTAAAGTCTGCCTTTTTTCCTGAGCTATCGGAATTGCGGGTTGAACATCGGTTCGAGAGTGATAGTACGCCAGCAATTCACCTTCGTCAAAGTCAATCGCTCGCGCGTATTGCCGGATGTAACTCGTGTTGTAAATGCCGCCGGGAAGCTTCTTGAATTCGCCCAACTCAATCGCCCGCAGAGAACGTGTGCTGATCTTCGTGCTCTGCGAAATCTGCTCGAGGGAAAGACCTCGGTTGCGACGGATCGAAGCTAGCCCAAGCACGCTGTTGTCCTGATCCACCGTCATATTCCTCCTCGCTGCGCGCTGCCAAGCCTAGCTGACTATCCCATCGGTTGAGCGCAGCATTTCTTTAGCCTCAGATGGCATACGTTCTGGAGCAGCAAAACGTCTAAAACGGTACGAGTGTAGCACGAGTGCTTGTTTGATACACTCTTATCAAATGTTAATATCCCGCAGACGCTTCGCAGCTTTGGCTGCCTGCTCCGGCCTGGCGAAGATGCCGCTCGCAGCCCTCACCGCCCGCCCGCGCTCGAAGCTATTAGTGCTCATAATCGCGGAACAATTTCGCTCGGATTACCTGGATTTATTTGGTAATTTCTTCGTGGCGGGGGGATTTCGGCGATTAATGGAGGAAGGATCTTATTTCCCCGACTGCCAGATCGCTTCGAGCACGTTCACCTCGGGGGGCTTAGCCACTGTCGCCACGGGTGCGTACCCTCAGGTGCATGGAATCGTGGCGGACTCGTGGTACGACCGCCAGGCCGGCAAAGCCGTCTCCGCTTCCCTGCACGGATTGGAGGCGACTACACTTGCCGACCAGTTCGCGGCTGCCGACACCCACAATCGCGTCTATTCAGTGGGTTTGAACCTTCGGGATGCCTCCCTTCTGGCGGGCCGCTCTGCGACCGGTATCCTCCATCTGGACTCTGAAGCCAGGATCGCCGGCCCGGGCCAGCTTGGAACGGCAAAGTGGCTGGAGGACCTGAGTCGGCAGAACGATCCGGATAAATTGAAGAATTCAGGATGGTTCGCATTGGGAGCGCACCAGGGGGCCCCGCCGCTGAGAACCCTGACGTTCGATTCCGCGCACTCCGAAGAGTTCTTTGCGCTCTATCGCGCCTCTCCATTTGGACAAGCTGCTCAGTTTGCAGCGGCCCAAGAGTTGGTGTTGCAGGAGAGGCTGGGTCAAAGCGCCGGAGCTGATTTTCTGGCCATCGCAATCGGTTCACCCGCCTTACTTGGCTACGAGGTAGGCAGCGATTCACCGTTGATGCGAGAGCTGGTTCTCCATCTGGACCGGCAAGTCGAGGGTTTTCTTCGCACTCTGGACAAGAGCGTCGGACAGAACTACTCGGTGGTTTTTACTGCCGCCCACGGCGCCCCGCGGGAGGCAGACACCGGTACTGCCAGGCTGGCTGTGCCGGGAGAGACCGTGGCCCAATCCATCAACCAGGCACTTTCGGCCCAATACGATGTGGCGGGCCGGAAAGACGTGTACGTCGAGCGTTATGTTTATCCATTTCTCTACTTGAAGTTAGACCGCCTGCGACGATCCTACGTGGACCTGCGCGAGGCCCGGGTGCTGGCTGGCAGAGCGGCGTTGAGTGTCCCCG
>QHXW01000273.1 GCA_003223115.1 Acidobacteriota bacterium
TCATGCCGGTCTTTTGCCACGATGCGTAAATAGCGGCATGGCAGGGCTGGCAGGACGGGGATCCGGCATAGTCGAGTCGCCGATACGCGCCGGAGACGGGGTAGAGGCGGGGGTGGAAGCATTCAGTGCGACGTACGCGGCGCTCGACCGGCTATCCTGTTCGACAGACGCAAGGAACGTTTCGAAAGAGGCAGCTGGCGGACCGGCATACGATTTGTAAATGCGCTGCAGGTCTTCGAGCGCCTTGGCCTGTAGCGGGCCCGGCACGCGCCGGACTTCGGCAAAATAGAACGCCGCGCGTCTCTGTTTCCCCAACCACAGTTCCGTCAAACCGAGCAGGTAAGCGGTTTCCGCGTCCTGCGTATTCAAGGCTCTTGACGCAAGAAGATCGCTTTCCGCTTGCAGCAGCTTCCGCTGTTTTTCGGGGCCGGTGGCACGTAATGCCGCGGCGGCCACCCGGCCGAGAACAAAATGGCCGGACGCCTTGAGTTCCGCCTGGATCGCGGGCCACTTGGCGCGTGCGACCGAAGCCGGCCGGTCAAACTGCTCCAGATATTCGAGAGCCGCACGAGCGCTGCCTTCTGCGGCCGCAAGCTGCTACAGTTGCGCTTGCACATTGGCGAAGGGCACGAGGAGCAACGGGTTTTCGGGAAACAGCCGAAGGGATTGCGTGCCAAACTGCAAAGCCGCGGCGTAATCGTCGAGATCGATCGCGGCCTTGGCCGCGATCTCGTAAGCTTGCGCCAGCAGCCAGGATTGCGGGTACGCGAGCACAAACTCTTCCGCAAGCTTGCAGCGTTTCGGCGGATCGTGGGCCGCATACAGCTTCAGAAACGCTCGGCGCTCCTTGGGATCGCCGATCTGATCGATGATGGTGAAGCGTTTCGCGACTGCTGCGCTTTCGCGGAACATGACGGTATCGATATCCTGGCCGCGCGACGGGGCGGCCAGCCCGGATACCAGCAACAGTACTCGCAGCGCTCCCCTTTTCATATTTTCCGCCGAGCGGACTTATTATGCCACCTCGGAGACCGGTCACAGCGTTAGCGCTAAAGTTGCCCTTTTCGCTGCCGGGGAAATCCGTGTACACTGAAGCGAGTTGCGCCCAATGACATGCGTCCGTTTTGGCGTTGCCTTCGTCTGCACCTGGTTGGCGCCGTTGGCCGCAGCCACGGAGGCCGCGGTCGAGTTCAACCGCGACATCCGGCCCATATTCTCCGATAAGTGCTACACCTGCCATGGACCCGATGCCGGAAATCGCAAGACCAAGTTGCGTTTCGATGTGGAGGGCGGCGCCAAAATCGATCTCGGCAAAGGACGCCAGGCCATCGCGCCGGGCGATCCGGAGAAAAGCGAGGTCTATCGTCGGGTGGCTTCTGACGATGCCGCGGTTCGCATGCCGCCGGCCTACATGGGCCGTGAAAAGCTGACCGACCGCGAGATCGATTTGATTCGCCGCTGGATCGGACAGGGAGCGCCGTGGGAGCGCCACTGGTCGTTGATTCTTCCGAAGCGGGCGCCGGTTCCGGGCGTGAGCGAGAAAAATTGGGCACGCAATCCCATCGATTATTTTGTTCTGGATCGACTGGACCATGAGGGCCTGAAGCATTCGCCCGAAGCCGACAGGCGCACGTTGATCCGGCGCCTCACGCTGGACTTGACCGGACTGCCGCCTGCTCCGGCGGAGGTCGAAGCATTCGTCAATGACTCATCCCCCGCCGCGTATGAGAAGGTGGTCGACCGTCTGCTCGCCTCGCCGCGATACGCCGAGCGCATGGCCTACCGCTGGATGGAAGTCGCGCGATACGGAGATACCAACGGCTATCAAACCGACGGCGTGCGTCAGATGTGGCGCTGGCGCGATTGGGTGATCGACGCGTTCGATCGCAACATGCCATTCGACGAGTTTTCGATCGAGCAGCTCGCCGGCGATCTTCTGCCCAATCCCACGCTCGACCAGCGCATCGCCACGGCGTTTCATCGAAATCATCGCACCAGCGCCGAAGGCGGCATCGTGCCGGAAGAGTTCCGCGTGGAATACGTGGCCGACCGCACCGAGACCACCTCCATCGTGTGGCTGGGGCTGACGGTCGGCTGCGCGCGTTGCCACGACCATAAATACGATCCCATCAAGCAGAAGGAGTACTACCAGCTCTTCGCCTACTTCAACAACGTTCCCGAAAAAGGTCTGGTCTACAACTTCGGCAACGAAGAGCCGTATATCAAGGCGCCCACCGTGCACGAGCAGCGCCGTCTCGCGGAGCTCGACCGCGGCATTGCGGAGGCCGGCGAACGATGGCAGGCGCTCGATCCCGCGCTGCTCGAATCCCAGCGGAAGTGGGAACAAAAAGTGGCCCGGTCGAAATCACGTGATTGGACTATCACGGAAGGGCTGACGTTTCACCAGCCGCTGGCCGGAAAACACACTTCCGTAGAGGTTGCCGGGTGCGGAGAGGACGACGCGCACTGTGACTTGCCGGTCGCCAAAGGACCCGCCGGCAGAGCGCGGCAGTTCGATGGCAAGCGCTTCCTCGAGTCCGACGGCGCCGTGGCCGATTTCGACTACGTCGATCCCTTCACCTTCGCCGCCTGGATCAAGCCGGAATCGGAGAAAGGGGCGATCCTCTCGCACTACGAAGACTTTTTCGAGGGCCAGGGACACGGGCTATATCTCATCGATGGCAAGATCCGGCTGCATGTGGTCTTCCGGTGGACCGATATCGGGCTGCGCGTTGAAACCGCAGCGCCGGTAAAGCTCAACGCGTGGCAACACGTGCTGGTGACCTATGACGGCAAGCGCAAGGCTTCCGGCGTTCGCATTTACTTGGACGGCGTGCCCCAGCAGTTGAACGTGCTGTTCGACGATCTCAGCTGGCCCATGAGCTTCAAGTTGCCGCTACGCATCGGCGCGGGCGGCGGGCTTCGTTTTGAGGGCTGGATTGACGATGTCAGGGTTTACAGAATCGCGGTGACTCCCGAGCAAGCCGCCGTCATTCCCTTGCGGCGATCCATTCACGAAATCGCGGCAACGCCGGCCGAAGCGCGTAGCAAAGCGGAGTCGGACAAATTGCGCTTCGCGTTCCTCGACCTGGCCGCGCCGAAAGAGATCCGCCGCGCGCGGGCGGAATTGCTGGCCGCGCAAAAACAACGGGAGCGATTCTGGGAATCCATTTCGACCGTGATGGTGATGGCCGAGGGCAAGCCACGTGATGCTTTCGTACTGAAGCGCGGGGCTTACGATAATCACGGCGAGAAGGTCGCGCCCGGGGTGCCGTCCATCCTTCCGCCGCTGCGGCCGGAATGGCCCAACAACCGGCTGGGCCTCGCGCGCTGGCTGGTGGATCGCGCGAACCCGCTTACCGCGCGCGTCACCGTCAATCGATTTTGGCAGACGTATTTTGGCGCCGGTCTGGTGAAGACCGTGCAAGACTTCGGCTCGCAGGGGGAGTGGCCGGTCCATCTCAACTTGCTCGACTGGCTGGCCGTGGAATTCATGGAGAGCCGATGGAACGTCAAATCGTTGCAGAAGACCATCGTCATGAGCGCGACCTATCGCCAGTCTTCCGCGGTGACTCCCGAGCTGTTGCAAAAGGACCCGGAGAATCGTCTGCTGGCGCGCGGGCCGCGGCTGCGTCTGGGCCCGGAGACGATTCGCGATCAGGCGCTCGCCGTATCCGGCCTGCTGGTCGACAAACTTGGCGGACCCTCGGTGAAGCCCTATCAACCGGCGGGACTGTGGCAGGAATTGGCGGGAGGCAAAGGCTACGAGCGTGACAAGAGTGAGGGTCTTTACCGGCGCAGCCTGTACACCTATTGGAAGCGTACTATCGCGCCGCCATTCATGGTCAACTTCGATTCGCCTAACCGCGAAACTTGCACCGTGCGCGAAACTAGAACCAATACGCCGCTGCAAGCGCTCAACCTCATGAACGACGACACGTTCGTGGAAGCCGCGCGCAAACTGGCCGAGCGTATGATGACCGAAGGCGGCACAGGGCCGCGCGAGCGGATCGAGTATGCCTACGGGCTGGTTTTGGCGCGGCCGCCCATGCCCGCCGAAATGCAGGTGGTGCTGGACACGCTGGCGGATTTTGAGGCGCGCTATCGCCGGGATCGTAAATCCGCCCGTGAATTCCTCGCTCACGGCGATTCGCCGCGCAATACCAAGCTCGATTCGCGGGAGCTGGCCGCGTACTCGAGCGTCGCCAGCTTGATTCTCAATCTCGATGAGACCGTAACCAAGCAGTAGCGAGGAGTCATGCCATGGGACCAATTGACCAAACCGGCCTGCAACTGACGCGGCGGCACTTCTTCGGACAGAACGCCACCGGCATCGGCATGGCCGCGCTCGCCGGATTATTGGGAAACGAAGCGCGCGCCCAGGGCGCACTCGCCACGAGCGCCCACGGCGGCCTGCCCGGACTGCCGCATTTTGCGCCCAAAGCCAAGCGCGTCATTTACCTGTTTCAATCGGGCGGCCCTTCGCAGATGGAACTGTTCGATTACAAGCCGCGCCTTGCCGAATTTCAGGGCCAGGATCTGCCCGAATCGGTGCGCATGGGCCAGCGGCTCACTGGTATGTCGGCCACGCAGTCGAGCTTTCCGGTGGTGCCTTCGAAATTCGCGTTCGCGCGGCGCGGCAATTCCGGAGCGTGGGTCAGCGAGCTGCTGCCGTACACCGCGAAAGCCGCGGACGAGCTTACTTTTATCAAGAGCCTGCATACCGAAGCCATCAATCACGATCCGGCCGTGACGTTCATTCAAACCGGATCGCAAATCGCAGGGCGGCCGAGCATCGGCGCATGGCTTTCATACGGTATCGGCTGCGTGACGGAGGACCTGCCGGCATTCGTGGTCATGATCTCGCCTGGCTCGGGCACGGGCGGCCAGCCGCTTTACGATCGGCTCTGGGGCAGCGGCTTTCTGCCTAGCCGTTATCAGGGAGTCAAGTTCCGCTCGGTAGGCGACCCCGTGCTGTATCTCTCGAACCCGAGCGGGTTCAACGCGAGCGACCGGCGGCGCTTCTTGACCGCGCTCGACAAACTCAACCAGATCAACTCGGATGGCTTCGGCGATCCGGAGATCTCGACGCGCATCGCGCAATATGAGATGGCGTTCCGCATGCAAACGTCGGTGCCCGAGCTGACGGATCTCTCGAAGGAACCGCCGCACACCTTCGAACTTTACGGAGAGGACGCAAAAACGCCGGGCACTTTCGCAGCGAACTGCCTGCTCGCGCGGCGCCTGACGGAGCGCGGCGTCCGCTTCATCCAATTGTTCCACCGCGATTGGGACCACCACGGCAACTTGCCGAAGGACCTTCCCAAACGTTGCCGGGAAGTGGACCAGGCATCCGCCGCGTTGGTCCAGGATCTGAAAGAGCGCGGCATGCTGGATGAGACGCTGGTGATCTGGGGCGGAGAATTCGGGCGCACCGTGTACTGCCAGGGTCGGCTCACGCCGACCGACTATGGCCGCGACCATCATCCGCGTTGCTTCACCATTTGGATGGCCGGCGGTGGCATCAAACCCGGCGTCTCGCTGGGCGAAACCGACGATTACTGTTACAACATCACCGAAGACCCGGTCCACGTGTACGACCTGCAGGCGACGATTCTGCACTGCCTGGGCATCGACCACACACGCCTGACGTATCAATTTCAAGGCCGCCATTTCCGGCCGACGGACATCGCGGGCAATGTGGTGCAGTCCGTTTTGGCGTGAGGCTCGATCTTTGGACCAGCACTGATGCACGATTGAAGAAGCGCATCGTGCGAACGCTGATCCACGAAGTTAAGTTATCGCCGACCTGGATCGAGACCAGGGAGCGCTCATGCTCGTCATTCACTGGAAAGGCGGCATCCATACCGAGCTGCGATTGCGACACCGGAACTACCGTAGTCTTCCCCGACTGAAATGAACAGGTTATTTTGGCGCGCTGCGTTAGACCCTCACCCCAAGCCCTCCAGTTCTTATTGACCCGCCGGCCGTCAGGTTGGCGGCCTGAAGCCAGTCATCGACCAGGGCCTTAACCCAGCCCGGCATCGGGATTGTGCGGGTAGGCCGGCCTTACCCTTCAAATCGACGCGCTGCCTCGCCTACGAGGCGTCCGATTGCGGGCTGCTGAGCCCAGACCTCGCCGCTGGCATACGACGGGTCAAGGGCGTGAAGAAAATCGGAGTCAGACTTGGCAATTGGCTGACGCCAGAACAATCGCAGCGGCTCTGGAATGCACCGGACTCTCAGACACTGAAGGGTAAACGAGATCGTGCACTCTTGGCTGTCCTGCTCGCGTGCGGGCTTCGGCGGCACGAAGCGGTCAATCTGGTTTTTGGCCACGTCCAGCAAAGGGAGGAACACTGGGTCATCGCACTGCACCGAGGCGGAGATTGATCGTGCCTGGCGCGAGGTGCCGAGACTGCAGTTCCGAGCAGTACCATTCGACGAACTCCTCGATCGCATGCCGGTACCCTCGCTGAGCATCGATCGAACCGAGGCTGTTCAGAACCGCTGATTTGGCCTGGTCCAAGTCAGGCAGCCGCAACACTGTTTGCGGACGCGCCGGCCGCGTTTTCCTGAATGCTTCTTTGCCATCCGTCGCGGCCCTCATGGACCGCAGACAACCTTGCGTGGAAGCGTCCGGGTAGCGCGTCACTCGGGCTGGAATCGCGCTGCATGTCGAGTTTTGAGTGTAATCGCCTGTTAATAACAACTGAGAACTAGAGTAGCAACCGCAGGTACGGTCGGCCAGTGGGCCAGCGTCGGCATCACCATCCTGTACGCGTAGCAGGACTTCGGGTCAAGAGGACCCGGCTCACGACCAGAACCCACACGAGGCCGATGATGGGCGAGACGAACCGCGAATAGGCGCCGTATGGTGCCCAGAATCCACCGCTCAGCCACGTGGTGCCGCCCAGCAAGACGAGCACGACGGCTGCGACCCCAGCCGCGAAGAGCGCGTTCGAGATCAGCCCGGCCCGCCAGAGCCCGAACGTCCCGGCCATGATCAGCATCGCCCGCGGGAACGAAGTCAACACGGCGCGGGCCTACGCGAAGTCGTTCAGTCCCGATGTGAGCGTGTGATTTCCGGAGCCGGCGATCGAGTACGCGAGGGCTGCGCCCACCGTGATGAGCAGATGGTAGGTCTGGCCGCTGAATGCCGCACATGGCAGACATGACAAGCGCGGCACGCTCCCCTCCAGAAACTCCGCCAGGTCCCGCTTGGGTCCGGGCGAGCACGCCCGCTGGATGGCGACCGTCGAAACGTCAGTCTTGAAGCGATTTCAGCAGTTCGCAAACTCATCCGACTTACTCGGTGACCTCGAAAAGCTATTCACGCTGATCGTGCTGAATTGCACACTGCGCAACGGCGATGCTCACCTCAAAAATTTCGGTATCGTCTATGACGACGTGCTCGGCGAAGCTCGCCTTGCGCCTGTGTACGATCTCGTTACGACTGCCATCTACCAGCCGAAGGATAGTCTGGCGCTCACGCTCAATGGGACAACCCTATGGCCCAACAACAAAACTCTCCGCAGGCTCGGTGAAACGCGGATGAGCGGCACTCCCGCCAAAGTCCATCAAATCTTTGAGCGAATCTCGGATGCTCTCGGGCAAACCGAAGCCGATCTTCGGTCTCACATCAAACAGCATTCGGAATTCACGGAAGTGGACGAGCGTATGCTCAAGGAGTGGAAAAAGGGCCGGGAACTCTCACTGCAAGGAGTCTAGTTGTGCAGTGCCAATCTTGGCATCAGGGGCTGTTATCTTTCATATCTTAGAGATAAAAGAAAAGAGGATGCCGCCGCATGCCCGATCTCTTAGTTCGTTCCTCTGCTCCATTCCTGCTCGCCTTCCAGCCCTGCTTCACTCGGCCCAGTTTCGCCTCCTTCTGGGCCTTGACCTGCGCCGCGATTTTCTCCTCATCCCATCCGTCATCTTCATTACCGGGTGAGAGAAAGTAGCACAGACACTCGGATACTCGGATAACTGTTGCGAAATCCCCATGTAATTCACTATTATATTACTCACCCAGCCAGCGCTGATAGACCTCGAGCACGTTGCGCCCACGGTAGACAACGGTACGCGGCGAGAACTGTTTTTCCTCAGCCCGGCTCAGCGCCGTGGTCGAGACGCCAGGCTTTCCGGGGAAGGACTCGATTTTCATTTCCACCGGACCTGAAATCTTCCACGGAGCAAATTCTTTGACGCGCGTTACCGCGCGGCGGGCGGCTGTTTGAATTTGTGCCTTCGCCTCGGCGTGAGAAAGGCTGAGAGTCGAGCTGGTACCGACCAGACGCTTCACCGCAACGATCTCAGCTTTCGGCTGGAGACCAAGCATTTCCTCGCACGCCGCCTGATCGCCTGATAGCATGATCACTGGAATGTCGAAGTAACCAGCGATAGCCGCCACCTGCCCGGTTTCACCCACCAGTCTGCCATTCAGGAAAATGTTCTGTACGCTGAAGCTTTGCGAGTGCGCCAGCACCCCGCCCTTCGCTTGCGCCATGGCGTGCTGACCCACAAACATGATGCCGTCGTAGAGTCTTTCGGCCAGGTAATAATCGGCGGGCGTGTCGCGGCCCTGGATCAGTTGCGCGCGCGGGTGAATCTCATCAATCGATAGCGAGCGGCTGGCGTCGTGGCCGTCCCAGATGACTACTTGGCTGGCACCGGCCTCGAGCGCACCAACTACCGCTGCGTTAACCTCGCCTGTCAGCAAACGCCGGCTCTCTTCGTATCGTCGCTGTCCGGGCAGGAGTTGCTCATCGGCATTATTGACGCCGCCGACACCCTCCATATCCGTCACTATGAAAATCTTCGGCCCCTGCGCTGAGCAGAGGGCCGCGGCGAAACAAAACAGAAATAGACGCTTCATGACCTCCTCTTAGGATTCCATTGTAATCACACTGGCAGGCGCAGATCGGTGGACCCGTCCTGCCGAGTCGCCGGCGATGATCTGGGGTGGGTATCCTGCGCGCGCAATGCTTTCAGGCAGCCGTGTCGACCGCCTCACTGCGGTCGGCTAAGTATTTTGACCGTACGGGGACAACACTGCGGTCCACGACGCCAACCTGATCACTTAAAACTTGACTCAATTACATCAGATGCTGAAATTCAAGACCTCTATATAGACTAGAGTTTTGCATATTTACGTCAACCCTTTCGCCCATTCCACAAAGGGTTGAAGGATTTTTCGGGTGTGTGCATCCAGGGCGGGGTCGCTGAAAATCCTTTCCTGCCAGGTCGCGTGACTTAACGTGCGAAGAATATCCTCAAAGGAAACCGAGGATTTTTGTGGCTACCACAGGGCTCAGAAACGATTGGACGTGGTGCAGGTTGCTGGAAAGTTGAAAACCACTCGGAATATGGAATGTCCGGCATGGGTCCACAACGGCAAAGACACGCAAATCAAAGGAAGACTGCTGATCGTCCGGCGCGGTAAGCAAGCTACCGAATATGCTCAGAAAAAGCTGCGGCAACAAGCCAGCAAGAAGCAAACCACGGTGACCGAGGCGTCATTGGAAGCCGCGCGATATTTCTTCGCCTGGACCACGCTGCCGTCCACTTGGAGCCGGAAGCAAGTCCTGGAATTGTATCGATCCCGGTGGCAGATCGGCGTGTCCAGTCAAGGACACATGGTCCAGTCGGTGAGAGACCGACCGAGGCTAACAGACTCAGGCCTCGTAGCTGGGGAGGCGCCGTGGCGCGAGAGCAAGACGGCGGAGCCCTCCGACGAACATACTCGAAAGGAGTGTGCGCAACGCACCAGGTTGCAACGTGCAGTGAACGTAGATGTAGCCTCGTTACACGAAACTCCGGTGGCTGAGACGGTCGATAACGCGCGAAAGCAGCAAGAGTTGGCCGAAACGAGTCCGATGCGGCAGCTCTCACCGGCGGGGTATCAGCGGCGACATGGCGTGAAGGATGATGTGGAAACTGGAGAAGCCCTCGGTGCCCGGCGAAGAAATCTCGTCGAGGAGATGCCGGCCATAACCGTGAGTGGGAAATGCAGGCATAGGCACCAGGGTGACGGATCGGGCCGCAGTACCGTGGATGGGCGTGCAGCCAAACGCGCTCGGAGGGAAGGATCCGGACCGGTGAGTATTCCGCTTGTTCAAGTGAGGCAGGGGTGAGATGACAAAGGCACCCGGCAAGCTGCAGGAACTGCGACGGCGGATCTATCGAAAGGCGAAGTCTGAAAAGACGCATCGCTTCTGGGGTCTGTTCGTGCATATTACGAACATCGAGACCCTTGAGGAGGCCTATCGTATCGCGAAGGGAA
>QHXW01000043.1 GCA_003223115.1 Acidobacteriota bacterium
TCATCACCCGGGTGAGATCTTTGGCGATGGCCAGATAGCTGCGGGCCAGTTCCTTCAATGTGCGTACACCCGATTCTCCGTGGTACACCGGCGAGAGAAGTCCGCAGCGCAACAGCTCGCCAGCTTGCGGGCATCCACGCGGTCGTTCTTGTTTCCCGCTTTGACCAGAGCGTTTTTCCGCGGATCGCACACCACCACCTTCGTTACGTGTGGCAGCAGCAGGTCGTATAGCCACGCGGCACTGGTCCCTTCCTCAAACGTCACCCATCAGCTCCCGCGTAGTCCTCGGACGAATTCTAGAATTGTTGCCGATTGGGTTTCGATGATCGACTCCATCACCAGCTTCCCAGCCGAATCTCGAACCGCCACCGCGATCGTTGCCTGATGCACGTCCATGCCCTGGCGTACCAGGCGAAACCGACTGGCGTCCAGCGAGACGCGGACTGCCATTTCGTGCCGGCGGGCGGCCCCGCGTGCTAGCAACATATTCGCCAGGTTGGTGCACGCGATCAGCAGTAGCAGGCCCACCACGGCCAGGAGCGCTAACAGCGGTTTCGCGAACTGGCGGCGCAGGCCCGTTGACAGACCAGCGCCCGCGGGCTCCCTGTAAACTTCAACTGGTGCTGCACGGGGTCTTTGCTGTCCCTGGTTCTTTCTTCGAGAGTAAACCTGAACAGCAATGCCATTTCCGCGCGCGCCGGCTCAATCGAAACACCGGGCCGCAACCGTGCGAGCAACTGCATTGGGCCCGACTCTGCGTCCATTGGTACCCAGATGGCCGGCCGGACCCCTACCTGTAATCCAAAGAACTCGGGCGGAGTCACCCCGACGACAGTCACCGGCACATCTTCCACCAATTCGCCTGCCCACAATGGCTGGATCGAGATTGAACTTGTTCCTCCAGTAGGACCAGCTCACGACAGCCACGGCCGAGTTCGCGGCGTCCCCAGGACCAATCAGCCTGCCGATCGCAGGCTTCACACCAAGCATCTGGAAGAAGTTCCCGATCACACGTCCTCCAACGACGGTCTCTGGCTCGAGGCCCTGGGCGCGCACACGAAGACGGGGGTGTTGAACGCCAGTGAGTCCTGAAAAAACGTGATTGTGATCCCGAAAGTACTGGTAACTGAACATGGTAAGCCACTGGTTTGATGCTATGAGAGCGCTGCAGTCGAGGTGGTGCAGTAAACTAGCCACCACCTCTGGTGGTGATCCATCAAAAGCGTCTGGCCGGTCAGCACGTCGTGCGGCTGTATCAACGGGTCAAGCGCAAGAAGAACCACCAGAAAGCTGTCGTGGCAGTGGCCCGGCACTTGGCCGAAGCCGCGTATTGGATTTTGAAGAAACAGGAGGTTTATCGAGACCCGCAGCCGAAGCTGAAGGCCCCGGCCCAAGCGCAGGCTGCGCGCTCTTTCGTCGACGCACGGGTAAGCCGGAACCGGCCATAGCCCTTTTGAGGCTGATGTTTGATTGCGACACCCGTTCGCGGGATTGGCTCTTGCAGAAGTTGAAGGCGGATATATGGCTTCCGACGAACGAGCGGAAACAGCGAAACGAGCGGAGCTGACGAAAGAGAAAAACCAAGGACCTCCTGTTGACACAGAGAGAACAAAACACAGGGAGGAAGAAAGAGTCTGGCAACGAAGAATTTAAACGAGCGCTAACCGAGAAATGACTGAGTGCCGGCCACGGCCGAGCGGGCGGGCTGTTAATTAAGGGCCCGAAAGAAAAGCACACAACTGCGGCCGGCCGGCCGCGGCCCGAACGCTCCAGCTCCTTCCCGAAGCTCTGTGTGTCCGCGTCCGCCAAGCTTAAAGTCCTCTGCATTCAAGCTTAAAATCCTCTGCATTATCGGGCTATCCGGGATTACTCGCCGATGATGAACGTTTGCCTTCGCCGGTCCGGGCCAAAGCCAACCCGGGAGTTCAGTTTTCGCACGGTCTTTGGGATCGCGCTTTACTCCGCATACTTAATTACAGTATCGACGATACCGATTTCCACACGCCGGTTCTTCTCACGCGCTTCCGGGCTCTTCGCCTTTACGCGCGGACTCGATTTGCCGAAGCCCTTGGTCGTCATGATCTCGGGTGGAATGCCAGATTTGGCAAAATAATCGCGGACTGCTTGCGCCCGCCGTTCAGAAAGACCCTGATTATATTCATCCGTTCCAATATCATCACTGTAACCGTAGACGTGCAGCCTGTATCCGTGTGAAACCAGGAGGATTCCTGCCAGCCGGCTCAGCAATTCTCGGTTTTCGGGGCGTAGTGTGGCCTTGTCGAAATCGAACTTGAAAGAATCGTTGCCGAGATCTATGACCAATCCGTCCGCGGTCCGCCGAGTAGCAGCCACTTTGGAAAGGGCCTGCTGCATAAGATTTAGCTCCTCTTCACGGGCCTTCCGAATCTGTTCCAATTCCTCGCGTGCATTCTGGGCCTGTTGTTGGGCACGCTGCGCCTGCTGGTCGGCCAGTGTTTTGGCTGCTTGGGCTTGCTCCGCCTCCTTGGCAGCCTGCGCTTGCGCCAGCTCCGACTTAGCGGCACGTTCCTCCGCGGCCCGCGTTTGCTCACGGGCGGTCTGTGTCTGCTCGCGGGCTTGTCTCAAATCCGTGTTGAGACTCTCCTGTTTGCCAGCCAGCATTTCGAGCCGCTGCGAGGCAGCTTGCAGTTGGGCTTCATTCCACCGTAACCTTGCCCAGAAAAACCAGCACAGGAGCAAGAACAAGATCAGGCCAACCACCAACGAAGCAAGGAGCCAATGGGACGATCCCCGCCATTCCGGGTTCGGGACTTCTGCCGTGTTTGGAGGAATTATCGACATAACACTACTCCAGTTCTATTGTGTAACGCAGGCAACGCAGGCTGGGGGCCCCCACGTTGACTAGATTCCGACATCTGGCCCGCAACGTCATTACCTCCGGCGCTGACGGCATTGCTGGCCGAAGCGAGCGGCTGGAGTTCCTGTATTGCTTGACGGCGACACGCGCAACGTGGTTGAGTATACTCAGATGCTTACCCTAGCCAGCGGAGTATAGATGCCTTCGCCTACTTCCGCTCAAACCGCCCTCGACCTGCTCGTGCTGACCGTTCTCAGCCGCCGCGCCCCGCTGCACGGCTACGGCATTTCAACGGCCATCGAGGAGTTGTCAGAGGAAGCGCTGCGCATTGAGGAGGGATCTCTCTATCCGGCGCTTCACCGTATGGAAGAGGCCGGCTGGATCACCGCTGAATGGACGGTAACAGAGAACAAGCGACGTGCCCGGATCTACCGGCTAACCCGTGCGGGGAAGAAACAACTGGCAGATGAAATCCAGCATTGGACCGATTTCTCCGCGGCGGTAGTACGCGTACTGCGGTACGCGTAGTGAACGCAACGAAGAAGGAGAGGTATTGCGATGTCCTGGTTCTCGCGACTGAAGAACACCATTCATCCAGCGGCGCTTGAACGGGAATTGGCGGATGAAATGAAAGACCACCTGGAGCGTCGAGTCGCCTCCCTACGCGAACCGGGGCTCAGCGCCGACGAAGCAGCCCGGCAGGCGGCCTTGCGTTTCGGCAATCCCATGCTACGCCGGGAAGAATGTCGAGACATACGCTCTTGGGCAGTGCTCGACAGTGTTCTTCAAGACGCTCGTTACGGTTGTAGGATGATGTTCAGGAACTCAGCGTTCGCTGTTACAGCCGTTTTGTCGCTGACCTTGGCCATTGGGCGAATACAGCAATTTTTTCGATTGTGTATGCGGCCATGCTGCACCCCTTGCCGTTGCCACAACCGGAACGGTTGTTTACACTCGCGTCGCCCAACATCGAACAACCCGGAACCGAGTCGGTCGGAGAGCGAGAATCCTTCAGCTATCCGCTTTACTTGCGGTTCCGCTCTTCGGCGGGAAGCTTGGCGCGCATGGCGCTCTTCAGTCTTTCCTTTGCGACGGGAAGCCCGGATCTCAGGTGCGACCGCGCCCTTAGAACACGTCATAACGCAGTTGGTGTCGGGAGAGGCCTTTCAGATCTTAGGCGTTCGACCAGCGCTGGACATTTATTCTCGGCGGAGGAAGATCGCACGCCGGGTAGTTACCCTTTTGCGGCTCTGAGCTATGAATTCTGGCGCCGGCGTTTTAGCGCGGATCCCGCCATTCTTGGGCGGACCATTCACCTCGGCGATGAGCTCGGCGGCAAGAGCTACTTTACTTCGTGGTGGGCGTCGCTCGAGACGGATTCTTCGGAATCGGAGCCTGGAAAGTTCGTTGAGTTGATATGATATCTGAATACCAGCGATGATGTATGAGCGGGAGGTCCTTGAGCAAGCCATCCCATGTCCTGCGCGTCGTCGCAACGGTTGTTGCCTTGCAGGGCCCACGCAGTGTTGACGGGGACCAGGACGTGCTGCCAATCCCACGGTCATCCAGGCTTGCAAACCGACCTGACGTGCGTCGGCCCACAGCTCACGCTCCCACTGTCACGCGCGAACCATCAGCACATTCCCGGTGCATTCGAATACACATGTGCGAGAGGAGGGTTGATCCGTAGGCACGGGCGATTGTCGCCATCCCATCCGCAGACTGAGGAAAACTGAGGAATGGACGCATTGCCTCGGCTCGCCGGATGGACTATGCTGAGCCCATCACCAATAAGGAGGTGCGCTTTGCAAAAACTGATTACAATCGCGATTCTCCTACTCTCACTATTCGCGGTTTCCGCCGTGGCCGATGAGTTTACCGGGATTTCCGACTCGAAGTGCGGGGCCAAAGGCGCGAGCGCGCAGCACAAGGACTGCGCCGCGATAAAGGGCGGCGCGGCTCCCGTCTTTCATGGATAGCAAGGTTCTTGAAAGTCGACGATGCTTCGAAGGTCGAAGGGCACATCGGTCAGAAAGTCACAGTCACCGGCTCGGTTGACGGTGATACGATCAAGGTCGAGAGCGTGAAGGCAGCTGACTGACGTGGCCTCTCGCCGAACGGACGTCAAGGCGCAGGAGTGGACACCTGCAGTTTCGCAGCCTCAAGAGCGCTAGCCGCGTGGTCCGCAAGCTTTCACAGCAGTCACGGAAAGTTTGCGCGGTGATCGAAAGCGCTCTTGGCAACTGAGTCTTGACAGCCGCTTAGCCCCGGCCACGCGAGAGCCTTAGTTGTATCGCCTCTCGGTAGGTGAGCGAGGTGAGCCGCCCTTTTTCAATTTCTCCTCGTGTCGTTTCCCAGACGGAATTCGGCGACGGCCTAACGACCTGCTCGGACGGTGTGACGAGAATCACAAATTCGGCGTCAGACTGGGGTTTTACCTAGTTGTCGAACTTTACAGTGAGCGCTCTAATTTACAGTGAGCGCTCTAATTGGTAGAGACTCAGATTAGGGTTTTGCCGCAGGACGGAGGCCCCCGTTTCACTTCCGAACCGTAAGCAAGTGACTTTGCTGGGAGACGGAAGAGCGGACACACATCAATGACAGCCAGCCTGGAACGGCGGGCGGACCGGTCGTGGCGGGTGCGTGTAGTTTTCTTAGTTCTGGTATTCATGGCCGCTAGTCTGCTGCCGGCGCAGACCAACAAGCCGACGCCGCACAACCCCCACGGGCCTATTTCAATCGCTTGTGAGAATTGCCACACTACCATAAGCTGGTCGCCCATCCGGAAAACGGTGGAATTCGACCACAACCGCGAAACCAAATACCCGCTTCGCGGCATGCACCAAAATGTGGAGTGTAATTCATGCCATGTGAAAAAAGTGTTCACTAACGTTGGTCATCAGTGCGCTGATTGCCACGCGGATCTCCATCGGCGGCAGATGGGAACGAACTGCCAGGGCTGCCATAGCGTGAATGGATGGCGCGTAAACGTCAACGCGATCAAGAGGCATCAAAATCGCTTTCCGCTATTGGGCGCACACGCCGCCGTCGAATGCGAAGCTTGTCACCGCGGAGCGGCTAGCGGCGTGTTCGTCGGATTGAGCACGGAGTGCATGAGTTGCCACCAACGCGATTTCCAGCAGGGGCGCCCGCTGGACCACGTTGCCGCCAACCTGCCGGGCACATGCGAAACCTGCCACACCATGGACCGATGGCAAGGCGCGAAATTTGATCACGCGCAGTTTACGCGATTCAGCCTGACAGGTGCGCACGCTCAATTGGCGTGCACCTCGTGCCACATTGAAAACCGGTTCCAGGGTACGTCAACCGAGTGCTTCGGCTGTCACGCGCAGGCTTTCACCGCCACAAAGAATCCGAATCATGTGGCCGCCGGGTTTCCGCACGACTGCAGCGGATGTCATACTACCACCACCTGGCTGGGCGTGACCTTCGATCACAATTCGACTAAATTCCCCCTGACCGGCGCCCACATCAGCGTGCAGTGCACGGCTTGCCACGTCGCCGGGCGCTTTGTCGGAACTCCCCTGAATTGCTCCGGCTGTCACTTGGCCGACTTTGAAAAGACCTCCAACCCCGATCACCGCCACCTCAATTTTTCGATGCAGTGCGATACTTGCCATACCACCGCGAACTGGCAAGGCGCAAAATTCGATCACAATACGTTGACCAAGTTCCCTCTCACCGGGGCCCATGCCACCGTGGCTTGCACCTCGTGCCATCTGAACGGACAGTTTACGACCGCTTCCAGTGGTTGTGTCAGCTGCCATTTGCAGGACTTCAACAAGACTGCGAGTCCGAATCACGTGGCGGCTGGTTTTCCTACTACCTGCAACGCTTGCCACACAACTGTGCAATGGAGGGGGGCTAAGTTTGATCACAACACCTCGACCAAGTTCGCCCTTACGGGAGCCCATGTCAGCGTGGCCTGCGCGCAATGCCATAAAAACAACGTGTTCGTCGGCCTGGCGATGGACTGCGCCTCGTGCCACTTAGCCGATTTCAATAAGACCACGAACCCCAATCACCTGACTGCCGGATTCCCGACTAACTGCGCGGTCTGTCACAACACCACGCAATGGCCAGGGGCCAAATTCGATCACTCCAAAACCCGCTTTGCCTTAACCGGCGCTCACGTCACCGTCACTTGCGCTCAATGCCACGTGGGAGGAAAGTTCACCGGCACGGCGATGGACTGCTTCAGCTGCCACCTCAAAGAGTACAACGCCACCACGAATCCACCTCACAAGAGCGCGGGATTTCCAACGACGTGCAACACCTGCCACACGACCGTCGCCGGCTGGGGAGGCGCCAACTTCGACCATGCTTCGACCGGGTTTGCATTGGTCGGAGCGCATACAACTGTGCAGTGCACGCAATGCCACGTCAACGGCAATTTCACCTTGGCCAGCGCAGCGTGCATCAACTGCCACTTGGCCGACTACAGCGGAGCTAATAATCCGCCCCACAAGGCAGCCGGATTCCCGCAGGATTGCACCATGTGCCATTCCATGGTTACCGGTTGGGGAGGCGCTACGTTCGATCACTCCAAAACCCCGTTTCCGCTCACGGGCGCTCACGTCACCGTCACTTGCGCTCAATGCCACGTGGGAGGGAAGTTTGCCGGCACGACCATGCTATGCTACGGCTGCCACCAGGCGAAGTACGTCGCCACAACGAATCCTAACCATCAGGCCGCCGGTTTTCCGACCGATTGTTCGGTGTGCCACCCGACGGCCAGCTGGCTAACAGCGACATTCAATCACAACACCGCGACCAAATTCGCGCTGAGAGGGGCTCACGTGAATGTGGCGTGCGGCCTTTGCCATGTGAACAACGTGTTTGCCGGGCTCTCCACCGCCTGCGCCAACTGTCACATGGCCGCGTATAACGCCACCACGAATCCGCCTCATAAGACTTCAGGATTCCCAACCACCTGCGATACCTGCCATACCACTGTCGCCGGGTGGGCAGGCGCCACGTTCAATCATGCGACCACGGGCTTCGCCCTTGTTGGCGCCCATACGAGCGTGCAGTGCGCACAATGCCATGTCAGCGGCAATTTCAGTTTGACCAGCGCGACATGCATCAATTGCCACCTGACCGACTACAACGGCACCACCAATCCGCGGCACAAGACGGCCGGATTCCCCCAGGATTGCACTTTGTGTCATACGATGGTCGCCGGCTGGGGAGGCGCCACGTTCAACCATGCGACCACCGGTTTCGCCCTGACCGGCGCGCACACCAGCCTGCAATGTGCACAGTGCCACACCAACAACAACTACAGCTTGACGAGCGCTGCCTGTGTCAACTGCCACTTGACCAACTACAATGCCACCGCTACCCCCAATCACACCGCGGCCGGGTTCCCGACCACGTGTGACACGTGCCACAGCACGACTTCGTGGGCGGGCGCCGTTTTTGACCACGCCAAAACGGGTTGGGCGCTGACCGGCATACACGCGACCACTGCCTGCGCTTTGTGTCACGTGGGCGGAAATTTTAGCCTGACCGCAACCGCCTGCTACGGTTGTCACCAGGCGGTGTATCAGGCCACCACCAGTCCGAATCACATCGCGGCTGGTTTCCCGACGACCTGCGACACCTGCCACACTACGGCAGCCTGGACGGGCGCCACATTCAATCACACCTGGTTCAGGATTCCGCATCACAGCGCCAAACTTTGCACCGACTGCCATGCCAATTCCTCAGACTATTCGGTCTTCGTCTGCACGAATTGCCACTTAAAGCCACAGACGGATGCCAACCACTCGGGAAACAAGAATTATGTGTACGACAGTGCGCACTGTTATGCTTGTCATAAACAATAACAGGGGCTCGACGATGATAATTCGACGCAGGTGCGCGGTAGCATGACTCGCGCTTACGTTGGCCGCAGCGTGCGACGCCATATCGAGGTCTCCCGAACGCCGCGGCGGTGTTGGTGGCTTTGATCATTTCCGCTTGGCTCTGGGCCGGTCGGATTTCTTCTGGCGGAACCCTCTGGCAAAGCGCCCCACGTCTTCCGCGTGCTGTTGCAGCGTCCCCAAGTGACTGTGCCGCTCCGAAAATGCAGCCGCAATGAAGGCGCTTGGGTGTATACCACGCGTACTTGGGAGGACAAATGGCGATCGTGAACAACATGCACGACCTTCTGGTGGAATGTCCAATCTGCCACGCCAGCAATCCGCCTGAGTCCCTCGCATGCTTCAAGTGCGCAACCCTCATCCTCGACCCGGCGGAGCGAGCGGCTACCATCGTTAAGCCGGCAGGCGGGCCGTCTAATCAGGAAGCGACCATCGGCGGGACAACTGGATGGTCGGTGCCGATCCAGAAAGTCGGCCCACGAGATCCCAACGCGCAGCTTGAGCCCGGTACTGTGCTGGGCGAGCGCTACGAAATCTCAAACGCCTGGCGCGGTCTATCAAGTCCGGGATCATGAGCTCGATCGGCTGGCAGCGCTCAAGGTCATCCGGCCGGAGTTGGCCGGGCGTCCCGACATTTTGCGGCGCTTCAAACAGGAGCTGATCCTCGCGCGGCAGGTCACGCACAAGAATGTGATTCGGGATTTTCGATTTAGGCACGGCCGGCGGGTGCAAATTCATCACCATGGATTACATC
>QHXW01000272.1 GCA_003223115.1 Acidobacteriota bacterium
CTGGAACACAGCGACGCAGTTGCCAGGCGCGCAGATCGATCTGATCACCGGGTGGCTGGATGACGCATCCCAGACCGCTTGGGGACGGCCTGTAAATGCCGTGGTGGCTACGACAGGCAGTCTGCTGATTTCTGACGATCAGGCTGGCGCCATTTACCGGATGACCTATGCTCCGGCCGCGGTGTCTGCCGCGAGCGGCGTGGCAATCCTGACGCCCGAATCCATCGGGTCGATTTATGGCGCGAATCTCAGCTTGCAGACAGTGGGCGCCACTTCCCCAGACTGGCCCACGTCACTGGCTGGAGCGACGGTAACGGTTCAAGACACCACAGGAACAGCGCGGCCGGCTGGGTTGGCCTACGTCTCGCCGGCACAGATCAATTTCGAAGTGCCCGAGGGAACGGCGATCGGGAATGCCACCCTGACGCTCCAAAACATTACCGGCACACACGCCTTGGGAAGCGTTCTGATCGCCACCACGGCTCCGTCGCTGTTCACGGCAAATGGAGATGGAAAAGGGGTCGCCGCCGCCACGGCCGTGGAGATTGTCCTGCCGACAACTTTCGAATCTCCGATTCCCGTGTTCACCTGTGAGCGAGCTGGAAACTGCAAGAGCGTACCCATGCAGCTTGGAGTCGACACGCCGATATACGTTTCTTTCTACGGCACCGGCATCCGCGGCCGGTCTTCGCTGAACGATGTCACGGTCACCATCGGAGGTGTGGCAGCATCGGTCGTCTATGCAGGTCCCCAGCGTACGTATCCCGGACTCGATCAGGTGAATGTGGCATTACCGCTGTCGCTTCATAACGCAGGTGAAGTCGATGTGGTTCTCACGGTGAACGGACAATCCGCCAATACCGTGCGCATCGCCGTCGAGTAGCGCGCGCCTATCTGGCTTGGCCAGCGCACTGGATGTGATATCTTTTGCTTACCATGACCTCACGCAATTCCGTTTCCCGCCGGTCGTTTCTCTCTTCGACCGCGTCTGTTGCCATGATGTCCGCGGCGACGCGGGGCAACGGCAAGCACGTTCCTGTGGGTCTCGAGCTGTACTCGGTCCGCGATCAGTTGAAAGAGGAACTGATGGGTACCGTCCGCGCGGTTGCCAAAATGGGCTACGAAGATGTGGAGTTTTATTCTCCATACTTCGCATGGACCGTCGATTACGCCAAGGAGGTGAGAAAGCTTCTGGATGATCTGGGAATCCGCTGCCTGTCGACGCACAATGATTCGAAAGCCCTCGCTGCCGAGAACCTTGCGCGCGCCATCGAGCTGAACCAAGCCATTGGAAGCAAGTTCATTGTGATGGCCAGCGCCGGACGCGTCCAGGGTCTGGATGGCTGGAAGGCAGTGGCCGAGCGTCTCAACCAGGCTCGTGAAAAACTGACGCCGCTGGGAATGTGCACCGGATATCACAACCATCAGGCGGAATTCAAACTACTCGACGGGCAGCGGCCCATCGAAGTGCTCGCCGCCAACACCAGCAGAGACGTTGCACTTCAACTCGACGTCGGCACGTGTCTTGAAGTCGGCGCAGATCCGGTTGCCTGGATCAACAAGAACCCAGGCCGCATCCGCTCTATGCATTGCAAGGACTGGTCACCCGAGAAGGGTTACAAAGTGCTCTTCGGCGAAGGTGTGGCGCCTTGGAAGAAAATCTTCGAGGCTGCCGAAAAGACCGGGGGTATCGAATATTACCTGATCGAGCAGGAAGGCAGCGAATACCAGCCGCTCGAGACAGTAAAACGTTGTTTGGCGGCTTTCAAAAAACTGCAGGGAGCGTAGTGAGCGTCGCAGCTAAGTCGGAGTCAAACAATAAGCTGGACAATTGTTTGAGGCGAGCGTATTTCAGGGTGGATGATCAGGTCCACGCAAGGGCGGTCCGATTCGGGGGACTGAAAGACGATGGCTGAAGGTGTTTCGCACCTTGAATGAGTTTCAGGCGAGGCTGTTCGCCGCAGTTAAGGCGTTGGATTTGGGGCGGGGCGGCATTAGTCGCTTGGCGGCGTTGACGGGGCTCACGACGATTACCAAAGCAGTCGAGGAGTTGGGAAGCGGCGCCAAGCTGGTGAACCCCGGCGAAGGCCGGGTGAGGCGAGATACAGCTCCGACGCCACAAAGTTCATCCAGCATGGAACTACACAATCTCACCTCGCCAACGCGCGTGATCCCTGCAGCGATTCGTCCATATTATTTCTTAACTTCCCCTAAGTGGTCTGCCGCGAGATTCAAGCCGTCGCGGTGCGGCTTCGTGCTTCGAGTGCCAGAGCCGCCGCGCCAATCACTCCGGATGGATCTATCAGTTGCGAGCGAACAACAGCGATCTCCCGTCGAAGGAAGGCCCGCGTCCGCCATGTGATTTCCGCGCGCAACGGCTCGAGCAGTACGTCTCCGGCTTCTGAAATCTGCCCGCCGAGAATGATCTTCTCCGGATCCAGCACGAATGCCAGACCAGCGATGGCTGCGCCCAACACTCTAGTGGCTTTGCGGACGATGTCGCTTGCGACTGCATCTCCTTGCCGCGCCAGATCGAACACCTCCGCACAAGTGGGCACCTTCGATCCGTGCGCCAGAAGGCGTGAGTCGACTCCGCGATGAATCGCACCGAAGGCTTGGCTTTCGATGGTGCGCGCCGAGAACACCGTCTCGAGGCACCCGCGGTTGCCACAGATGCAGAGCGTACCCTCCGGGTCTACCGTGAGGTGCCCCATGTGCCCAGCCGCGCCCGTCGTCCCACGCAGAATCCGGCCATCCGACAGAATCGCGCCGCCCACGCCCGTTCCCAACGTGAGCATCAACGCATTGCGGCACTGGCACGCGGCTCCCCAGAACATTTCTCCGGCCAGCGCCACTCGGGCGTCATTGTCGGCAACGATCATCGTACCGGTGGGCAGTACTGGAGCTAACATCTGCGCCAGCACTTGTTCTTCGAGATAATGCAGCGTACCAGGTAGCGATTCCACTTGGCTGGTGTGCGGATTGATGAGTCCCTTGCAGCCGATTCCCACTGCCCGAATATTGGCGTGAGACGCAATCAGTTCCTCCAACAATCCACACACGGCCTGCCGAAATGCAATCAAAGACGCAGGCGTATTCAAGCGTCTGGTATCAACGACTGACCCGGACTCGTTCACGCAGGCGGCTTTGATCTGTGTCCCGCCGATGTCGAGTCCGATCAGCAGAATTCCGGATTCGGGCTTCGAAGCGACCATGAAAATCAAGAATACTCCCGTTGTCCGGGCTTCTGTTGTTCTGATATAGGTAGTGGTCGCATGACAGCCGCCGCATCTTACTTCGACAAGACTATGGGGCTCCTGCGCGACGTGCGCGATCAGGAATTCGCGGCGATTCTGAAAGCAGCGGACGTCTGCACGTCTTCCATCGCGCAAGGCGGCCTGGTGTTCTTATTCGGCAACGGCCATTCCCGGATGATGTGCGAGGAAATGACTCCGCGGCAAGGATGCTTTCCAGGTTTTGTGGCTCTGGTGGAGCAGGCGCTGTCGAACCATGCCGATATCGTCGGCTCGAACGGTCTCCGCGCGCCGCTCTTCCTCGAAAAGTATGAAGGTTATGCGGAAGAAATTCTGAAAAGCTTCCACTTCGGCCCGCACGATGCGTTCATGATCATTTCCACCAGCGGCATCCGTCCGGTGGTCGTGGAAATGGCAACCGGAGTCAAGCGTCGCGGCATGACGGTCATCGCCATCGTATCCCGCCAGCATTCCGAAATCGCCGCCGCGGGGCATTCTTCCGGAAAGAAACTGATCGACCTAGCCGACATCGTGATCGACAATCATTGCCCGCCGGGAGATTGTGTGGTGGAAATCGAAGGTCTCGAGTGGCGCACAGGTCCTGCTTCCACAGTAACTGGAGGCATGATCATCAACATGCTGCGTTGCGAAGTGGCTGAGCGGCTGATAGCGCGCGGATTGAAACCAGTGCTGCTGCCGAGCCACCAGTTCGTCGGCAATGCCGACGCCGCGGAGCAACTCGAACGTTTTTACGAGGTCTACCGGAAGAGTTTGCGGCATCTATATGAATGATGTTTCGATTGCGCTCATCGGCTCCGGCTTCGTGGCTGAGTTCTACATGCAAGGCCTTGCCAACGTGCACGGGCACCGGGTCGTCGCGAACTACTCACGGGAAAAGACACGTGCGGAAACTTTCGCTCAGCGTTGGTCGATCCCAGAACCGGTCATGGATCTCGGGAAGCTGATTGGCCGAACCGATATCGGTCTGTACATCATCGCGCTTCCCAACGAAGCCCATCTCCCAGTGTCGCTGGAATTATCCCGCGCCAGAAAGAATCAGGTGTGCACCAAACCACTCGGTCGCACGCGAGCGGAAGCCAAGGCAATGGTGGAAGCCGCTCGAGCCTCAGGTGCCTTGCATGGTTACGCCGAAACGGAAGTGTTCGCGCCCTGTGTGGTCAAAGCCAGGCAAACCATTGAGCAAGGTGGCCTCGGCCGCGTGTTGTGGGTGCGTTCGCGGGAATCGCACAGCGGGCCTCACAGTCCGCACTTCTGGGATGTGGAGAAAACCGGCGGCGGAGCCATGAATGACCTCGGCTGCCACTGCATCGAAGCGGCTCGTTATTTTTTCGGAAAAGAAGACAAGATCACAGAAGTGATGGCCTGGGGTGCGCACTTGGTCCATCACGGCAAGACCGCTGGTGAAGATAACGCGTTGCTGGTGCTGAAATTTTCGAGCGGTGGCATCGGCCACTGCGAACTATCCTGGACCACCAAGGGCGGCCTCGATCTGCGGAACGAAATCCACGGATCGGAAGGCTCAATATTCACGGATGTGACTCGCGGCACGCCCATTGCGGCCTTCACCACAGGTTCGGTGGGCTATGTCGTCGAGAAGGCGGACATTGATTTCGGCTGGACGCGGCCGCTGCCCGAGGAAGCATTCGCCTACGGATATCAGGCGGAGATGCGTCATTTCGTGGACTGCGTGCGCAGTGGGGCTGCGCCTCGCGAAACTTACGAAGATGGTTATGCGGTGAATTGTATTCTGGACGCGGGCTACCAGTCGATGCAATCAGGCAAGTGGATTCGCGTGGAATATTGACAGTCGAACAGCGTCCTCGCATTCGTGCGTTTCGAACTTATGGGCAAAGTACTCTTGATCACCGGCTCCACTGGAATCGCCGAAGCCACCGCGCTCAAAGCGGCGCAGCAAGGTGACTCGGTTTTCGTCATCAGCCGCGACGAATCGCATTGCCGGAGTTTGAGCGCACGGCTGCCGGGATCCGGCTACCACGCGTGTGACCTGCGGGATGAGCACGCTGTCGAGCAGGCGTTGAAGGCTTGCCTCGAAAAGTTCCACGTTATTGACGCGGTGTTCAACGTGGCCGGTATCAGCGGCCGCCAGTTCGGCGACGGTCCGCTGCACGAGTGTTCCACTGAAGGCTGGGAGATCACGTTCGATACCAACGTCAAAAGTATGTTTCTGGTATGTCGCGGCGCATTGCGGCATTGGCTGGGCAGCGGCACTCCCGGGACTGTCTTAAACATGTCCAGCGTGCTGGCCTTCTCACCGCAAGCTCAGCATTTCGCAACGCACGCCTATGCCGCTAGCAAGGGAGCCATCATTTCGATGAGCCGCGCCATGGCGGCTTATTATGCGACACACAAGATCCGTGTGAACGTGATCGCACCGGCGCTGGTGCGTACGCCCATGAGCGCGCGAGCACAGTCGAACCAGGAACTGCTCGACTTTATCGCTCACAAGCAGCCGTTGAGCGGGGGCATGCTTGAAGCCGGCGACGTTGCCGAAACGGTGCTTTTTCTGCTGGGGGAACAATCGCGCCACATCACCGGACAAGTGGTCAGTGTCGACGGCGGATGGGGGGTGAGCGGATAACGTCATGAACGAACGCCCGCTACGCACCACCGTCATCGGCAGCTATCCGTTTCCGGGCTGGCTCGAGCTTGCCTCGACCAGGCTAGACGAGTTCGGAACTGACGACCTCGCTGAGTTGCTGGATGACGCCGTGACCGTGGCGGTCAACGACCAAGTCG
The DNA here is from genome assembly GCA_003223115.1 of Acidobacteriota bacterium. GTDB lineage: Bacteria > Acidobacteriota > Terriglobia > Bryobacterales > Bryobacteraceae > QHXW01. Next base: position 6,033 of record QHXW01000272.1, read on the forward strand.
CCGCCGGTCTCGATGTGATTACCGATGGTGAGCAAACGCGGCTGGATTTCAACTTGTCGTTCTACGGTTTTCTCACAGGCATCTCGATCGACTCCCGGCCGAAGCGCCGCTTCGGGCCGCCTGCGCACGATCAGCGCGGCAAGCACGAAGTCACCGGCACGCTCGGGGCGCCCCGCGGGCTTGGTGCAGTCGACGACTTCAGGCGCCTGGAACGCATCGCGCCCGCTGGTGCCGTGCTGAAGGTCTGCGTGCCCGGTCCATACACGCTGAGCGGCCGGCTGATTCCCAACCAACAGTACAAGGATCGTTATGCTCTCACCGAAGCGCTGATCCCCATCGTGCGCCAAGAACTGGAAGCGCTGGTGGATGCCGGGTGCGCCGAGATCTGCGTCGACGAGCCCTCCATGAGTTGCTACGCATATCGCGAAGACCCGGCACGGTTAGTGGATATCTTGAACAGAACTGTCAGCGCCATACGCGGCCGTTGCCGGCTCTCTACACACCTGTGCTTCGGGAACTACAAGGCGCGCGCCGTCGCGCCCAGAAAATATGCGCCGATGTTTCCGGCGTTTCTCGATTTGAATATTGATGAGATGCATCTCGAGATGGCTAGCCGCGAGTTTGCGGAGATCGAGCTGATCCGCACTATCGCCGGGAAGATGGACGTCGCTGTCGGAATCGTTGACGTGAAAAGTTACTACATCGAGACGCCCGAAGATATTGCGGCCCGCGTACGCAGGTGTCTGGAATTTGCGCCGGCTGACCGGTTGTCATTTGCTCCGGACTGCGGACTCAGCCAGACCGCGCGCTGGGCGTCCAGGAAAAAACTGAAGGCCCTGGTGGATGGTGTCGAGCAGGTGCGTGCCGGGCTCGGAATGGCATGATTCAGCCGGTGCTCAAAGACGAAGATTTCCTCGCAGATGTGCGCGCGGCCAACCAGGACAACGATGATCTCCGTCTTTGGTGGCTGGGCCAGAGTGGATTTCTGGTTCAGTTTCAACGCAAGCACCTGCTGCTCGATCCGTATTTGTCCGATTCCTTGACGAAGAAATACGCGGCCACCGACAAGTCGCATGTGCGTATGACAGAGCGCGTGGTCGATCCGGCGCGCCTGGACTTCATCGATGTCGTCACGTCGAGCCACAATCACACGGACCATCTCGATGCCGAAACGCTGGACCCGCTGCTGAAGATCAATCCGCGGCTCCAGATGATCGTGGCAGCGGCCAACCGCGATTTCGTCGCCACTCGTTTGCGTGTCGATCCCAGTTTTCCAATCGGCTTGCCCGACGGAGCGTCGGCCGCCGTCGTTCCCTTCCGATTCACGGCCGTTCCCGCTGCGCACGAAGAGTTGACGCCGGAAACCGTGGGCTTTGTCGTCGAGTGCGGGCCGTGGAGTATTTACCATAGCGGCGACACGATGCTCTACGGGGGCATGGCAGAGCTTGGCAGAGCGATTGCGGCCATTCGACATTGATGTTGCGCTGTTACCGATCAACGGGCGCGCGCCTGAGCGCAGAGTGGCTGGAAATCTGAGTGGATCGGAAGCCGCGCGGCTGGCGCAGTCCATCACGCGCGTATCGTCATCCCTTGCCACTACGAAATGTTTATGTTCAATACGGCCGCTCCGGCCGAGTTCATCCAGGTGGCCGAGTCGATCGGGCAACCCTATCACGTCCTCCGCTGCGGAGAACGGCGGAGAACGGTGGGAGAGCACGACCCTCCGGTTGGTGCGGTAAGATCGGAAAGACGCTTGTAACGGGTACGCCGGCTCCTCCGTCCACCCACCCAATGCGAAGTGTATTGCTGTTCTCGATCTTCGTTATTGTTTCCGCCGTCGGACGGCCGGACGCTCTGCCCATTCGTATCGGCGACCCCATCAACTTAATCCCGCCGGCCACCAACGCCGATGGCCGTGTTGTTGTGTTCGCGGCTGCCGTTGATCCCGATGGCACACCACAGAAGGGAACCAACATCTACGTCTACACCGAACCGCAGCTACGCACTTTTCGTAGGTTGACCAACTATGCGGGCGACTCGACATTTACCGGCGTCACCAGTGTCGCTTTTCAAGGAACGGCTATCTCATATGTAGCGTCGCCCACCGGCACCAGCGGCTCTGAAGAAGTTCACTTGTTGAGGCAGAACGCCTTTGGCGTTGATGACCGTACGCTGGTGACCGACAAAGAAGGTTGCATACAGCCGTTGTGCGTCAGTTGTTTCCGCGCGTGCGTGGGCCCAGTGCATCTTAACGCGGATGAAAGCAAGGTGCTGTACGCGGTGGCGCGGCAGCAACCCTTCTTCGCGGTGAATGCCGACGGCAGCGGCCTCACCCGGCTCCCCATCTATACCGGCTCACTCGCGCCATCGCCGCAACGCGTGATCAGCCGTACTGGCCTAGTGGTGTTCACGTCGTCTGCGCCGGCGGGCCCCACCTTCGCAGCCGCAGCCACCGACGTCTACGTGATGAATCTCAACGGCACGGGCGTCAAGCAGGTGACCAAATTCGGCAACGCGTCGTTTTTTGCGAGCAACGCCACCATCAGCGCGGGCGCAGAGCTGATCGCATTCGAGAGCAACTTTGCTACCGACGGCGGGCAGGTAAATCAGATCTGGGTGGTGAACCCAGACGGCTCGGGTCTACGGAGGCTTTCGTCTGGAGACGAAATCGCCGGCAGTCCGTCGATCTCAGCCGACGCTTCCGTGGTGACCTTCACACAAGGCGGCCAAATCAAGAGTGTGCGAACCGGTGGTGACGGGACGGTGCTGGCGCTGACGAAGCTGCCGGTATCGGCCGCCGCCAACCCCGCGGTCAGCGACGATGGAACGCAAGTCGTTTTCACGCTAGCCTCGCAGTCTGCGAGTTTGGCGGCGATTTACCGGATACCCACGGATTCCACCTCCGACATCCGTTCGTTCGTGTCCATTTACGCACCGCACTTGCTCAACGCGAACGGAGTTGTGAATGCAACCGGCTACGGCGCGCCTTCCCCGGGTTCGCTGATCAGCATCTACGGCGCCAATATCGGCGCGGACGAACTGGTCCAGGCGACGGAGTTCCCGCTGCCTACCTCGCTCAAAGAGGTCTCCCTGCTGGTAAACGGCCAACCTATACCGCTCCTCGCCGTCACGCCATGGCAGATCAATGCGCAGTTGCCGCAATTGGCGCCTTCGGGCACGGCGTCATTTCAGGTGCGATACGCGGGAGGTGCCCTGTCGCCGCCGGTGAGTGTTGATGTCAAGAGCGTGTCGCCCTCAAATTTTGTAATTCCTTTCCTGCGGGGGAATCTTTACTATCCGCAGGCGGCCGCGTTTCACGCTGGAACTCGCATTGTTGCGGATTCGGATCATCCCGCGGTTGTGGGCGAGAAGCTCGAGATTTACGGACTCGGCTTGGGCGTTACCAATCCAGTGGTGCCCGCGGGCATTGCGTCGCCGGCGTCACCTCCGGCCAGCGCCCTGGCGAAGCCGCGCCTACAAATCGGAGGCGTTGACGCAACCGTCACGTTTGCCGGTCTTACTCCCGGACTGGCTGGAGTTTATCAGGTGAACGCGATTGTCCCGGCGGGCGTCGAGTCCGGCCTGCAAAGTCTCGCCTGGATCGGGCCCGACGGCGTCGTCAGCTACTCGTCCATCGCTTTGAAGTAAGTCGGCCTCCAAGATCGTCCACGAAACGATCAAGAGGCCGATCTTGTCATTCATGCCTTTTGGGGCGTGCCGTTGACGGCGAAACTATCTATTGGACACAGTACTGCCGCCGCTGTTCGCGATCCAGACGTTTGGCTCCGTCAAAAGCTACGCCCATCGGCGAACCGCCCACCGGGAAGGTGCCTTGATGCGTGCCATCCGCAGCGCGCAGCTTGGTGACATCATTGCTGAGCTGGTTTTCACCCAAATGCTGTTTCCGTCAAACGCGACACCTGAGAGTCCGGAACCAACCGCGTAGTTCCCCTGAACCGAACCATCCGCCATGCGGAGTTTCGAAACGGTGTCGCTCGATTCGTTCGCGACCCAGATATTGAGGCCATCAAAAGCCATGCCGCCTGGGTGTTGTCCTACTCCGTAGCTGGCGAGCGTGCTTCCATCCCCGGCTCGAAGCTTGGCCACTCGATGTGTCCTGCCGGTCGCCACCCAGATGTTGGCTCGGTCGTAAGATAGACCGCTCGGCGCTGACCCTGCCGGAAGTGAAAACGTTCCGAGGATGGCCGCGTCGGCGGCACGTAATCTTGACGATGCTGTCATTCGCTTTGATAGCGGCCCAGATGTTCGCCTCGTCAAACGCCAGCGCAGAGGCCACACCAGTTCAGTTAGCGGGTACGAAGCCAGAAGAGAGCCATCGCTCGCGCGCAGTTTTCTAGCATCACGCAATTGGGTTCCGATCCAGATGTTCACTCCGTCGAAGACCACTGGACCCGGACCGTGCCGTCAGTGCCTACAGAAAATGTGCCTATCACCATGCCATCACTCGCCCGCAACTTTGTGACATCGTTGCTGGCTCTATTCGTAGTATTCGTAGTCCAAACGCTGTGGCCGTCGAAAGCGATGCCTCTCGGTGAATGACCCACCGCGAAGTCCCTAACCACCGTTGCCTGATACCAACGAAGCAAGGCAATTTGCAGCGGGTTGAGAAGCGGTCCGGGAATCAGTTGTGAACCGGGCAACACGGCTTGGCCCGAAACCGTCGTTGCGAGTCCCGCGGGTCCTGGAGGTCCCGCTGGACCTGAAGCGCCAGTGTCACCTTTCGCTCCTTGCGCTCCTGCTGGACCTGGGGGCGCCGGTGTCACCCTTGGCTCCCCTGCACTCCTGCTGGACCTTGTGGTCCTGTTCTTCCGGTGGGGCCTGGAGGTCCATGCGGCCCGGGGGGCCTGCTGGGTTGGCGGGTTTTGGAACGTCGTCATCATCAAAGCGGCTCTGGCGAGGCCAGGTGGAAATTCCAACCAACGCGATTAGGATAACAATGGCGCACACTTTCCTCATACGTTGTTCTCTCGCTCGTGGCTTTCATTTAGTTCGAACCACTCTGTACCTCCATCCTAGCTAGAGGCTGCAATGCGGGTGGAAAGCCTCGGCTAAGGCACAAGATCCGCGATTCACATGATATGATGCATCCGTCTCGTTTTCCTGACGGCGCGAAAAAAGGACGGCCTGTAATAAAATTCCGGCACAACGTGTGAACGGACAAAAACCTATTCGATTGGATAGTCAGCTATCTGAAGTGATAGGCCTGGTGGCAATTCAGACACAGCTACCGATGAATTGGTGCCGCCTCAGGCGCTTCGTCTCAATTTATTGGCAAACTTCTCGCGGAATTTGTGGACTTTGGGCGAGACCACGAATGCACAATAGGGCTGCTGGGGATTGTTGCGGAAATATTGTTGATGATAATCCTCGGCGCGATGAAACGTAGTGGCCGGCCCCACTTCGGTGACAATCGGATCGTTCCAGATACCGGCTGAATCGAGTTCTCGAATAGTTTGCTCTGCGATTAGCCGCTGCTCCTCTGAGCTGTAGAAAATCGCCGAGCGGTATTGCGTTCCCACATCATTCCCCTGGCGGTCGAGTGTGGTGGGATCGTGGATGGTGAAGAATACTTCCAAAATTTCGCGAAACGAAGTGACCTCCGGATGGAAGTTGATTTTGACAACTTCCGCGTGCCCGGTGCGGCCGCCGCACACGTCGCGATAGGTCGGCTCCGGCGTTTTGCCGCCCATGAAACCGGACTCGACCGATTGGACGCCTTTCATCTGCTCGTACACGGCTTCCAGACACCAGAAGCACCCGCCGCCCAGCACCGCAGTTTCGGATTTCGCCATATCTATTTCTACGTTACGACATCAGAGTTGGCGATGGCACGTGGGATGACGCGCAAGAGAACTCAGGTCCTGTTGTTTCCAGTCATTTTGCCACGCGTCGCGGCTTGATCTGAAGATCTGATCTGAAGAATTGACTCGCCCAGAGGGGGCTGCTATGGTATACAGATTGAATTACTAGCCAGCCACTTGAGGCATCCTGATTTCTGCAATATGATCTATTTAATACGATAAGTTGACGTTCATTTTCCACCTTGTTACGGTGGCCCCAGAGTGATACAGACACTGCGTTTGCTTCGGAATCTCGCGGTAATTGCCGTTCTGTTGTCATCCGTATCGGCTTTCGCCCAAACTGCCGCTCTGAGTCTTTCTTCCGGCTCCGGTTTGCGTGGCGGCAAAACATTGCTTTACGTGTCGCTGAATGCGAAAGGCACGCAACCAACCGGGTTGCAATTTACGCTGCACTACTCGGCTCTGGATTTCACCTCTGTTCAATTAACTGCCGGCCCTTCCGCCATCGCTACAGGGAAATCGGTCTACTGCGGCAACACGGCTGGATCGTACACGTGCCTGGTAGTTGGTCTCAATAGCACATCAATCTCTGATGGCGTGGTTGCAACGTTGTCTTTATCGATCTCTGGCGCCACCACAAACGCTACTTCAAATATCCAGCTCGATGCTCCTGTAGCAACATCCGCTGCAGGAAACTCGCTTCCCATTGTTGCAGGAGCTGCCTCAGTGACCATCTTCAGCGCTACGCAATTGATGCCCAACGAGACCACGGCTGCTTTGCCCCTTGGAATCGTCGGGTCAGCGTATTCACAAAAGTTGGCCGCGACGTCAGGTACAGCGCCTTACAGTTGGTCACTCACCGCTGGCGCGCTGCCCGCTGGATTGAGACTCACCTCTGACGGCACGATCAGCGGCATTCCGCTGGCTACTGGGACGTCCAACTTTGTGATCCAGTTGACGGACCATGCCGCTGTCAAGATTAATGCGCTGCTCGCGCTAACCATCATTCCACCACCGAAGAAAGCGACAATAAACGCCGTCTCGAACGCAGCGGATTTTCTGCCTGTCATTTCGCCAGCATCCTGGTTCTCCATCACCGGCTCGAACCTTGCAAGCACCACCAGAACCTGGAACAGCACAGATTTTGTCAATAGCCGTCTGCCTGCTCAACTGGACGGAGTCAGCGTCCTTGTCGATGGAAAGCCTTCGTTTGTTTCCTATGTCAGCCCTACACAAATCAACGCGCAAGTACCCGATTCTGTTTCCGGGCCGCGTCTGGTTCAGGTGATCAATAATGGTGTTGCCAGTGACACCTTCACAGCCCAACTCCAGGAGTATTCGCCGGCACTATTTACTTGGCCTGGAAATTATGCGGTCGCAACACACACCGATTTCACGCTGGCGGCCAAGGCGAATGCATTCCCGGCGCGGACCACGGTGCCTGCCAAACCAGGCGAGGTGATTATTCTTTGGGGGACGGGCTGCGGTCCAACTAACCCGGCTGTCCCTGCCGGCCAGTTGGTCCCCGATGATCGGGTACACACGTTGACGACGGTCCCCGCGGTGACAATTAGAGGTAAGGCGGCTGAGTATTTGGGTGGAGCTCTGGCCCCTCGCTCCGCCGGCCTGTATCAACTCGCTGTCCGAGTGCCTGCCGATGCGCCAGATGGCGACTTGCCGGTCGTTATCGGCATCGGCGGTGTGTCGTCCCCGGCTGACGTTCTCCTTACGGTCAAGAAGTAGATTCCTGTTTCCCTCGGCTGTTAACCATCGTGGCTTACTCCCGGATTAAGTGTTGTCCCAGCTTTCAAATAGCGCCCGTAGCCATCTGGTCATGTGCTTGTAAACCACAGATAATAATGCAAGAACACTGTTCGCCGTGTATCATGAATCCGAATGGGCAGAAGCATTCTTTCAATAATTTTGGGGTACCTAATCGTCGTGGCCTTCGTGGTCGGCGGCGAGATGGCGCTGACCGCGCTGTTCCCCGAAGCGGCGCCTCAACCCGGCGAGTTACCAGACTCCGCCTACCTCGTCTACAATCTGACGTCTGGATTCTTCTGCATGGTGATCGGCGCGTATGTCACTGCGGTGATGGCCGGCCGCGGAGCCATGAAACACGCCATAGGGCTCGCCACGATTTCCATCGCCATGAGCATGGTGTCCATGGTCAAGTACGGTCAGGAGCAACCCATTTGGTATTCGGTCGCTCTGATGTTTATGGCTCTGCCATCCGCGCTGCTCGGTGGATTTCTGCGCGCCCGGCAGATGCAGGATCCGGCGCCCCAACTGGCCACATCCTGCCAAACCACGTTCGTGCCTCGCGCAACGGGAGGCGCCCGAAGCTTCCGATAGCGGGCGCCTGGAATCGAACCTAGGCGCCGAGTAGAGGAGGATCCAGAGTGCTTTAGTACGTACCTATGGTTTCAAATCTTGCTTTTCCCTGGCAGAATATTTTCAGCAGGTGCGGTTTCGCCCTTTGTTTATACGGCTCCGGAGGCCATTCGAAAATAATCGGACTTCCCAGTCCTGTACGCCTCAGGGGGCGGATTCTGACTCCTGACTTCCTGGGGCAGCCCTGTTTGGTTCCGGCTACGCCGGGTTAGGCTTTCCTTGGCTCTATCCGCCGTTTCCAGCTTCGTGCGCGTTTAGGTCCGCCATGGCAACCCTGAATTCTCCCCCCTCACAGACCCCGCCGTGCAGATTTCCCGCAGCGGGTTCGTCAAGCGGGCTCACCACCCCCGGGTTCCCGGATAACCTCCGGCCCCAGGGGCAGATAATCGGTCGAGTTTCGTGCACATAGCACCCGAGTTCTGTGTCTCGACTATGTCTCCCTCGCCCGATACGTCCGCTCGGGCCGCCCCTTCCCTCCAGTGGGTTCCGTGGCCGCCCCTTGCGGGAGCCCTGCGGTTCCCCACCTTCCTCGGTACTATGGGCTACTACGACTGCTCCCGATCCGTTCGTACCCCTCCGGTCGACCCTTGGGGCCACGTACCTCCCCCCTGGTGGGCAGGAGATCGAGAGCTCTCTTCGGTTCCTGGAGGATGGCGAAGGTTACTTGCCGGACGCCTCAGTATCCCCGCCCCTGTGGCGTCATGAATTGGATGTAGGATGTGGAACGGCGGAAGGCCCGGCTGGTTTTTCTTCAGGAAATCACCGAGCCCTCCGCGAGACCAAACCAGGGAGTCTCAACACTCCCGGAAAGGCTTACATGCAAATCCTATACCCATTTGCGGGTTCTATCCAGAGCTATGTCGAAAAAATCTCCGATCCGAATCGATACCGCCCGGACCATTGCCCGCAATGCGAGGCCCAACACCCTCTGACCGCTCATGGATTCTACCTCCGCACACTCGTGGATGCCGCCTTCGATGGAGTGATCCCTGTTCGCCGTTACCTGTGCCGCTCCTGTAAACGCACCGTTTCGTTGCTGCCAGAGTTCGCCCTCCCCTGGCTCCGTTTCAGCATCTCCGTGATGGCGCTGTTCCTCGCGGCCCGGCTGCTCCATGGCCTCACGCTGGTGGAGGCTGCCCGGGCGGCCGCACAAGCCGGTATGCCTTACCAGCGCGGTCAGTTCTGGGTCCGCCGTTTTCGGAAACAAGCTCCCGCACTGAGCCTGGCGCTGGTGCCGTTGGCGGCCACGCCTCTGGGCCCGGCGACGGACTTCGTCTCCCGGGCCCTGCGGATGCTCGAATCCATCGGCTGGATCACCGCTCACCGTTTCCTGTTTTCGCAACTGCGTGCCCCCCTGCTGGGCTGGCCCGCGTATCTCGTTCCGGCCGGGCGGCGCACCACGCTGGCCGCCGCGAGCCCCACCTGTTGAGGGCCCCCACAGAGCATTTGCATGGCGGAAGACCGCCGCTGCCGGTTATCGTTCGGGGCATGGAGATTTTCCCATGGATGCCAAAGCCGAAAAACTCGCCCTGTTCCGCTATGGATTAATCGCGCCCCTGGTGATCGAGACTCTTCCCCGCGGCGAACTCACGCGCCGCGCCCAGGAGATCGCCGCCCGCCACTTCGACATCCCCGGTTCGAAACGCACGGCGATTTCCGTCGATACGCTGCAGCATTGGGCGGGGCGCTACCGCCATGGCGGCTTCGAGGCGCTGGCTCCCAAACCTCGTCAGGACCGGGGCCAGTCGCGCGCCGTCGCCCCGCAACTGGCCAGTCTCATTGAACGCCTCAAGCGCGAAAACCCACATCGCACCGGGAGTACCCTGTTGCGCGAGCTCGCCCTGTCTGCCGGCAAAGACGCACCCGCCATCTCGCCCTCCACACTCTATCGCTTCCTCAAACAGCGTGGCCTCTCGGAACGGCAACTGCTCGCGCCCCAGGCGCACAAGAAGTTTGAAGCCGAATTCAGCAACCAGATCTGGCAGGCGGACATGCTGTTTGGCCCTTGGGTCCGGCGCCCGAGTGGCGGAAGAATGCAGGCCTTTCTCCACGCCACGCTCGATGACGCCAGCCGCCTCATCCCGCATGCGCAGTTTTATGCCAGCCAGGGACTCGATGCCGCGCTCGATTGTCTGCGCCACGCCGTCGCAGCGCGTGGTACGCCGATTCGCTTGTACATTGACAATGCGAAGATCTACCGCTCGCCTCAACTGGCCAGGATCTCGGCATCACTCGGCACTTTGGTCATTCACTCTCGTCCTTATCAGCCCGAGGGCCGGGGGAAGATCGAGCGCCTTTTCAGAACGGCGCGCGAGCAATTCCTCGCCAACCTCGATCCCCAACACCCGCTCTCGCTCGATGAGTTAAACGAGCGCCTCTGGATCTGGATCGAAAACGTCTATCACCGTTGCGAACATAGCGCTCTGGGAACCACTCCGCTGCTGCGCTGGCAGCGCGACATCGAGCAGGTCCGCCAGCTCCCGCCGTCTACCGATCTGCACCGTCTGTTCTTCCATCGCTTCGATCGGCTGGTGCGCCGTGATTCGACCCTCCTGCTACACAGGTGCCTCTATGAAGCTCCGCCTCATCTGGCCGGTCACACCGTCGAGGTACGCTTCGACCCTCTCGACACCGCGCAGGTCGAGATCTGGTTTCAGGGAAGACTGGAAGCCACGGCGCGACCTGTCGATCCGGTAGTCAACGGTCAGTTGCCTTCCGTCAAATCAGCCGCCGCGCCCGCGCCGGAATCCACGGGCATCAACTTCGTCGAACTGCTCAAACAGAAAAGCGATGGGAAGGACCAGGAGTAGCGATCATGGTGGAAGCTTTCTTCGGTTTCAAAAAGACGCCCTTCGGCGACTGCCCCGACGCCAAGCAGCTGTTCCCTTCGCAAGCCTGGAGCCAGGCCAAAGCGCGGCTGCAGTTTCTGGCCGATCATCACGGCGCCGGCCTGTTCACCGGCGAGGTTGGCTCGGGTAAGTCCACCGCCGCCCGCACTTTCACCGCTACCCTCAATCCCAACCTGTATAAGGTCCTCTATCTACACTGGACCTCGGGCTCGACGCTGGATCTGCTCCGCCAACTGGCGCTGGAACTGGATCTGGAGCCGGCCCACTACCGCGGCGACCTGGTGCGCCAGATCTCCCAAGCCATCGTGCGGCTCAATCAGAGCAAGAAGCAGCACCCGATTTTGATCTGCGACGAAGCCCAACTGCTGTGCCATTCGGCGCTCGAACAACTTCCCCTGCTGCTGAACTTCGACATGGATTCGAGCCGCTATCTGACCCTGTTACTGGTGGGCCAGCCGCTGCTGCGCCGCACTCTCTCGCTGCAGATGCACGAACCGCTGCGTCAGCGCATTGCCGTGCAGTATCACCTCGAAGGCCTCGCGCGCGAAGAACTCGACGCCTATCTGGCGCATCAGCTCAAGGCCGCCGGCGTGTCGCAGCCTCTGTTTGACGACACCGCCCGGCAGGCCCTCTATCAAGCCACCAAAGGCATTCTCCGCAAGGTCAATAAACTGGCTCTCACCGCCCTGCGCTTGGCAGCTTCACGCAAAGAGTCCACGGTCGGGGAATCGATTCTGTTGGATGCCACCACCGAGGCACTGCTGTGAGCGATACCACAGCGAAGCCGTCCGCCTCACCGGCCGTGCTGTCTCTGGCTCAGTTGCTGGAGCAGCAGCCCTCGACGGCGCCACCCTGTTTGGTGGAGCCGGGACTGCTGCCTCCGCAAGGCATCCTGTTCGTCGGCGGCGAGCCCAAGGTGGGTAAGTCGCTGTTGGTCGCCAACCTCGCCTTATCGCTGGCGGCGGGCGCGGACCGCATCGGCTTTCCTATCCCCGCGCCGCGCCGGGTCCTCATCTGCCAGTTCGAACTGCCCGTGCCGCAGTTTGTCAGCCGCCTGGCCATCATGCGCCGCGCCCTGGGAGCGGCGGCCGATCAGCATCTTCTGGTAGACACGCGCGCCACCGGCCATCTGCTCAGCGCCGCCCAGGGTCTGAATCACTTTGTGTCCGCCGCGCGCGCCGCCGCCGCCGAAATCATTGTTCTGGACCCGCTGTACTCCACGCACGACCAGGACGAAAACGACACCCGTGCCATGGCGGCGCTGTGCCAGTCCCTGCTGCGCCTGCGCGATGCTTCCGGCGCCGCGCTGGTGGTGGTGCACCATGTCCGCAAATCCATCGGCCGCCACGAGATTGGCAGCGCCTTCCGCGGCTCCAGCGCTCTGCATGCGGTGGGCGACAGCTATCTACTGCTCACGCGGCCTTCTCCGCAGGTCCCCACTATCGAGCTTCGTTTCCAGTTCCGCTATGCCGCCGCGCAGCCTCCGCGACTGTTGCAGCTCGATCCCCGGACTCTGTGGTTCTCCTCCGCTGGACCGCCGCCCGCCCGCGCGGCGCCACGCCGCAAGGTCGACAAAGCCGACGTCCAACAGGCGCTGGCTGACATAGGCCACCAGGCGCGCTATAACCAACTGCGCGACCAGATCATGAACACCGCCGAGTGTTCCAAGCGCACCGCTCAACTAGCCATCAGCGAAGCTCACCAGCGGGGTGTCATCGTGCAGGCCAACGGTCAATACCGCCTGCCGTTGTAGCGTCTGCCCCCCCGCCCCCGGTGGCGTTATCGATTGTCCGCCAGGGGTCGCGCCCGAGCGGATGCCCAAGGCCGATGCGACGGGGTTGGCTCCGAAGAAATCGGCTGATAGAACCCTCCCGCACACGAATCCTCAGTGCGGGAGGGTTTGGGTTCTTTCTGTCAGCGGAGTGATCGTCGTCTCATTCAAGCCAAACGCACTCCACCCTCGCACAAAGTCAGCCAGAAAAGAAACCCCATTTCTTTGGTGGAACCCCTGAGCGGAGGCTTTGGGCTTAAAACGCGAAGATCGCCCGGCCGCTCTTGCCGGGCGCTCCGCATCCGGTTTTCGTTCTTCCTGCCAACGGGATACCCGGTCATGCCTACACAAGCGAGTATCCTATCCCACGCGCACGCCCTCACCAGCCATCCTCAGATGCTCAGGCCGGAAACGAATCCGAGAAATCACCCGCGAACTACCCTGAGACCATCGAGGGAACGAGCTTGACCCGTACTCCCCCCTGGTGGGCAGGAGATCGAGAGCTCTCTTCGGTTCCTGGACAATCCCTGTGGAAACATGCCTCGGGCTAGGGCGGCTAGGGCGATTCGCGTTCCAAAACATTATATCCCATATTTGTTTTATGCTAGATTCTCCAGATGCCCTAACCTAATGGAGAAACCTCCATTACTGGGACAAGTTGCTGATGGACGCGACGGAAACGTTAGCTGCTTATTGGGCGTGAAAACTCAGGCTAGTGCTGCTTCACGCCGAAAGCGTAAACATTCGAGGCGTAGGTTGTGACAAAAACTTTTCCATTCGAGACGCCCAGACCGCTGAAGTGTGTGAATTCGGGGATGGTCTTACCGCTCGAGAACAACTCCTTGCCGGTCGCCGCGTCAAACGCGTAGAGCACTGCGTTCCCTGACGGGTTCTCGGCCCGCTGCTTGCTGTTCAGAATTTTTCCAGCATCATCCAGTTGCTGCGTGTTCTCACCGTTCGACAGCGCGAAGACCATGCCGTTCACAATCACCGGCGGGTCAGGCGCGTCCATCTCACGGGAAATCCAGGCGGGCGACAAAACTGGCTTTCCGTCCTTCTCTTCCACCTTGAAAGCCATGATGCTGCCGCGTTGCGCCGGTCCATTCGTGATGGGAAATGCCGGCGCATTGGGGTGCGGAGGTCCCCACGCCGGGGCATACAGCCAGCGCGTATTCTGCTGGTCCTCCCAGCTTGCAAACGCGCCCCAGAAACCGCGTCCGGCCAGATTGACGTCTTCATTCGTCAGCAGCGAGCTGCGATAAAGAGGTATACGGTGATCGGATCCGCCCATCGACTTGGCGTCCATCAAGTAGATCACGCCCTCCTTCCCCGAAGCCGCAACCAACTCCCATTGCTTGAACGGAAACACCACCGGGCTCATGTTGCCCATATCCAGATCTTTTTTCGTGATCCAGGGGTGATTGGCTGGCGTATAAAAATCCTCCAGCTTCAATTCCCGCGGCGAAAGCTCGAGCACCGTATCCGAGTAGTAGCCCTTCGCTGGATCAAAATCGCCATCGCCCGTTTCTGCGAACACGTTGCCCTTCGGATCGATCGCCACCCCCGCCCTTCCCCAGATTCCGCCATTCTTCGCCCAGAAAGTAAATATCGGATGGCTGGCATCCTTCAGATCCATCGCGTACACCGCTGATCTCGCTCCGTTGCAATTCTGCGACGTGGCCGTATAGATCACACCCTCATGTACGTTCAAACTCCAGTTCTTGGAGAAAGGCGGAACGAATTGCGTTGGCAGGAATCGATCTTCGCCGTCGACAGCATTCAAGGCGTGCAGCTTGCCGTCGCTCGCAATGACGAAGATGGTCATCTTTCCGAGTCCGCCCGGATCTTTGGCGATGGTTGGCGTATCGTTGAGACCGCCAGGACACAGCCAATGCGGTTGTTGCTTGGGCTTGCCCTCCACCGTAAATTTTTTCTGCCAGAACACCTTGCCCGAGTCCGCGTCAATGGCGTAGAGGTTGTCCGAACTCCCGGCTATAACCAATATGTCTTTCACGCCGCGCGACGTGTAGACGTTTTCCACCACCAGCGGAGCCGTCAACGAACTAAGTTCTTTCGGCTCGTTGTCCAGGTGCAGCTTCCACTGCAGGCTAAAATCCTTCAGGGCGTCCCTGGTCAGAATCGTCTCGTGTTTGGCCCAGCCGTCTCGTTGGGGATTGCCCCCGAATGTCAGCCAGTCTGCGGCGTAGGCTCCGAACGCCGCGGCCAAAAACAGGATTCCGGAATATTTCGATTTCATGTGGTGAAGCTCTAAATTAGCACAAGCTCGCGCTGTATCTCGCCCGTGATTAGCGCTTCGCGCTCCCCGATAAACATGTTGACTTCACTCCGCACACCGAACTCCTTCAAATAGATTCCGGGCTCAATCGAAAAGCATGTCCAGGGCACAATACGGCGCTCATCGTGCGTTTCGAGGTTGTCCATGTTGGCGCCGTTTCCATGCACCTCCTGGCCAATTGAGTGGCCCGTGCGATGCGTAAAATATTCTCCGAAACCCTGCTTCTGGATGTACCCGCGCGCTGCATCATCCACTTCGAAACCGCAGAGCGGCGTCCCGGCTCGGACTGCGCTCTGGACACGCTCGATGGCGCTGTCCCGTGCCCCGCGTACGATTTCGAATATCGTCTGTATCTGGTTCGGGGCCTTATCGCCGCAATAACCTGTCCAGGTGATGTCGTAATACACTGAGTCCGGCTGGTTCAACTTGGCCCACATGTCGATCAGCACGAAATCGCCGCGCCGGATCGGTTTCGAAATTTGTTCGGTTGGCTCATAATGCGGATTGGCGGCATTCGCGTTCACTCCTACGATTGGGCCGTGATCGGTGAAGAGCCCCGATTTTGCGAACCCCTCCCTCACGAAATTCTTGGCCTCCACCTCCGCTACCGTGCCTACGTTGCGCGTTCGCTCGCCGATCATCTGGAATACTTCGCGCCGCATCCGGTCCACCCTGCGGCCCGCCTCCAGATGAGAGTTCAGCGCCGACTGGTTCCATCGCGCTTCGAAGTATTGAATCAGTTCGGCCGAACTCGCCACCTCCACGCCAAGACTCCGCACCAGTTCCACCGTGCCCGCGTCCACCATCGAGACATAGGGAATCGCGCATTGCGGCGAGTACTGCATCGCCACGCGGCGCGCGCCCTGAACCAGCCGTCCAAGCCCGTCTAACTGCTCCTTCCAGCTCGAGTACTTGATCTTTTCGCCGGGAATGGAATCCAGCACTCCGGATTCAATCCGGTGCACCAGGCCGGCCGGCTCTCCTTGTGCCGGGATGAAGTAATACCAGCGCCGCGTGACGTGTCTCGCGGGTGAAAATCCCAGAACATGATAGGCCAGAGGATCGCGCTGGTGATGATCGAAAAACAGCCAGCCGTCCAGCTTCTCGCGCCGCAGCGCTTCCTGAATCTCTCCCAAGTTCACAGCACCACCTCTTTAGTGGACTGTTCGAAAAATGGCTGCCACTTCTTCGGTTCGGGTGGCCTCGAAGCCAGGCTCACCGCGATCAGACCCACGAGTGAAATCAACAGCGCCGGGTAAACGGCGTCCACATTCTTGATCCAGCCGTACTGCTGGAAATTATTTTGAATCTCGAAAGCATCCCACACTACGGTAATGATGGTCCCCATGACGATCGAAGTCACCGCTCCCCCGGCCGTAGCGCGCTTCCAGAAAAACACCGCCATCACCGCCGGCGTCACAGCCGCGCCATAAACCGTATAGGCGTAAAGCGCTGCTTTGAGTATCGATTCGAAGTAAGCTCCCTGCAACAAGGCAAAAACACCGAGCAGCAGCACCAGTAACCGCGACACAACCAGCGAACGCCGCTCGCCCGCGTTCGGATTGATGAACCGCTTGTATACATCGTGAATCAGGTTGCTGGCGGGTGAAAATAAATAATTGTTCGCTGTCGAAATCACTTTCGCGAAAACTCCACCAAGCAGAATGGCCCCGGGAATTTCCGGGAGGCCCAGCCGCGCCGCCATGGGAATGATTTCACGAGAATTATCAGGATGAAACTTCGCGCTCGCGATCACTGCAATGGTGATGATGACCGTCTCCAGAATCAGCGTGCCGATGATCCAACCGAAAACCGCCAGCCGCGCATCACGTTCTGACTTTGCCGAGAAAAACTTCTGGTACATCCCTTGATTCCCGATGAGCAGCAGCATGGTCGGCAGCAGAAATCCCAAGGCCTGCGTCAGCGTCAGCGGGCCAAGTGGCGTGAAGTGATCCGCCGGCAGCGCCCGATGTACTCCACTCCAACCGCCCACGTTTTCGAGCAGCAGCGGCACCGCTGCGATGGCGATTACGGTCACCAGCGACCCGATGATCACGTCCAGAAAGGCTACCGACGCCATGCCGGCAAGGGCGGTGAATACGATCACGAACGCAGCAATGATGTACATCCCTGTCGTATGGTTGACTGACGGAAAAATCAAGTGCAGAATGTCGCCGCCGGCTTTGAATTGATAACTGGTGATCATTGTGTAAGAGATAACGATGGCTACCGTGGCCAGCACGCGCGCCGCGGTGTTGTATCTGGTCTCCAGCAAATCCGGCACGGTGAATTGCGCGAAGCGCCGCGCCCTTCCTGCAATGGCCGCAATTACGATCAGGCCCAGCCATCCGCCCGCCGGCTGCCACAGAGCGACGAACCCATTGCGATACGCGTTCTCGCCCCCGGCTAACAGGCTGCCCGCACCAATCCAGGACGACAGCAGCGTAAACACCAGCACCGGCCAGCGCAGCGTTCTCCCCGCCACCAGAAAATCAGCCTGGCTGTGTACGCGCAGCGACTTGAACACCGCCGTTCCCAGCAGCACCGCCACAATAGTCGAAACCACTACGATGTAAGTCATCCGCCTAACATCTCAAGTGTTAGTAGAATAGGGCATTCTTGCCTGTGTTAGCGGGACAGGCGCCGCGCCCGCGTTTTATCCGGGCTTCCGCCTGCCCTCGTCCGTTTGTTGTCCCTGTGCATCTATATCTGTCCTTGTCTCCTGGTTTGTGACTTCCAGTCAAGCCGTTTATTTCCAACATCGGCTGTCTCCCCAAAAACTACGGCGCGGGAAGCCGGTAGTTGGCTGCGCTCGAAGTCACAGGCGGCACCGCCGGAGGCATGGCTGACTCCTCTCCCCGTCCTTCATCCCAGCCTGCTCTCCACCAGCCCTTGCGCGACTCCGTCAATCTCCACCACTTTCATCCGGCTTGTCAAGCCTTTGACAATCCTCACTCGCGATTTCGGCACTCCCGCTACGTCGGCAAAGAACGCAATGCATTCTTCATTCGCCTTTCCGTCCACAGGTGGCGCCGCAAGCTGCAGCCGGTACATCTCTCCCATGCGCCCGGCAATCCGCGTGACCTTCGCCCTCGGCTGCACTTTTACGGCAATGCGCGCTCTTGTGCCGCTCGTGATTTCCTTTGCCATGCAATTTCGGCCCGCAGATTCGCCACTCCCGAGCGCACGCGGGAATCCACCACCTCGAATGCCAGTACATCATCCAGCCAGTCGTGGCTTGTGCCGTCCGCGTTCTGCGTGGCCACCGTCAACGTGTACTGCTGCGGAGCGAGCCAGCATTCAAACCGGAATTCCAGCTCCAATTCGTCACCGGGCTCGAAGCTGCCGAGTTCCACCTGCTCGATTCTGGTATTTGTACCGTAAACCTCCATGCCGATGCGATTCCGGATCAGAATGCCTGCCATCGGATCTGACTTCGGCTCGCGAAAGGTGCAGCGCACGCGAATGCGAACCGGCTCTCCCGTCGTCACCGTTTGCGTCGACCGGCCCGCGCGATCGAGCAATTCTACATCCGTGATCTCGCTGGTGCCATCGCCGTGACGGAACCCTGGTTCCAAACCGCGCCGCGGGTATTCACGCTCGGCATGGCCCTTCTCGAGCACCAGCCCAATATATTGATTGATGACGTGCTTGGGATCGCCCTCGGCGTCAATTCGCCCGTTGATCAGCAGAATCGCGCGATCCGATAGCTGCTTCACCAATCCAAGATCGTGGGACACAAACAGCACCGTTATCTTGCGTTGTTTCAGTTCTTCGAACTTGCGCACGCACCGGTTCGCAAATATCGCATCGCCCACGGCCAGCGCTTCATCCACCACCAGAATCTCCGGCTCCACGTGTATGGCGGTGGCAAACGCCAGCCGGACGTACATGCCGGTCGAGTACTCTTTCACCGGCCGTTCGAGAAACTCGCCAATGTCCGCAAAGGCCTCGATCAAAGGCAGGGCCCGTTCGATTTCGCCGCGGCTCAGGCCCATGATTTCGCCGTTGAGATAAACGTTCTCGCGCCCTGTGAATTCCGGATTGAATCCCGCCCCCAGTTCCAGCAACGCCGCCACTCTGCCGGACGCCACCACGCGCCCGCTCGTTGGCTGCAAAATGCCGCAGATCAGTTGCAGAAGGGTGCTCTTGCCGCAGCCGTTCGGGCCCACGATGCCCAGCATCTCGCCTTTCTCTACGGAAAAACTGATATCTCGCAGTGCCCAAAAATCGCAATGAAGCTTGCGTTGCTGAAAAGGGAAAAGTTCGCGAATGCGGTCGGCAGGACGCCGATAGAGCCGGTAAAGCTTGGAAACGTTCTGAACCAGGACTACGCCCAATTCAAAACGATAGCTCCCGGCAGGGGAAATGACAACGTGCGGTGTGGGACAAGCTTCAGCCCATTCGACCGCTTCGCCGCGCTCCAACAGGCATCGGCGCAGGGCAATGCATCAGGCAGAACTGGGTCCAACGCGAACAGCACGATCGATTCCACAGCTTGCGCCTGCGCCAGCCGCACTTCCTTCTGCCAGGGCGTGGTGTATCCGGTGATCCCCACCAGATGACTGCTCTTGCTCCGCGGAAAGCCGAGTTGCATCGGCAGCACGATTGCGTTATTTGCGAGGTCCAGGTTCCGTCTGCCCGTGTAAGTGAAGTTCTCTGTCTTAGGGCAATCGAGCGTGGATTAGCGTGGATGCATTCCACGTTGCAGGCAGGTTCACCGCGCCGTTCAGCGGAGTATTGTTGACGTCGGGCGGATACAACACCTCAAATTTCGTGTTGGGAAAAGTCTGGCGCACAAAGTTCATGATCGCCGTCGTGAATGTCCCGATCAGTCCCGGCAAGAACTGTGCTTCGTGCGGAAACAGCGCCGGCGAAACGCTCCTATTTGTGAATACCTGCATCGGCCTGCCGTAAGTCGCCGCAAAAATGCTCGTCGTATACGCGTCATAGTAGGGCATTCCTGAACTATCATTCGGGGAATATCACCACTGCACTTCTCCGAATTGGAGATACGGCATCTGCCCTCCTCGAATAGCGAGATCCAGATAGGCTGCTGCCAAAACGCGGTGCTTGCCAGAGAAAAATTTGTCTGAATCGCCGTCGTATTCAACAGCACTGGATTCTGGCTCGGATACCTTTGCGCGATGCCCGCTTCTGAAGATGGATCTCCGTGCTGCAGCTCCATGCTGAATGCAGCCGTCACTTCGATTGCCATAACTCCCGAGCGCTACAAGAAAACTGCGGCTCCAGTCTGGTGTCTCGGGCCATTGCTCCGTTCATTTCAATCGGGAAAACCGCACGTACAGTTTGAGCGGCGGACGGTGGCCAGCGTGAGGGCAACCTTATGCGCCACCTCCGACCCGACGCAATGTCTCCGCGGCGCACACGGAATCCTGGCAACCCTGGTTCCAACAGCTCAGCGGTGGAGCGTCGCCGACGAAGTGGCGCATCACTCTGGATTTTTCGTCATTTCAGCGCTCGGAATTCCAAGTGACTGTGTCGAACTGGACCCTTCGGAATCTCCTTCTTCCGCGCCCGCATGGGCCGATACGTGTTGGTGACTAAGTTCATCCCGGATCTGCGTCAGAAACCTCTCCGCTCCGCTTTCCTCAATGGCCGCAAACGTGACCCCGTCAATGCCCGGTGCCCCGTCATTGCTTTTCGCCATCTGGTAGGCTTCCCGAAGCGTTTCCATCTTGCAGATATGGACGTACAGCCCCCAGAAACGCCAAGTTGGTTCCGCCTTCGCCTTGACATATAGGCTCCTTCTCAGGTCCTGCAAACTGATGGGCGTCGTTGTCATTTCACCCTTGCCTCCCGTGTTGTTAGAGCCACTACAAACAGCAGGGCCCCTTGGCTCCCCGGACGTTACTCCGGTTCCTCGCTACTGTGGACCCGGCCGAGTCCCTCTCGCCGTCCACCGACTTCCCGGTGTCTCCGGTTATACGGCTTCCCTGCTCCGCCGATTTCGCGACGGGACGAGGAGGGCTTCTCCAGTTGCTTAGCATGCCCTTGTCACCGTGCCGTCCCTAACACCCCGCCAAAGCTTCTCGCCGCGTCAGTCAGTTGCGACGATCCATGCTGCCTTCGCCCGGAAACCGGGGGCTCGGCCTTTGGATTTGAGTTTTCGAGGCCACCTATGGGTTTACTTGCATTACGGCCCGGTGACTTGCTCACCATCCTAAAGATGGCTTTGTCGATAGGCTACAGAAGTTCAGTTTCCTTCCTTTCTGCTATCCAAGCTACGAGGCTTTGACTTTTGCCCCGGTGGGTCTACCTCCCACTGAGCACGCCAGCCTTATCTGGACGCGCGACTTCCCTTCTCTTTCTTCCTTCCTGCCTTCGTCTGCCGCCTTCCCCGACCCACTCCCGTCGCCGATCGCTCGGCTTCTTCGCCCGCCTCCGCCTCCCGAAAACCGCCTTGCGAATCTGCTCCTCGCGGACCGATCCCACCCAACGTACCGTTTTCAGCGACTGTTCCTCCTGTAACTGGAGCAAGCTGATGAAGTCGGCAAAAGTAGCTTTTACATCTTCGGCACCCAGCTTCGCCTCGATTTTCTCAAGCGCGTTTTCGACGAGTTGAGCCCGCCGTGTCGTTCTGCTTTTCCCGATTGCCTTCCAGGCGGCTTCCCCTCATCGGATTCCGGCTTTTGATTTACCGCCATCGTAGCTCCTCAAAATCGCCACAGGCTCCATACACTCCGAAAGCCCCGCGGCTGGTTCTGCCGGGCCAACGCTTTTTCAATCCAACGCTACACTGAGCGGATTCCGGCCCCGTTTGCGTCGATGGCCGTACGCCGTTGAAAACTCACGCGATAGATTTTTTTCGCGGGCGTGATTCCAGAATCTACGTGAGGAACATAGCGGATCATGCGCTATTTCGCGGGCTTTTCCGTGCCTTCGATGATGCTGCGTGCCAGGTAATTCACGACGTTGGCGTCGTTTCGGGCCATCTCGTAGTACGCGGTCTTCAGAAGCTGGTCTTTCCGATTGCGCAGAATCTCCCGAATGGTTTGCTGCACGCGGGGATCGCTCAGTTCGCGCTGTCCGGACGGCTCCTTGGAAATGAGCTTCAAAATCCGGTATCCGTCTGGTGCGGGCAGGATGGGAGAGATCTGTCCTGCCTTCAGGGTCGAGATCATTCCGCGGATCTGAACGTTTACTTTTTCCAAACCGGATTCCGGAACGAAGCCGAGATCGCCGCCGCTCTGGGCGGTGTTTGGATCTTCGGAATAATTTTGGGCGAGCATGGCGAAGTCCTCGCCGGCTTTGAGGCGGCCCTCGATGGCTTCGATCTTCTTGCGGGCCTCGTCTGGATTCCTTGCCTTATCGTTCTTCAGATTATGAACGTTCGGGTCGGGCGATGCCGTCACCAGAATCTGTGCGATGCGCACCTGGGGTTCGGCGAAATTGAATTTCGCCTTGTTGGTATTGTAGAAAGTGGCCACGTCCGCGTCGCTGATGTTGATGCGCGAGGTGATCTCTTTGTTAAACACCTTCTGAATGCTGAGATCCTGGCGGATCTGCGTTTTGAGATCCTCCGCGGTCATACTCCGGTTATGCAGCAGTCTCTCGAATTCCTCCTTGGTGTAGGGCGCCCGCATTTCGTTAAACCGGCCCTCAACTTCAGAGTCCACCGCCATGAGTCCCATTTTTTCGGCGCGCTGCAGCATGATCTGATTGTCAATTAGGTTCCGCAGCAACTCCATTTTTTGAATCATCAACTGATCTTCGCTGGCGCCCTCGGTGCCGCCCGTGAGCTGCGATTTAAAATTCTTCTCCAACTCACTGAACGTGATTACACGGTCGTTCACGGTGGCAGCCACGTTCACCGGCGCGGATTTTTTACAACCCACGGCCAGCACGAGACAGAAAAACAAGGCAGACCGGTAGATAGTTCTGGTCATGATCGGAAATCTCATTTTAGCTGGAAGTAGCCGGTGGAAGCGGCTATACTGCAAAGTTCAGCAAAAAGGAGATTGTCACTTGAGAGTCGGAATGATTGGCACGGGCGCCATCTCAAATCTGCACGCTCGCGCGTATCGAAATATCGGGTACAAGATTACGGTCTGCACGGATGTTATCGCGGACACCGGCAGGCGCTTCGCTCAAGCCAACGGCTGTGAATTCGTCAAGAGCTTTGAAGAAGTTTGCCGGCACCCGGCTGTCGATTACGTTGATGTCTGCACGTTTCCGGATTTTCGTTTGCAGCCTCTGTGTATCTGCGCCGAAACCGGCAAACACGTTCAGGTGCAGAAACCCATTTCCACTGATCTCGAGACCGCGCGCCAAATGATTGACGTGGCCCGCAAAGGCGGCATTCAACTCGGCGTGGTCAGCCAGCACCGCTTCGACGATGCCAGCCAGTTCGTTTCGAAAGCCATGGCGCAAGGCCGGCTGGGGCGTTTGCTGCAGTGCGATTGTTACGTGAAGTGGTACCGATCGCCGGCTTACTATTCGCGGCCGATTAAGGGGAGTTGGGCCACCGAGGGCGGAGGCGCGCTGATCAACCAGGCGATTCACCAGCTCGACATCATCCGTTGGATCGCCGGACCCGTGCAGGAGTTGTTTGGCTACTGGCAACTCGGTGCGCTGCACAAAATCGAATCGGAAGATGTGGTGAACGCGGTGGTGCGCTACAGTTCGGGCGCCACGGGCGTGTTTCAAGCCGCGACCGCATTCTGGCCGGGCTACACGGAGCGCACGGAGTTCCACGGCACCAAAGGCACCGCGATTATTTCGGGGGACAAGCTCACTACGTGGGATGTTGAGAACGATGCCGGCGAGCCTGCGCCGATTTCGAAGGAAGTGGCTTCGGGGTCATCCGATCCGATGGCGATTTCGGTCGAGCCATTCGAGCGGCAGTTCCGCGATTTTGGCGAAGCCATCCGCACGGGTCGCAAGCCACTCATCTCGGGCGAAGAGGGATACCAGGCTCTGGAACTCGTGGATGCCGTGTACCGCTCTTGCCGCATGGGACAGAAAGTGACGCTGGGCGCTTCGCAGTCGGGATCGGGGACGCGGTAAGCTGCGCGCGAACACGCACTCCTCCTTGTCGAGCGGGTTGGCAACCAACAAACCAGGGAGCGCGCGATCGGCTGTGTGAGTAGCTGCACGGCGCGTGTCCCTGGTTTCCAGCCGTTACAATCGATTCATGCTCCTCTGCCCTGTTCGCGGCTGCCATATGGCGCTGCGACGCGTGGAGCGGCGAGTTCTCTGTCCGCGAGGACATTCATTCGACATTGCGCGTAGCGAGTACATCAACCTGCTCCAGCCGCAGGAGCGGCGATCCAAGCAGCCGGGCGACACGGTGGCTGCCGTTAGAGCGCGGCGGCAATTGCACGATCTCGGCGTGACTGAGCCCCTGCTCGACGCCATCTCGGAGGTGATGGCCGCAGGCCCCAGCGATATCGTTCTGGATGCTGGCTGCGGTGACGGCTTCTACCTCGGCAGCCTTGCCGGCCAAGCCGGCTTTGATGCGCATGGCGTCGACATCTCGACCGCCGCCATTGATGCCGCCGCTCGGCGCTACCCCGAATGCGAGTGGATCGTGGCCAATGCCGATCGCTTCCTGCCATACGCCGACCGCTCCTTCTCGATTGTCTTGTCGATCACGGGCCGTATGAATCCCGGCGAATTCCGGCGTGTCCTACGCAACGACGGAAAGCTCCTGGTCGGCCTTCCCGCACCTGAGGATCTCATAGAGCTTCGCGGAGCGGGCCGCGATCGTGTGGTCCGAACCATCGAGACATTCGCGCGCGACTTCACGCTCGTCGACCGTCGCCGTGTCGCCACGGCCGCCGACCTCGACGCTACCGGCGTTCACGACGCCTTGCTTTCGATTTACCGGCCGATGCGAGCACATCCGGCCGAAGCGATGCGTGTGACGTTCAGTCTGGATCTACTGCTATTTCGAGCCGCGTAGCCATTTTTGATCGCTTGCCGGGTTGTGTCGAGATAGTTGACCGGTCGACCAGTTCCGAGAGCGATTTGGCCTGGTATGACGCGTGTAGGACAACCAGAAAACAACTCAGAATTTCAGGTCCCCGTCCCCGGTTTCCGTTTCAGGTCCCGGTCCCCGGTTTTTCGGTCTGGTTTCCCTGTCATGCGACGCTCAACGCCTGGAGCTTTTCGCTGATGGTCCTCTTCAATACTGACCACCGTCCGAGCTTCATACCAGGAAAGCGGCACGCCGAGCTTTCGGCGGTAGAAATTAACCGTGCTCCGCGCTACACCCCACAGTTCGGAAATTCGTTTGCTCGACAGATTTAGGCCATCGCTTAGAATAAACTGCTCAAAGTTCTTACGTTCTTCGCTTCTAAGACGTTTTGCCTGCTTCGCTATTTCTACCCGGACGGGGTCCCCGTACCCTTGCCGGCCCATGGCTTTACTGATGGATTGATAGCTGCGGTTCGGCAGCAGCCCAGCCTCGAAGATTTGCCGCGCGGTCCAACCCTGCTTGCAACCGTAAAGCTCTAAGATCGCGAGTTCCTCATTAGAATACTTGCGCTTTTGCAAGGATTGGCCTCTGTCGAATTTTCCACGGAGCCGTAAGCGGCTCCTCTGATCGTTTATCGCCGCAGCGCCTCCTTTGATTGTTTATAGCCACAGGGGATTTGCCTTCAAGCCAGATCATCGGATTCGGCTAGCGAGCGTGCTACGTACTTTTCTTGCGCGACTATGGCGGCTTCCAGATCAGCCATTTCGATCTCCAAAACCTTCTTCTCAAGCACCCAGCCGATATTGGGGTTGCCGGTCTCCCTGCGCCGGCGATCAATAAGTACCAGTACGGCTTTGTGTTGCTTCAATCGAGTACGTAAGCGATCGGACACCATGGCTCCGTCTCCTGTTTTGAACCATCTGCCAGCTGTTGAGCGCCGTTTTGAATGCTTATCACATCGGCCTCTCAGTTCATCTCAATGTCAATGATAATGGCCAATGATGCGCGCGACGGGATGGTGTGTCTTTGCCCAGGCGCAAATGCGACAGGTGCCACATGAATGCCAGCGAAGAAGCGATGCGTGTGACGTTCAGTCTGGATCTACTGTGGTTTCTAGCCGCGTAGCAATTTTTGACCTCTTGCCCGGGGTCGCTTCGATCACTGCCAGGACAGGCGTTCCGTTGCGCCTCCATCGGAATGCGGGGATGACAGCCTTACCCCAGAACGCCCTGCCTGGGGCCGTTCGGAAACTTGCGAATCATCAGAAAGATCCAAACGCCCAAGAGCAGAAGGAAGGGCGCTGCGTTTTTGAACAGCCGAAGGGATCCGGACGAAGAGTCCCGGATCTCAAGGTTGACCACTTTGTCCTGCATTGCCACCATGGCGTCTCTGTAGTCCGAGGGCAGAACTGTTTGCACAGCGTTGCCGTCCTTCAGCTGGCAAATTGCCTGAATGGCGCCGGAGTTGCTGCCCATGATGATGACGCTGGCGATTTGCTCAGTTCGTACTTTCTCGAGGAACTGAGAATAGGTCAGCGTGGTTAAAGAACGTTGGCCCGCAGCGGCCATCCACAATCCGCCGGCTACACAAATCAGCACGGCGCAAATAATCGCAACTGCCTTGGAATTCATGATTCTCAGCCTTTCTTGGCGGTTTTTGCGTCGGAGGCCTTCGCCACCTGGCTCCTTCAGCCAATGCGCGGATACATTGGCTCCCCGGAGCTGATCGGTAGCTGGCGGAAACAACATCCGGACAGCGGACGACAATAGTAAGGTTATGGCGCATCCGTAAAACGTGATCCAGCTAGGAACCGCCAGATCCGGGTTACCAATCCGGAACATGCCTTGCGATGCGAGCGCTAATCCAAGGCCTAGCACGGGACCTCGCGCCAAGTTCAACGGTGATCGCCGCCCAGGTTTCGCAAAGGTTTCCTCCAGTATCAAGCCAAGCATCGCCATTCCCGCCGGAATCGCGAGCCGCAGAAGTCCCCATTGCTCACTCAGAAATGCTCTATCGTTGAGCCAAGCCGCGCCCAAGAACGACACGTACAAGGCGAAAGCTTGCATCAGGAGCACCTGTGGGTCTGCGGTACGGCGAATTCTGCTGATGATCACCAGAGGGATCGTGCGCAACGCGTCTAAGCCGTACTGGCCCGAGGATCTATAGCGCTCGTGCAGATCGCCAGTATCTCCTCACGGCATGCAGGTGGGACGAAGACTGCGACGATCGCCTCAGCGGTCTTTGACGGGCCGGAATCCATCACCCCGCCTCTTTCCCCCACCGCTTTCCCCATTCTTTGGCCCGCTCCTTGCCCCAAACTTCCGCGATAACGTCCCAGATACGCTTTGCGGCGACCGCCGATTCCTGCAATGCACGCTCGCCGAGGGCCTCCAGCCGATAGCAGCGTTTGGCGCGGCCGCCGCGCTCGGGCGTAGGATCCGACATCCAGGACGCTACGAGGCCTTTGTCCTCCAACCGGTCGAGTGTGACGTAAACGGCCCCGAGGGAGACTGCTTTGGGCCCGGCCAGTTCCTGCACCTTGGAATGAATCGTTACCCCATAGGCATCTTCGAGCAAGATCAGAATGGCCGTAAGCACCAACTGCTCAAATTGGCCAAGTGAATCAGGCCTAGCCATTTGTCCAACATCGTAAGGTAAATCAGGAATGAAGTCAACACCTCGGGCTGCCGGAATGGTTCGTACCCTGGTTTGTCTATCCCCGTATAGAATTGAAGCTTCATGCGACACATCACGGCTCTGGTGGCAATCTTACTCGTGACCGGCTCGGGCCCTGGCCTGAAGGGGGATGAACTCGTGAATGAAGCCAGACTGATGGTCCTGGACCCGGGGCATTTTCACGCGGCGCTGGTACAGAAGGAAATGTACCCGTGGCTGGCGAAGCGCGTCTCGGTCTACGCCCCGCTCGGGCCGGACGTGATCGACTATCTCAACCGGATCGGCCGGTTCAACACACGCAAGGAAGATCCGACGTCATGGGAAGTCGAGCTGCATACCGGACCGGATTTTTTCGAGAGGATGCTGCGGGAGCGGCCGGGCAACGTAGTGATCCTGACAGGACGGAACCGGCCGAAGATCGGCCGCATCCAAGCGTCGGTGAAGGACGGGCTGCATGTGCTGGCGGACAAGCCTTGGATTATCAAATCCGCCGACATGCCGAAGCTGGAGAACGTTCTGAACGAAGCGGAGGAGGCGGGGCTGGTGGCGTACGACATCATGACCGAGCGCTACGAGATCACGTCGATCCTGCAGCGGGAACTGGTGAACGACGCGGAGGTGTTCGGGCGGCTCGAACAGGGCAGCGATGTGGAACCGGCCATCAGGGCGAGAAGCGTGCATTATCTGATGAAAGCTGTGGCGGGTGTTCCGCTGCGCCGTCCGGTGTGGTTTTTCGATATCGACGAAACCGGCGAAGGCTTGGCGGACGTGGGTACGCATGTGGTCGACTTGGTGCAATGGACGGCTTTTCCAGACGCGAAACTGGATTACGAGACGGATGTTCGCGTGCTAAACGGTAAGCGGTGGCCCACGGTGATGTCACCGGCGGACTTCGAGAAAGTCACCGGCGAGGTCGAGTTCCCGGGGTTCCTCACCAAGCACCTGAAGGCCGGACAACTGGAATACTTTTGCAATAACTCAGTGCACTACACGGTCAAGGGAACGCACGTGAAACTCGAGATCGTGTGGAACTGGGAAGCGGTGCCCGGGACGGGCGACACCTACGAAGCGAGCTTCCTCGGCAGCAAAGCGCGCGTGGAGATCCGCCAGGGGAAGCCGGAGCACTATGTTCCGGAGTTGTATGTGACTCCGGAGTCCGCATCGGTGAAAGCCGAGGTATTCAGCGCGTTGCAGAAAAAAGCGGCGGCGCTGCAGACGGCCTATCCGGGGATCGCGGTACAGGAGAGCGGCTCAGAAGCGCGCCTGGTGATCCCGGAGCGTTTTCGCGTGGGACATGAAGCGCACTTTGCTCAGGTGACCACTAAGTTCTCCGGATATCTAAAAGCTCCGCAGACTCTACCGGCGTGGGAGAAGTCCAACTTGCTGGTGAAATACTTCATTTCAACCAAGGGCGTGGAAGCGGGCAGCGGCAAATAGTAAGACCGCGCCACAGCGGCGACACGCTAACCCGAAAACTGCAAAAAAACACTTGATAACCTATACTATGTGACATATAGTGTGTATCGTACACCATATGGCGCATAGCATAGAGACGCCTGGCACTTTCGACAACCTTCGCCTCGAACTGCGCCGTGGCTATCTGGTTTTGGCGGTCTTGGTAGAGCTTCGCTCTGAGCAGTACGGGTACACGCTCCGGAAGGCCCTTGGGGAGCGCGGCATGGCCATTGATGAGGGGACACTCTACCCGCTGCTGCGACGATTGGAAAGTCAGGGTTTGCTTGTAAGCGAATGGCGGGAGGAAGAAAAGCGCAACAAGCGCTTCTACCGTCTTTCGCACGACGGCAAGTTGATCCTGAAACAACTGCTCGCCGAATGGCACAGCATCAATGCATCACTAAACGGAATTATTTGAGGATCTAAATCATGGCACTTCTGGATCGTTATTTGCAGGCTGTCAAATTTTGGCTTCCCAAAGCGCAAAAGCAAGACATCATCGCGGAACTTTCGGAAGACATCCGCTCGCAGATCGACGAGAAGGAGATCGAACTTAGATCGTCCGCTGAACAATATGGCCCATCACTTCGTTCGCGTGGTGACGGTCTCAGGAACTTTCGACGTTTTCAAGATTCCCGTTCTCCAGGGCCGCGCCTTCACGCTTAGTGACCGTAATGGAACTGGCCCCGCCGTTATCATCAGCAAAGCTATGGCGCGCCAGTTTTTGGTAGAACGGTGGCACTCACGGCGATGCGCTCAATCACCGGATCGTTTTCGAAGACGCCCCTGGGTTCCCCCCTCTTGAGATCGTCGGCGTCGTAGGCGATGTTCGTGACGAAGGGCTGAGCCGAAATCCGGCCGCCTACTGTTTACTTCCCGATGGCGCAGGTCCCGGACGGACTCAACGAGTTCCGGCCGTCTTCACTACGGGGCCGATTCTGCTGAGCGCCGTGGCTCTCTTCTCCGTTTGGCTACCTGCACGGCGGGCGAGCCGCGTGGACCCAATCGACGCGCTGCGTCATGAATAAAAACCGCGGCGCTTCGCGCGGACTTAGGAGGCTCGGCCCACCGTCTTCAAATCACTTCTTCGCTGAGACCGTCCGTTTCTTCTTGCTTTCATTCTCCGCCACCCGCGCCTTCACCAGTTTTTTCGTGAGAGCCGTGGGCAGAGGCTTGTCGAGAGGGAAGTGAATGGTGCCTTTGGATGTCTCGAAGCCCTCGAGCTCATTCTTGAACGTCACGATCAGAGACGAATTCATAGGGAACAGACTGCAATGATTCGTAAACGCGGCAAAGCCTACGAGTGGTCCCTTATATCTGAACGCGGGCATTCCCCAACTGATGGCCTCCGTGGCGTCTCTTGGCGCTGCGGACCGGATCGTCGCGCGGACCTTGTTCAAGGTGCTTCGGGCTGGTTCCGGGACGCCTGCAAGATATTCGTCGATGTTCTTGGGAGCATGCGCTTTTCTCATGAGTAATGCCTGCCGCAATTGTATCTCACGCAGTTTGCCGCCGGCCCAGGCGCAAGGGATTGCGGGGCGATGAGCGCAAGCGGATACCAGTAAGGACCGAACTCCGGCCCCTTATTCCAAGTCACCACGGCGCCCAGAATACTGACGACAAGACCCATGACGCCAAGCACCAAAGCGTGCGCCATAGGCCGATCGGGCGCGAGACGCGCCGTGATATAGCTCCCCAGCACGCCGCAGACAGTGCGATACGCCGTGGCAAGCAACAAGAGTGAGTCGGCCATGGGCTGTCCCAGCGGTGTAAAGATGCCGACTGCGCGCAGCACCATGTCGGTGCCGATAGAGAGAACGATACCCGCGAGCGCGCGCGCGACCACTGCGCCAATGCTTCGGCCAATACGTCGCGGACCGCGCGTTTCGCTCATGATTACCCGCTTGCTTTCTCTGTCGAGCCGGCTTCTGGCGATGCCAACAACTCCGCCAGTTTATCGTAGCTCTCCGCTGCGCCATGCTCCATGCCGGATTTGATGACCGCGTCGCGGACTTCCTTCGAGGGATAGAGCACGGTGGCGGTGAGTGTGGTCTTGCCGCGCTGCTCGGCAAAGACCGCGGTTACTTGCGACTCACCCGGGTAGTCGTCGAACGACTCCATGTGGACGGAGCGCTCGGGCGCCACAATCTCGCGATAGACGCCGCGCATCCCCATTTCCCTTCCATCGGGGCCGCGCATCACGAAGCGAAAACCTCCGCCGACCCTCAGATCGACGTCGCAGACCACCAGACACCAACCCCACGGTCCGAACCAGCGCTTGAGCAACTCGGGCTTCGAGAACGCGTCGAAGACCATACGTCGCGGCGCGTCGAAAACCCGCGTCATGACAATTTCGCGGTCGGTGGGCGTGTTGACTTTCAATGTTCCGGTATTCTTCATCGGTAATCTCTCCTATCGTTTCTTTCGTGCACGTTTTTTCTCTTTAGCCTTCATCTCGTCAAGCAGGGTGTCCAGGCGCTGGAACTGTTCCTCCCAGAAACGGCGGTAGTTCTCGAGCCAATCGGTAGCCGCTGCGAGCGGTTTAGCCTCGAGGCGGCGCGGCCGGCACTGTGCGTTGCGCCACTGCGAAATCAGGCCCGCACGCTCCAGCACCTTGAGGTGCTTGGAAATCGCCGGCTGGGTCATGGCGAATGGCTTAGCCAGTTCCGACACCGACGCCTCACCGGACGCAAGGCGAGCGAGGATGGCGCGCCGCGTTGGATCGGCAAGTGCTGCGAAGGTTGCGTCAAGGCGCTGGGATGAATTCATTACCACTCGGTTCTATAACCATTCGATTATGCACAAACAGAGCAGGGTCGTCAAGCCCCCCGTATCCAAAAGTCATCTGGACTTATTGGTGATGACCCGGAACTTTATTGCTTCAGACCCGCGGTCCAGTTCTGGATGACGGCGATGAGCGACGGCGGGCCGGAAGGTTCCATCACCAGAAACCGTTTGTCGTAACAGAAGCCTTGGATATTGACTGGGCAGGGCGTATCGAACAGCGCGAGGCTGACGCCAATGTCGATCGAATCCTTGGCGATAAACACTTCGGCGGACATCAGCTTCGTTCCGCACGTAGAAAAGTTCCTTGCCAGCGGTCCGCCAGCGTGGATCGTTGCCTCCCGCCGTGGAAATCCGCCGCATCCCATTGCCGCTTGGAACGGCTGCGACGTAGACTTCCGTACTGCCGGATTCAGATCGGGATAGGGGGATGCCTCGCGGCTCCGATCGCGGCTCCGCCCCTCCCACACCACCGGACATGCGGGTCCGCATCCGGCGTTTCGGCGGGTTGAACTATCGGTCCACAGTCAATCTCGGAATCCCGAGCGAGTCGAAGTAAGCATTGGACAACGCGATGCTGAGCGCGGGCGAGTTCGACAACCGCCACGGCCCGGTGCTACCCGCCGTTTGAGCGGCCAGGTCTTTGCCCATATCCCGTTGGCGCAAGTCGGCGAACCGCGTCGGGCCCCGCTTCCACTGCTTCCAGATCGCAGACCGGAGTCTACGCCCGAGCCACTGTTCAAGACTCGCCAACACCGAAGGCGTTTCACACTTTCCGAAATAGCCAATCCATCCCCTGAGATAGCGGGATAGTTCCTCGGCCATTCGTTCCATGCTGACTCCTCTGGTTCGGCTCGTCAGTTCCCCTATCCGCTCCTTGAACCGGTCCACCGCTTTCGGCGCGATCCGCCGTCTTGGTTTACCGGCACTAGTGTCCGCCGTCACCCCTCGCGCAGCGCCACCAATGGCGGAACGAAACTACCCTGCAGCAAACCATGCTGGAGAAGATCGGCGCTGTCTTTCTGGTCGGTCTTGCGTCCCGGTACGTTCTGGATGTGCTGGGGATTGGCCCGTAACAAATGAAACTGGTGCTCTCCCTCCAAAATGTTCCAGACCGGCTTCCCATACACGCCGGTGGCTTCCCTGGCGATGTGCTCCACGCCATGGGCTTTGAGCCACGTAGCCATCTCCCGCAAAGGCTTCGTCATCGTTCCGAACCGGCGTTTTGCGCTGGCGAATTCTCCTCTTGGTCGATCCGATGCAGGCCAGCCGTGACCCCCTGCTGGTGCACGTCCATCCCACAACCACGTGGATACACTCTGCGCCTGCAGTCTCCTTTACTGGGCTGCTGCGGTGGACGCTGTAGTCTGTGAGTCTCCCTCGAGTGCTCTCCTTCCGGAGGCGACCATCCGTTGTGCCAATCGGCGTCCGGGTCAACTTAGCTGCGGGCTTCATCCGCACCAATCTAGAACCGACCTCTAGCCCGGAGAGAGGGATCGCGACCGCATCAGTGCCGCAGCGGCTCAGTCAGGAGCTTACATCAATCCCATGCCTATTTCATGATCCGTTGTGCTCGAAGATCATGGGGAACTTAGCTAGCTAGTTTCTGTCGCGAAACCCATAAGTCATTGATTGAACAATACTTAGATAAGATAAGGGGGTGGCGGACTGATGTTTGCCGTCTCCTCATGCTCTCGCTGTCGGTTCAGCGGCTTCGCGCGCGCAGAACAAATTTGAGGATCGAGGCCCGCCATGGCATATCGTGTTTCATCTATATGAATGAAATTTAATGCGGCGATGCTCGCTTCAAGGCTTGACAACCATGAGTCTTTTATTGTTTCATTGTATAGAATGAAGCACACAGCCATCCCCGCGGCCCGCGCCAAGCTCGCCGGCGCCCTGCCCTCCACCACCGAGATCGTCCGCGGCTCCTTGTGTCGATCGCTATTAGATAACCTGCCTATTATCAATGGTTTCGCGACAGAAACTAGCTGAGCTAGTAGCTAGAGCGCTATTTGAAGCGCGCGTGCCGCCGGCAGGGCTAAGAAACCGCTACGTCGTTACTTCGGATGGGAAGCGCTTTCTCATGAATACTCTGGTAGATGAGCGAGACCCCGCGAGTTTCCACGTTGTTCTGAACTGGCCGACGCTGTTGAAGCGCTGATT
The DNA here is from genome assembly GCA_003223115.1 of Acidobacteriota bacterium. Classification (GTDB taxonomy): domain Bacteria; phylum Acidobacteriota; class Terriglobia; order Bryobacterales; family Bryobacteraceae; genus QHXW01. The sequence goes on from QHXW01000272.1 coordinate 40,189, forward strand.
GCTCAAGCGACGGGAGCCGCAGACGTTTCCTGGTCTGCTGCGGTAAAGTGTTATATTACCGGCGCGTCGGACCAAAAAATCGGAAATCCTTGTTACGATCTGGAACTGCCAAATTTCCATGCCGAAACAGGGGAGAGGGGTTTTCATATGTCTCACATGAGGTTCTTACTTGGTGTGGTTCTGCTGCTGCTCGCCTTGGCGCCCACGACATACTCACAGACAACATTTGCCAGTATCACTGGATCTGTCACGGATGCAACGGGCGCGGTAGTGCCCGGAGCGACGGTCACAGCGACTAACGTAGAAACCAATATCAAAACGACTGTGAAATCGAATGAAGATGGCAACTACACGGTCGCCCAACTCAAGCAGGGGACCTATACGGTCCGCGCGGAGGCGGCCGGTTTCAAAAGTTTCGTAATGGGTAGCGTTGGCCTGGTTGCCCGCGATGTCCGCCGCGTGGACGTCAGGCTGGAGATCGGCGATGTCGCCACGGAGGTCAAAGTCTCCGGGGGAGTTACGCTGATCGAGACGGAAACCGCCCGCATCAGCGATACAAAGGATTCGCTGGTGCTCAACGCCGTTCCGACGAACTCGCGCAGTTTGTGGGCGATCCTCAACCTCTCACCCGGTTTGCAAGGGCAGGCTGGCAGCAGCGTGACGCGATTCGCCGGCAGCCGCGTGAACGAGAACAATTGGTCGATCGACGGGACCACCTTTTCCGACGGAGTGGACAACACGCAGACTGGTCCACTGGCCAACTACATCGAGTCGTTCCAGGAAGTGAAGGTCGACCTCTCTAACAACTCCGCCGAGTTCGCCTCCATCGGCCAAGTAACCATCATCTCCAAGTCGGGAACCAACGAACTCCACGGCAGCCTGTTCGATTATTACTCCACTCCCTGGTTCCGCGCGAAAGGCTTTTTCGACTCCGCCCGTTCAACCGGTATCAGTCATTTTCCCGGAGGCTCCATCGGCGGCCCGGTCCGGATTCCAAAGATCTACGACGGACGGAACAAGACCTTCTTCTACTTCTCGTACGAAACCTCGCGGGGCAGCGCGCGGCAGGATAGGTTGAACCCGACCGTTGCACCCGTGCCCTGGAGAACGGGGGACTTCTCCGGCCTGGGAACGCCGATCATTGATCCGTCGAGCGGTCTGCCGTTCTCGAATAACCAGATCCCGGCGGACCGGATAAATGCCGTCTCGAAAAAGATCCAGGCTAAGTTCTTTCCCGAGCCAAACTTCGGGGATCCGAACACTTTCCATACCCAGAACTACCGGGAACTCAAGATCCGGTCCTGGGACCCATCGACCTACTGGACCACGCGCATCGACCATAAGGTCTCGGACAAGGACCAGATCATGGGAAGGTACACCTGGGTGCGCGGCTACAACCGCAACTGGGAGGGCAATCTGCCCACCATCGGGCAGCGGTGGCAACAGCGCGATGATCGCGCGGCAACTAGTTCCTACAGCCACTCGTTCCGCCCGAATCTGCTCAACGAATTTCGTTGGGGCTTTGGCCTAAACAATAACCCCATCAACTTCGATCTGAACCTGGGCTCGACACAGCACGGCCTCCAATTAGTGAAAGACCTCGGGTTAGTCGGCTTGGCGCCAAATTTGCCGGATGTCAACGGCATTCTCAGGCTGACCTTCAATAACGGGATGACAGGCCTGAACCAGTATCCGTGGCGGAAGAAAGGGTACAGGACCCACTCCGAGGAATTTCAGGAGCACTTGAGCTGGTTTAAAGGCCGGCACAACCTAAAATTTGGGTTTAACATGCTCTGGGCCGAATGGGACGACTTCGGCGCGAGCGACAACCTTTTCGGCAAAGTCGGCTTCACGAGCCGCTTCACTGGCAACCCTTATGCGGACTTCCTGCTCGGGATCCCGACCACGGCAGCCCGGGCGTTCCCGCCAGTGGAGGTAGCCCGGAACCGCTGGTCCTATGACTTCTTCGCAGCGGACGACTTCAAGATCAGCCCAAAACTGACGCTCAATCTGGGGGTGCGCTACGAACTGCACCTGAACTGGAGAGAGAACCACGACCTGATGTCGTTATTCGACATCAAGTCCGGTACACTCGTGATCCCGGACGGCTCAGCGTCTCGCGTTAGCTCTATTTTCCCAAGGGATTTCGTCGGGATCTCGGAGGCCAGCTCCGTCGGCTTTGATTCGAAGAGGCTGATTCACCAGCAAAAGCACAACATCGCACCCCGGATTGGGCTGGCGTACCGGCCTTGGGGAAACAATACGGTGTTCCGGGCTGGCTGGGGACTGTTTTATAACGTGGTGCCGCTGGCTTACGCGCTGAACTTCGGCGATGTGCCGTTCCTGGTGGCGGAGCCATCCTACAACAACCCGAAAGACAACCCGCAGGTAATCTTCCCGCGCGTTTTTCCGGCCACCGGAACCGGCGGGCCGTCCGACACCAGTCTCTCGGCCGCGCAGAACCCGGCTTATAAGACGCCGTATTCCATGCAGTACAACTTCACCATCGAGCGGCAGCAGTGGAACACGGGATTCAGGGCCTCCTACATCGGGACCGCGATGCGCAAAGGTCCTTATGCGTATAACTACAACACGCCGGTGCCCGACGGGCGTCCCTTCATTGACAAGCCCAGGCCATTTCCCAATTTTCCGGAGATTGATTACGTCACCAACGGCGCCGGTCACCAATATAACGGTCTGACACTGGAGGCCCTGCGGCACCTGGCCAACGGGCTGTATTTCCAGAGTTCGTGGACCTGGGCGCGCGACCGCTACGACCTGGATTACAACTGGGACTTCGATCTGTGGCAGTTCTTCTCGGAGAACCCTCGCGATCGTCACCGTGAAGTCGGTCCCGCCATGGAGATTCCGACACACCGGTGGACCTCGAATTTCATCTATCAGCTTCCGTTCGGCAAAGGCCGCAAATTCGCCTCGGGCGTCAACAGGCTTGCGAACCTTTTGGTCGGCGGCTGGGAGATGAGCGGCATCTACACGTTGCAGACCGGCATGTTCCTGACTCCGTTCTGGTCGGGCGACGATCCAGTGGGCATCGCATTCACCGATTCGAGCACCCCTGCCTCCGTCACGATGCGCCCGGACATTCTGAAAAATCCCAATTTATCCGGTGGGCAGCGCACTATCGAACGCTGGTTCGACACAAGTGCCTTTGCACCTCCGCAGCCGGGCCAGTTTGGGACGTCAGGCAAGGGCGTCATCAAAGGACCAGGCGTGAACGTCATGTCGTTCGGCCTCGCCAAGGAGTTCGTGTTCAACGAGAAAGTCAGGCTGCGTTGGGAGATGACCGCAAACAATTTTCTCAATCATCCGAACTGGCAGAACCCATCAACCGATATCACCGATTCGAGTTTTGGAGTGATCACCAGCGATGGCGGCGTTACCGACGGATCCGTTGGCGACAGGGCGGGCGCCCGTGCATTCCGCATGGGTCTCCGGCTCCAGTTTTAGTTAGCTCGTTTGCGGTTGCTACGGCTTTCTTCTGTTCCCACAGCCCGCAGATGTTCCTCTGCGGATCTATGATGGCCGCGACTGCGCCGACGCCCGGTATCGGCGTCTTCGGCAGCGCCACCTGCGCACCGAGCTTCGTGGCCTTCTCGATCGCCGCATCGATGCTCGCTACGTCCACGTAATTCATTTCATCCAGGGCTGCTGCGCGTGCTGCCGCTGCATGACGGCTCCGTTAATGCCCGGCCCATCCGAGCCTGTCTCGCAAAGCCAGTATTCCGGACCCGGAATGGGCGCCTTCTGAAACTTCCAGCCGAACAGGTCGCCGTAAAACTTCGTCAGCGCCTCCGGCTGATTGGCCGGAATCTCAAAATGTACGATGCGGTTGTTAGCCATGGTTCACTCCTCATTAAGAACGGAAAATGTTTTCGGGAACTATCGAGCTTAGCATAACGACGTCGCCTCCCGTCAAAAATCGACACGCGAAATCGCGCGCCGCAGTTAGGTAATGTGGTCAGGCGGTATTGCTCGCGTTGTTGACGGCTGGGAAATGCTCACTCATCCACGCGCGCCACAAAGGCTCGTCATGTGCGGCGGTGGCGGATGCCCGATCGCCGTAGAAGTAAAAACCGACTGCGAGAAAAACCCGGGCGCCGATGCCGCAGGTGTTCAGGAACGCGGCGCCCGGCGCGGGCTCGTCGAGCAGCAGCATTGCGTAAGGGTGCCGGTCTTCCCGGATCGCTTCGACGACTCCGGCTACCGGCGGCGCGCCTGCACTCGTGTTCCTGCGTTGGCCCAATGTGGCTCCGCCCAAGCCGAGCGAACCGACCAGTGCATCCCAGGCTTTCGATTCGGGCCCGGGGGCAAAACCCGTCACTTGAAACGTCGAGCAGGGGCGGCCACGGAAGTGAGTCAGATAAAGCCGCAGGATGAGGAAAAAGGCCGGCCAGCCGGATTCGGTGCTCTCGAGCTGATCGTCCCAATCATCGGTGCTCGCGAAGAGGCTGTGCACCACGCGTACAACGCAGGTGCCGCCGGAGCGCGCTTCGACAGTCCACTCGGTGGCGAGCATGGGAGCATTTGGACCCAGGTCCCCGCTTTCGGCGGCCAGCCGGTGCGGCGGATCCCACTCCGTGATGGTCGCGGAGGAGTCCATGCCCGGGCCGAAGTGGCAAGTGATGGCGCCACCTTCGCGTTCGTCGAGTTCCGCGGGGACGAACCAGGACGAGACTCCGGGCCCCGTAGCGATGGCCTGCCAGACTTCCTCCGGCGTGCCGGGAACTTCAACTTCGACCTGGACCGACCGGCGTCCAGATGCCTCTTTCTTCACGCTCATGATGGCTCCTTGATCTGAGATTTGTACGGCAGAGGATGTGCGACTAACACAAGACGATGTGCCCGGCCGCCGGACGCGGATGCATCGTGATAGCGCGAGACTAGCGCTGTGACGGCCGTGGTGAGGTCGCTGCTGAAGGCGGCGCGATCCGCTGCAGACCGGAACCGGACCACAGTGTCGAGCGACAGAGTGGGCAGGCGCTTGCCGAGCTCTTCTGAACAGCGCACGAAACCGCCGACCTCGCGAATGATGCGGGCGGCCAGAGCGATGAGATAGCTCGCGGATAGACGGTCTCGCTCACGGTCCGGATCTGCGCCCGCCGGGCCCAGCGCGCTGGGCGAGACGACGTAGGAAGCAGCAGTCGCAACCAGCAGGCGTTCGGTCAGACCGCCCCATTTGCGTTTTTCCGCGACTCGAACCAACCGGTGCTCCTCGAGGGCTCGCAGATGATAGTTGACCTTCTGGCGCGCAATACGTAAGCGCGCGGCGAGCGTCGCGGCGGAAGCAGGCTCGGACAATTCCGCGAGCAGCCGGCTCCTTACCGGCTCGAGGGCAACCACCGCGGCCGCCGAATCATCGATGACCTCGATGTCGAGCATGGCGCAATTACATCATTGACAACTTTTATTGTCAATAGCATGTTTTATGAAATTTTCGTAATGGGACGAGGCGTCCGGGCGCTGTTGGGTACGTTCAACTACTCGTATCGCAACGCTATGATCGGATCGATCCAGGCCGCTTTGACTGCAGGGACCCAGCAGGCAAGTAAGGCTGTTGCGCCCAGCGCCGCGCCCACGGCCGCGAACGTTTGAGGATCGTTTGGCTTCACGTCATAAAGTAAGCTGGCCATCAGGCGCGTCAGGCCCAGCGCAGCCGCGAGGCCGATGCCGATACTGGCAAATGCCGTTCGCATCCCTTGCCCGACCACCATACGCACGATTTCACCACGCTGAGCGCCCAGTGCCATGCGTACGCCGATCTCGTGTGAGCGTTGCGCCACCGAGTATGCGATTACTCCGTAGATCCCGACTAACGCCAACAACAGCGCTGTAACCGCGAAAGCTCCCAGCAGAAACATATTGAAGCGGCGCGGTGCAATCGAGTCGTTGAGCGCTTGCTCGAACGGTTTGGAGTTCATATACGGGCTGGGTCCGGTCAATGTTGAGAATCAGCTCCGGATGGAGGGCGCGAATGCCAGAGCATCACGAGACTTCCGCAGGGACCACCCTCACAGAGCGGGGAGTCACTGGCGATCGCTCATACGGATCGACTTCTGTTGAAGGCGGCGTCCAGGCGCCAGTATTTGAAGTCCGCGACCACGCCCGCAATCGTGCCGATCAGAAACGAGCCACTGAGATGCCTGCCGAGCGGGTCGCCACCAATCAACTGACGAGCACAAGTTTGGTTCACGAGAATAGCAAATAGATCACTGTTGGCGGGCCACCGCCCTTGGGAGGAGAGGCACACCGATGGCGCGCAGATATCCGGGCGACACGAATCGGATGGCGGCAAACGGCTCTTCGCGAAGTGGTGATGTTGCGGGAGCGCCCTCCACATGAACGGAGGTATTCAGAGTCCCACAGTCAAGACCGACCGCCTGAACTCCTGGCACGGTCTCGATGCGGCATAGTAACTCTTGCGTGCACCCCCGTTTGCGAGACCAAGTGCGGTATTGAGCACCCGAGAGCGAAACCCTCATGACGAGCGTCTTCTCGGGAGTGAATCCCGGCGGGAAAGCATTCAT
>QHXW01000274.1 GCA_003223115.1 Acidobacteriota bacterium
TACTGCCGGGACGATCCCCACTCTTCCGGTTATTCCGCATCCTCTATCTACCTTTCCGAACACAACTGCCCAGGTTGGCGATACGCGGATTCTGCCCTGGGGGAGTGCTACAGGAGCCTCACCAATGTTCAATTGCCTTCCTGGGAGCCACGCTCCAAAAGGGGCATATGCACCAATGGAAAAAGGGCTTTAGCTGCAGTCGCGTTCATTCGCAGCATAACGCGCGGATGACAGTAAGTCACAGATTATTCAATCCGGGGGCCGCCCGGTGGCAAAGCTCCAACCGGACTTCGCGGGCCTTTGGCGGTGCGAAAGGGATTTCTCTCACAGCAATCCGGCGAAGGACATTTCCAGCTTGACACCGATGACGATTAGAACCACAATGTGATAGTAATCATGCTCGGCGCGTTCGAATATCTGCTGATTAGCGCGGCCGCAACGTTGGGCAAAGACGCTTACGGCGCTGCAATCCGGCAGGAGATAGAAGGCGCAACCAACGGTCGATGCTCGATCGGAGCACTCTACACGACCTTCGATCGCCTGGAAGCAAAGGGTTTCGTAAAAACTTGGATGGGCGATTCAACCCCGCAGCGCGGCGGTCGCCCAAAGCGGATGGTCCGCGTGACGGCGAAGGGTATCCAGGAAGCCGCCGCTTTTTACAGCACCGTGAGTCGTGCCAGCCGGGACGTTTCCTGGGCGGTCCATCGCGCCGCAGGCCCATCATGATGGGCCGCGGCTGGTGGCTGCTCTGCGTCCTGGCCCGCGGCCTGGAGCCCGCCGAGCGTAAGGTGGTACTGGGCGACTTGGCCGAGTCCGACGAGGGCGTCGGCGCAGCAACTTGCGATCTTCTGGGTTTGATCGTCCGGCGCCAGGCCGGCTTGTGGACGGTTTGGCGGCCCTGGCTGGCCTTACTCGGCATCAGTGGTCTAGCAGGAGTGCCGTTGAGTCGAATCGCCTTCAGCCTCAACGTCGATCTCGGACAACAACTGATGGCTTACCTTAAATATGGAGTGCACTTCGAAACCGGCGTGACCCCTCGCCAGGACATGGCGTTCTTGCTGTGTCTGGCGGTCGCGCTGCTCTTCTGGTCATGGACGTGTGGATTCGTCCTGGGCTCGCTTTCGGGCCGTGCCGTGTGGCTCACGTGGTTCGTGTTCTACCTAATTGTTCAGGATTCGGCATGGGCGAGGCTCGTCCTGTCCGGCAATATTATCGTGCGTGACCGGCGACCTCTACCTCTTCTAATGGCGGCCATCCTGCCGCTCAGCATCGCAACCTTTCTGTTCTCGCTCTCAGCTCTTTGTGGGATGTATCTGGGAGTACGGCGGCGGGCGTTACCCCTGCGTCCCGCATACTTGCTGGCTTCGGCGATCACCATCCTCACGATACTTGCGACTTGGACAAGCGGCTGGTACGAGACTGCGCATGAGATCTGGAGCGGCGGAGCATGGCGCGGAGTTTCGTGGCCCAAGCGGCAGCTACCATTTGTGCTAGCAGGCTGGCCCGCCGCTTACCTACTAGCTACAGCCTGCCGACACACTAAGGAGAGGGAGACGATTTAACAAACAATCTTAGATTGATCTCCCTTCTTTATCGGCGTAGGCTGCTTATGCGATGTCAGACCGAAATGTTCTCGATACCAGACCAACAAGCGACGTCGAGGCCGTTCTCCGCCCGGCTTGGTGGACGGAGGTTGTCTCGGGAAAGAATGGCAGCCTGGTCCAATTGCTGCATCCCGATCATGGCTGGCTGACGTTCGTTTTTCCTCCTGAGTGCGCCAGCAGGCTTGGCATGGGGCTCGTCAAGCAGTCTGCACTCTGCGACTATTTCGCCGGTACGCTTTCGCCTTCAACCGTCGCTGTGAACTAGGCATAAGTTCCAGACATACATTACGACTTATCACATCGCAATGTTGCCACTTCTACCAACGGCTTGGTGCTCATCCCTGCCGTTTCGGATGAACTTCTCCTGTCGAGTTGAACGCAAAACACTGTTCGAATATAGCTCACTGACCTACATTGATCCGCATGTGCGGGCGGATCAAAACTCCGGAAGAACTGAACGAGATCAGAATCCAGTTGCAGATCGAGGACCTGCTGCTCGATTACGCGCCGCGCTTTAACGTGCCGCCGACCGCGTCCGTGCCCGTTGTTACTTCTTTGGACGGCACACGGCGCCTGGCCCTGATGCGCTGGGGTCTGGTTCCGTCCTGGGCCAAGGACGATAAGATCGGCTACGCCACGTTCAACGCGCGCGCCGATGGCCTCGCAACCAAACCCGCCTTCAGATCGGCGTGGAAAGCCGGACGGCGCTGCCTGGTGATCGCCGATGGCTTCTATGAATGGCGTAAACGCGACAAGCAGCCGTATTTCATAACGCTCGGGAATAAACAGCCGATGACATTCGCCGGGCTGTGGGAAGAATGGAAGTCGCCGTCGGGGCCGCCGCTACGCTCCTGCACGGTCATTACGACGGAGGCCAACGAACTCGTCGGTGCTGTTCATGATCGGATGCCGGTGATCATCGGCCCGGAGAATTGGGCATCGTGGCTTGGCGAAGAGGCCTGCGATCCGGCCGCGCTTCTGGCGCCCTTCCCGCCGGAGCGCATGACGCTGTGGCCTGTCAGCAAGCGCGTGGGCAGCGTGAAGAACAATGACCCTGCCCTCACTGATCGCGTCGACCTCTCGTCGGCTTAAACCCGGCAGTTTTCCGGCTCCTGCCTTTTTGTTCTTGTTTTGTTCTTGCGCCTGTGATACGCAGAAGCATCATGAGCGCCCGGCTTGATCTGTTCACGGTGGAACAGTTGGCACGACAACATGGAATTGTCGTCGCCTACTGCCGGCGCTGTTCAAACCGCAAGCTATTTTACGCGACAGAATTGTCCGCGCGCTCGGGTCCGCACAAGGTCCTGTGGAACCTGCGTTTCCGCTGCAGCAATTGCGGGCACCGACTCATCGATGTTCATCCCTACGTGCCGATGAACGTGAGGTAGCGGATCAGGAACCTGTGCTTCAGGCGGCGCATTGGACAACAATGGCAAGAGTGGAATCAATTCGCGGTGGCAAGGAAAAACGCTCGATGGCGCGGTTTCTGCCGCGCACGACGGCGGGATGCGTTGCGCGGGAATTTCCGGGGTTCGTAGAGCCTTGCCTTGCGACCCTCTCCTACAAGGCGCCCGATGGCGACAGATGGGTCCATGAAATCAAATTCGATGGCTACCGCGCGCAAGCCCACCTTCAATCGCACAAAGCGAAGATTCTGACCCGGCGCGGTCATGACTGGACAGCCAGGTTCTCCAGCATCGCTGAAGCGATCACCGACTTCCCGGCGCGGCATATGATCCTCGACGGCGAGGTCATCGTTCCCCGCGCGAGCGGCGGCGCTGATTTCGGGGAGCTGCAGAAGGATCTGGCGCGCGGACAAGCTGGAGGCTTCGTCTATTACGCCTTCGATCTTCTGTACCTCGATGGTTTCGATCTACAGGGCGCGAGCCTTCGCG
>QHXW01000275.1 GCA_003223115.1 Acidobacteriota bacterium
GGTCTTGGGTGCTAAAGTTCTGGTCGATCTTTCCGACGTATACGTTCACCGGGGTGAGGATCGGGTCGAACACGTGAATACAACCGATGTGACCGATGGCGTCCGGTTGGAACTGCGCCTCGGAGGGGCACGGGGCTTCAGAGGTCAACGGCTTATACTTTCCGAAATAGTACTGCGCCAACGGCCCCGCGCTTGCGGTCATGCCGGCCAGTTCGCTGGAGGTTGGAACTTGCTGGACGATTTCGCCGCCCTCCCGCAGATCCTGCCGATCGAATGTGAATTGAAAGAATGTTTTATCTTTGACGATCGGCCCCGCGAGTTCACCGCCAAACTGGTTACGGATGTATTTGGGCTTGGGACTGGCTGCGCGGTTGGCAAAGAAGTCCGACGCATTGAACGAGCGGTTGCGGTTGAACTCATAAGCCTCACCATGGAAAGTATTCGTCCCGGACTTTTGTACGGCGCTCACCATTGCCCCTGAGGCGTGTCCGTACTGCGCGCTCATGTTGTTGGTGAGCATGGTGAATTCTTGCACCGATGCCAGCGGAGGGGAGATGTTATAAGCGCCTTCGCTGAAATTGTCGTTGTTATCAGCGCCGTTGAGCATATAAGTCGTCCCGGATTCGCGGGCTCCACCTGAGGTCGCTTGGAAGTTCATACCCTGGGTGACCGACGGAGCGGCAAACGCGAGGTCGAAGACGTTGCGGGTCAGCAGCGGAGCGCTTTCTATGAAGCGCTGGTTAATGGTCAATGCCACATCGGACGTGGCCGTCTGCACCATGGCCTCCTGCTCGCTCACTTCAACTACGGCTTGCGCCGTGGCCACCGAAAGCGTCACGTTCACCGGAACTGTTGTGCTGGCCTCCACGATGATGCCTTTGACGTCTCTCTCGGTGAATCCCTGCGCCTTCACCGCCAGCGTATACGCGCCCGGAGGAACAAGGCCAAAGCGAAAGCTGCCATCCGACCCAGTCGTCTGCTGCTGCTTAATTCCTGTACCTTCGTTGGTTAACGTGACATCGGCGTTCGGCACGACCGCGCCCGAACTATCTGCGACGCTGCCCGTGACAACTCCCTGAACACTCTGCGCGTTGACAGCGTTTACGCACGTAAACGTAAGAGATGCAAGGACCACCCCGATCCAAACCCTACGCATGGTTGATCACCCCTTAACGAGATTTGAGGACGGTTCCGTTACAAACGGTCCGGTATTAAATAAATATGCCGGGATTATATGAGGCCCGCAAATAAATGTCAACAGCCAAGTTCCTCAATGCCAATATGTTGCGGTTCGGACTACCCGAATTTACACCAGCCGTGAACTTGATCGGGATGGTCTGTATTGGGTCGCTTCGCGGAGCGCGAGCCCCTCACCCAAAAGCGAGAGGCTCGAGCGTTCTAAGATTCCCAAGAATCAGAAGTCGAAGCGAACTCCGATCTGGATTTGCCGCGTGCCGGTGTTGCGTCCACGCGAGGCCGTCAAATCACTCGCCTGCAGACCTGGTGCGGCGTTTGCGTAGTCATAGTTCAATGCGCCGAACGTGTTGCCCAACCCGCCGTACAGGCCGGACGGGGCGTGGTTGAACAGGTTGATGAAATCCACGTAGGGCAACAGGCGCCAGCCTTCATGGAAGAACTTGATGGGCCGGTCGAAGCGCAGGTCCGTTGTGAATAGGTTGTGCCAGGGGTTGGGTGCTCCGGAGGGGATCAGCGGGATGGTCGGCATCACCGCTCCCAGCCCTTTGAGCTGCGCTTCGGTAAACAGCACTGCGGCGACCAGTGCCTGGCCGTGAGGGGTGAGCGTGCCGGCATACTTCGAGTTGTAATCCTGGATAGCCTTGTTGGCACCGTTCAGGCTCTTGATGTCGCGTCCGAACACTCCCGCCTTCACCTCCGGCAAAATGTCGCCCAGATTATCGCCGGTGGTGTCGATCCCGAACGAAGCGTTTGTTCCCGAGATCCCGCCACCCAGATTGGGAATGAACAGATCCTCGGGCGCCGTGGTGCGGAAGCGCCAGATGGTGTTGATGCGGTAGCCTCCCAGCCACGCCAGCGCTTTGCGGTTGGGCGTGGGCAGCGTCAGATATTCTGCCCCGGTCAAAATATGCGTGAAGTCCAGGCCGTTCGGCCCAAAGTACTGACGCTTGTTCCAGGCGCGGTTGTCCGACGGGATGAAGAGGAATTCAGCGCGGGTGCCATTGGGAGCAGATGCAGACTCTCCCCGGCCGAGCGCATAGCTGATGTTGTACGTCAGATCATGGAATCCCCAGAATCCACGCTGCCGCCCGCGCAGGTTCATCTGAAGCCCCTGGTACTTGGTGAAACCGCCCTGGAAGAAGCGCGCCCGCGTGAAGTCCGGCGTGCGCCCGGCAAAGTATTTTTCGCTGCTCAACAGCGAAAAAACGCCGATGGTCTTGCCGGGGTTGGCGGCCATCCAGTCATCCACACTGAGTCCGCCGGTAACTGCGTTGATGCGCGTCCGCGCGGCATCCACGTTCAGGGTACCGGCATCACGACGCCGCTCGAAATCGGGCCTCATAAAAGGCAAGCCGACACCGTGGTTGTAAATATAATCGACGCTCAGCACGGTCCCGGCTCTCAGCTCACGCTGTACCCCGATGTTGCCCTGGATGGCGTACGGCACCTTGAACTGATTTCCCGGGATAACTGCGCCATATGCCAGACCGCGAGCGCTCTTGAAAAATGAATCGCCCTTGTTGGGATCAAACTTATAGCCCCCGTACGCGGCTTTGAGCGCGGTGTCGATCTGGCCGACGAGGCCGACGACATCCTTGATGGGCTGCCCCACCAGGTCCGTGTAGTCTCCGTCCGGGTGTTTTCCATCCGCGTTAATGGGCGTGCCATCCGGTCCTGCCACATAGGTTTGGTCATAGAAGTCCGGACCGAGTCCGGCGGGCAGCATATCAAACTCATCGAAGATGAGGTTGTTGAAGATATTCATCTCATACGCTTTGTAGAAACCGGCGCGGATCGAGGTCCTGCCAGAACCGGTCGGATCGAAAGCGAAGCCGATCGAGGGAGAGAACAGGTTCTTAGGAGGATTTGGGAATTGCGAGAAGCCTTTGCCCCATCTCTCGAGCAGGGGGTCGCGCGGCACCCGGTGGTCATTGTTGAAGTACCCGCTGTCATATTCCCAACGCAATCCCAAATTCAAAGTAAACCGCCGGCTAACTTTGATGGAGTCTCCGCCGAAGATGGAGGTGCGATTGTTCAGGTGGTCGCCATGCGGAAGACCGTGTCCGGCACGCAGCGTGAAGAAACCGTTGGCCGGACCGGTAGAGAAACTGTTTAGCGGATATTCCGTAGGATCCTGAACATTGCCGCCGCGCGCCTGAATGGCCGCCACCAGGCTCGAGTCATAATCGCCATAAAGGCTCAACGGTCCGGAGAAGTTTGCAAACCCACCGAGAGCAATGTGGTTAAATCCGCCGCCGTAACGAAACGTGTGGCGTCCGATAACCCAGCTTCCATCGTAGGAAATCTGGTGGTTATCCTGATATGTGGCCTGAGGAGCCAGAGCATTGGGTCCGGAAGCGTATGGTCCCACGTTGAGATAATACGGGATGCCATCGACGCGCGGGAACTTCTTCTCGAGCTCCTGTGACACAATCTGATTGTTGAAGTTCACGTATCCGAATCGAATGGAATGCGTGACACGGGCCTGGTTGAAATCGATGCCAAGGGTGTGGGTGTTGGTCCAATCCAGGTTCTGATAAGGCGAAATGGCCGTGCCTCCCGTCGCGACGTCCCAATTGTGCTGGAACTTGTAAAACGCGCGTACGGACGGGCTGATATTCCAGTCAAGCTTACCAGTCACATAGCGCAGGCCCGCCGGGAAGGGTTGTGTGACGTTCTGCTGCGGAAACAGAGGCGTCACCACGATCTGATTGGTCGCTTGCCAGGTGCGTTCCCAGTTCGCGAACCAGAAAAGCTTTTCCTTTATAAACGGGCCACCGACTGCCCCGCCTGTGCGTTTGCGGTTGAACGGGCTTGCCGCAGTGTTGTAATTCAGCCGTGCGCCCATGTCCTGGTTGAAATAGTCCCAGAACCAGCCGCCATGGAAGTCATTTCCTCCGCTGCGGGTCAGCACGTTGATGGCGCCCGAAGACGTCAGCGAAGTGGACATATCGAGCGAGGAGCGCGTCAACTGAAATTCGCTCACCGCTTCGTCAGAAATGTTGGCCGTGGTTGTGCCGACTGTCTCGTCGGTTACGTCGATGCCATCGATCTGCACGCGTGTCCCGGTGCCAGAACGGCCGTTTACACCCACCGTGCGGTATCCGAACGACTTGGTCGGGTCAATCTCGCCGCCGTCACGAATGACCACACCCGGTGCGAGCGATGCCAGGTCCAGAAAATTCCGGCTGAACAGCGGCGCGTTCTTGATTTCTTCCTGAGTGACTACGGTGTCGACGGTTTGCCGGGCGGTATCCACCTGCACGGCCTCGGCGGTGACCTCCACAATCTGCTCGGTTCCACCGACCTCGAGGCGCACGTCGCTGGTGACCACGGCGCCGGTGTCGATTTTAATGTTGTTGATCACGCGCGTAATGAAGGCCGGTGCCTCAACCTTAACGCTGTACAATCCCGGCAACAGGTTACGCAGCGAATACCGGCCCAGATCGCTCGTGGTCAGGGGAATAGCGCGCTTGGTGGCTTCCTCAGTAACGGTTACTCTTGCCCCTGGGACGGCCGCGCCGGACTGATCGGTGACCGTTCCTTCAATAGCTCCCGTTGGCGTTTGCGCGTAAGCCGCAAGTGAGACTAGGAGCGCCACCAAAGTGAGCCAAAGCGTTGAAGATTTGCGTTGCATTGTAGTTTCCTCTTTCGTTAGAAACACGCGGACGAACGATGCCCGAAGGCCGGGGCGCAATACACCGCGGGAACTACACGGGGATACACACTGCAATCGCAAACGTAGGCACAGTTTCCCACCCCTCAGGCGAATCTAAAGCCCGTCCGTTACTCGAATATGGCGGGATTATATGAACGCAAAGGGCGAATGTCAACAGCTTAAACTCTATAAGAAACTCTATAAGCGCAATGCGTTGGCAGGTTGTGTGAGAAATATCACAATTAATCAAACTCGATCGGGATTAGGCCTTTTGCCAGCGCGGACCGCCATACAGCGCTACAGAATGTACCGGCTGAGGTCCTGATCCTTGACGATGTCGGCGAGTTGCTTGCGCACATAAGCGGCGTCCACTTTCACCGTCTTCTTCTTCAGGTCGGGACCTTCGAAGGAAATCTCTTCGAGAACCTTCTCCATGATGGTGTGTAGACGGCGCGCGCCGATGTTCTCGGAGGTCTGGTTCACCTGGGCGGCGAATTTGGCAACTTCCGCGAGACAGTCATCGGTGAGCACCAGCTTGATTCCCTCGGTTTCGAGCAGCGCCTCATATTGCTTGGACAACGCGTTTTTCGGCTCTTTGAGAATCTTGATGAAATCCTCGACACTGAGTGATTTCAGCTCTACGCGGATGGGGAACCTGCCCTGCAGTTCCGGAATCATGTCGCTGGGTTTAGACACATGGAACGCACCGGCTGCGATGAACAGGATGTGGTCGGTCCGTACGAAGCCGTGACGGGTATTTACGGTGGTCCCCTCTACAATGGGCAAAATGTCACGCTGCACGCCTTCCCGGCTCACGTCGGGCCCGTGCCCGCTCTCCCGGCCAGCGATTTTGTCAATCTCGTCGAGAAAAATGATGCCGCTTGTCTCCACACGCTCGAGCGCAACCCGGGTTACCTGATCCATATCGATCAACTTTTGCTCTTCTTCCTGCACCAGGTAATCGAGGGCTTCACCTACGCGCATATTCCGGCGCCGGCTGCGCTGCCCGAAGATATTGGGCAGCACGTCTTTGAGATTGATGCCCATCTCCTCGACACCGCTGGAGGTTGCGATCTCAAACGTGGGCCCGCGCTCTTTCACTTCAAGCTCGACAATGCGGTCGTCTAGCTTGCCCTCACGCAGCCTCTCGCGCAATTTTTCGCGCGTTCGATCGGCGCTGTCGCTGGTCTCGGGTTGCGGCGGCATCAGCAGATCGAGCAAACGTTCTTCGGCGTTCATCTCGGCGCGGTCGGCAACTTCTTCCAAGCGCTCCTCGCGGACCATGTCGATCGAGATATCCACCAAATCGCGGATCATGGACTCCACGTCGCGGCCCACATAACCGACTTCCGTAAATTTGCTGGCTTCGACTTTCAAGAAAGGCGAACTGGAAAGCTTGGCCAGACGGCGGGCGATTTCGGTCTTGCCTACGCCGGTGGGTCCGATCATGAGAATGTTTTTCGGCATCACCTCATCGGACATCTCCGGCGGCAGTTTCTGGCGGCGGATGCGATTCCGCAGAGCGATGGCGACCGCGCGCTTGGCCTCCCCTTGACCCACGACATGCTTATCCAGTTCGCGGACGATCTCGCGCGGCGTTAACTCATCGAGCACCGGCTCGGAATCTACGGACTGGCTGGGCAGATAAATGACCATGGCTCACCCAAGCTCCTCGAAACTGATGTTCTCGTTGGTATAGATGCAGATCTTGCCCGCGATATGCATGGCCTCTTCGACAATCTCCCGCGCCGACATCTGGGTTTTGCGCAGGAGCGCCGTCGCGGCTGCCATTGCAAACGGGCCTCCCGAGCCGATTGCGGCCACGCCTTCATCGGGCTCAATGACGTCGCCGGTCCCGCTCACAATAAACGTGTCGGCCGTGTCGGCGACCAGCAGCAATGCTTCCAGATGCCGCAGTGCCTTGTCGGTCCGCCATTCCTTGGCCAGCTCCACTACGGAGCGCGGCAGGTTTCCGTTGTACTGCTCGAGCTTGGATTCAAAGCGGGAAAACAACGAAAATGCATCGGCCGTAGAACCGGCGAACCCGGCGAGGATCTTTTCGTTGTGCAGGCGGCGCAGCTTCTTAGCAGACGCCTTGAGCACCTCATGGCCGATGGTCACCTGGCCATCGCCGGCCATCACCACTTTTCCGTTTCGACGGACGCACATCACCGTAGTCGAGCGTATTTTCTGCTTCATTGCGAGCGGTTCTCTTATTGTGGCACAGGGCTCCCCGAAGAACAGGGCTCTGCAGTGACGTTGCCTCTACCGGCGCCGCACGTGCGTCCGCCACATCTCGGCGAACAACTGAAACGCCAGCGGCTTCCTCCAGCCCAGCAGCATGCGCAGAATTTCCACGCCCGACCACAACAGATACGTCAACGTAATGTACCGGTGAATGTGGCCCGCAATGGTTCCCCAGAATCCAGGGCCCGGCGGGACCGGCGACAGGGCGAACTGCACCAGCCAGAGCACGAACAAGGCGCCCGCCTCCCACCACACCAGCTCCATATTGATCAGAAACAGCGTCCCGATGAGTGACTGGCCGAGCGTCATCAGAATTTCGAGCCGCTGCTGTTCGTCGAAGGCAATGGTTGACGGCGCCCCGTTGCTCCACGAAAATACGATGGCCAGCATCGCGGCCAGTAGCGTCCACTGGTTGATGTTGCTCGAGACCATATTCATCAAGGACATAGATGCGCGGTCAACGGTGCGCGCCCAGTAGAAGGCCGAGACTTTCTCCGGAAGCTCCGAGACAAACGGCGCCACCCATTGCACAAACACGAAATTCGGCACGCTGAGCACTGCCGAAAGCGCCAGGAGGCTGCCCAGGAAAGGCTCAGCCATGAAATAGATCAGCGCCCCGCCGGACACAAAAAAAGAAATGATCAGTCCGATGCGGACCGGCCGCCGCGACTTCACGATCGTGCGCGGGATCTGCTCCAGTTCCTCGATGCCTTCCCGCGACTCCGGCGGCATGCGCCGCAGAATGCTGAGATACGCCCCATAAATGGCGATCAGGACGAAGGCGTCCAGCAGGTCGAGCGTGCCTTTCCACCAGATGACCGCTGCGTACGCCATGCATGCCAGCAAACCCACCACTTCTACAGAATGCATGGGCTCGAGCGTAATGCGCTGCAGCTTTTCGCGGGTCCGGGCCCGATGAAACATGGCGGCCGTGAAATAGATCATGGGCCAGCCGAGCCCTGTAAGCAGCCGTAGCGCGCCGGTGAGATTGGCTAGCAGTAAGGGCACCTGCTGCTTCCACGCAAGAACGGCTTCGACCGCGAATTCGGGCAGTGTCTGCAGCCACGCCAGAATGGCCAGCGCAAAACCTTGGGCCACAAAAAACTGAGCCGACTCAGCAGCCCAGGCAATCAGCATGGCCGCAAGAAGGATCGAAGGCGCCGTCCACAGCACGGCCGATGGTCCCAGCTCCCGGATGGGCACCGCGGCGAACAGCAGCAAAACATAAACCGGTGCGACGAACTGCCGCTGGCGTGAAACTGAGCCGTTGAGGGCGAGGGCGGGCGAAATGCTTACGGGTGCTCCGCGGTCCGCCAGACCTGGCTGCACCTGCTTAGCGGAACTGGACTTCATGGTCCTTCACGACCACGGAATGTTTTTCGAACTCTTGCTTTTTTTCAGGAAAATCAGTGCGGAAATGTGCTCCCCGGCTTTCGCGCCGTGCGAATGCGCAACGGGCAATCAGCAGCGCGATAGTGTGCATGTTACGTAGGCAGTAATCGCTGAGGCCAGCGGACGAATAGGGCGTCATGCGATCTGACTGTAGCTGTTTACAGGCCGACTCGAGCTGTTCACCGGTCCGGATAATTCCGCAGTCATCCCAGGCCAGCCGCCGCACGCGTTCTTCAGTGGTGCACGGGAAGACTGCTTCGGCCGCGTCCACGCATTTCCGGCTCGCATTCAAAGCGGCGGACTCGCGCATAGCGGCTCCGGCGCGCGCTCCAAAAACTACTCCTTCCAGTAGGGAGTTGCTGGCCAGCCGGTTCGCACCGTGGACACCCGTGCAAGCTACCTCGCCGGCTGCGTAGAGTCCATGGATGCTGGTGTGGCCTTCAAGATCCGTGTGTACGCCTCCCATGGCGTAATGCGCAGCCGGGTGCACCGGGGCGGGTTCCTTGCCCAGATCCAAGCCGTAGCGCAGGCATGTTTCGTAAATCCGGGGAAATCGAGCCCGAATGAATTCGCAGCCGCGGTGAGTGAGGTCCAAGAAAACGTGCGGCGCGTTGGTTGCACGCAACTCGGAGACGATGGCGCGAGAGACCACATCGCGCGGCGCGAGTTCCCCCATGGGATGGTACCCTCCCATGAACCGCTCGCCGAGGCTGTTAATGAGATGCGCACCTTCCCCGCGGAGCGCCTCGGAAAGCAGGAAGCGCGGGGCTCCCTTGATGTGCAAGGCCGTGGGGTGAAACTGCACGAACTCGATATCGCTGATCTCTGCTCCGGCGCGCCAGGCCATAGCGACTCCATCGCCGGTCGCGATATCCGGATTGGTGGTCTCGAGATAAATGCGACCCAGGCTGCCAGTGGCCAACAGCACGGCGCGCGCATAAATCGGGACACATTCGTGTGTGGCTTCATCATAGACGATGGCGCCGCAAACGGAACCCTGGCTCATCAGCAGGTCTGTCGTGGCTGCGTAACTCTGAAAGCGGACGTTCGGTAGAGACGACGCCTTGCGGTACAGGGTGAGGGCGATTTCACGGCCCGTCGAGTCACCATGTGCGTGCAGCACGCGGCTGCGGCTGTGCGCGCCCTCCCGCGTAAAGGCCAATCGTGAGCCCTCGCGGTCAAATGCGGCGCCCCACTCGATCAACTGCTGAATGGCCACGGGGCCCTGTTCGACCAGCGCGTGCACCGCCTGGCGGTCGCAAAGACCATCGCCTGCCGCAATGGTATCCTGCTCGTGAAGTTCCACCTCATCATCGTCACTGAGCGCGACCGCGATACCGCCCTGCGCGTATTCAGAGGAAGACTCGTGAAGAGTGTCTTTGGCAACCACCAGCACCTCGCCGGCCTCCGCCAATTCGATAGCCGCCCGCAAGCCGGCCACTCCGGCGCCGACGACGAGGAAATCCGGATTCATTCGTAATTGCGATTCTAACATCGCGAGTTTGCCGAACCCGATTTGCGCCATCGGGTACAATTTCAGCCCGAAAAAGCACCGGGGCATGAACCGCGGCATAAAATGATAGACATTCGTCGCCGCCCGAGGCATGGGGGAGGACCACTGATATGAGTTCGCGAAGCCGGTTTAATCGCAGGCATTTCGTGAATCTGACTGCCGCAGCGTCCGCATCCTCGTTGCTGACAAATAAGCCGGCAAGGGCCGCATCGAAAGACAACGCGGTGATTCAGGAAAACAGCAAGCCGGGCACCACACAATGGCAACTTCAGTTTCACCACTTTGATGACCCGGTGACCCTGGCCTCTTATCCGTTGAACCGGCGTGTGCGGCATTCGGCGATCGAAGGGTACGCTTCGAAGACCAGCGGTCTCGCGGGTGAAACCATCGACTTGATGGTGAGCATGAAACCGGCTGGGAGCTTTCTGGTGGACATTTACCGGCTGGGTTATTACGGCGGCTCCGGTGCGCGGCACATGACCCGGCTCGGACCGTTCAAGTCGGAACCTGGCAAAGTACCGATGATGACTGTCGAGCGCATCCGCGAATGCAAATGGGAGAAGTCCACATCGCTCACCATTCCGAAAGACTGGCCCAGCGGCATGTATCTGGGCAAGCTGACTCGGGATGAACCGTTCGGCGCTCAAAGTTACGTCGTGTTCGCGGTAAAGGACCGCCGCCCGTCTGATGTTTTGTGCCAGGCGAGCGACCTGACCTGGCAGGCGTACAACAAATGGCCCGGAAAGGATTCGCTGTACGACGACGGCAGTCCGGAGGTCTGGTACACCGGGCCGAATGTGCGGGTCAGCTTCGACCGTCCTTATGCCAAATACTGCCAGTGTGTCGACGCACCGCAAACTTGCGGCACGGGAGGATATCTGCTCTGGGAATTCCCGATGGCCTATTGGCTCGAGCAGGAAGGTTATGACGTCACTTACTGCTCGAACCTCGACCTGCATCTCGATCCCGCAGTTTTGAAAACTAGCAAGGTTTTTCTCTCCGTGGGCCATGACGAGTACTGGTCACATCAGATGTATGACGAACTAATGCAGGCGCGAAACGGGGGACTGAGCCTGGCATTCTTCTCCGGCAACACCATGTGGCACGAAATTGAGTTCTACGATAGCTCGGTCAACGGCGCTCCCTGCCGTGCTTTCGCGCGTAAGGGGTATTCGCCGGACGCGCAGCCGCTCATGGGCCTCAAGCCCGGGCCGCCCGGGTACGGCGACTGGGTAGTGACTAAGCCGCAGCATTGGATTTATGAGGGCACCAGCCTGAAAGCCGGCGACAGAATTCCCGCGATCATCGGCTGGGAGTTCAACAGCACGCCCGGCGATATTCCGGGCCTGGAAGTAGTTGCTACCGCGCCAATCTGGCCCAGAAGCAACGAATATTCCAAAGATCAGCGGCACCATGGCGTGGTCTTTCCCTGCGCCAAAGGCAACTGGGTTTTCAATGCCGGAACCATCTGGTGGCCCCAGGGTCTAGCTTCTCCGCCGGGGCATGTGCCGGCGCGGGTCGGCGATGTCGGCGGGACCTTTGGCGTCAACCCGCACGTGCAGCGGATCACGGCGAACATCCTGAATCGCATGATTAAAGATTCGCCCAGACGCGCTTAGCTCTTCCATATTTTGGGATCTAACGCTACCACCGCCACTGGGGTCTTCGATACCGTCCGCGTGGTAAAACTCTTGTGTATGGCTTCGTTCGCCGTCAAAACCCCGCAGCGCGATTATTGGGTTTACGTCGAGCGCGGCATTCTGGCTCGGGCGAGCGATTACTTGCCGCAAGGCGCGGGCAAGATTTTTGTTGTCACCACTTCAGACGTCTGGGAATTGCATCGGGCGAGACTCGAGCCGGCGCTTTCCCGCGGGTCAGATGAAGTTCTATTCCTGCCCGGCGGCGAAGAACGAAAACGATTGGTGCACGTGGAAACGCTCGCCGAAGAAATGGTGCGCAAGGGAGGCGACCGGTCCAGTGTTGTGATCGCTTTTGGCGGCGGCATTGTGAACGACATGGCGGGCTTTCTGGCCGCTATTTTCATGCGTGGCATTCCGGTGATGCAGGTGCCCACCACGCTGCTCGCCCAGGTGGATGCGTCCATCGGAGGGAAGACCAGCGTCAACTTGACCGAGGGCAAGAACCTCATCGGCAGTTTTCATCAGCCGCTGGCAGTGCTGATCGATCCGGACGTGTTGGCAACGTTGCCTGAGCGCGAATATCGAGCGGGCCTGTACGAGGTGATCAAGTGCGGCGTGATCCGCAGCATGCCTCTATTCCGCCTGCTGGCTGACTGCCGCGATGCCGTGCTGGCCAAAGACCCGGGCGTGGTGGACCGCATCATCACCGAATCAGTGCGCATCAAAGCGGAGGTGGTGTCGGCCGACGAGCGCGAATCCGGTCTCCGGCGCATTCTGAACTTCGGCCATACCTTCGGTCACGCTCTCGAGACCGAGACTCGCTATGAGCGCTTTCTGCACGGTGAGGCCGTCGCATTCGGAATGCGCGCCGCCACCGTTCTGGCCCGGGAGATCGGACAGATCGCCGCCATGCCTGCCACCGAAATCTTGAGCGTTGTCGAACGCTACGGACCCATTCCTTCGTTCGACGGGCTTTCCGCGGAGCATCTCGTCTCGCGGTTGGTCAAGGACAAGAAGACTATCCACGGCCAGGTACATTTTGTGCTGCCGCGCCAGATTGGCGAAGTGACGGTGGTCTCGGGAATAGAAGAAAGTGCCGTGCTTTCGGCCATCCGTTCCGTTTTGGCATGAAGGGCGCCACTCCTTCTGGAACCGCGAGTGAACAGGAAGCAGCGCACTGGATACGCTCGATGTTTGGCCGCATCGCGCCGCGCTACGATCTCGCCAATCACGTCCTTTCGCTGAATCTCGATCGCTTTTGGCGCGCGTATACAGTTAAGTGCGTGCGCCCGATTTTGCGGCGGCCGGGGGCGCGTGTGCTGGATATCTGCTGCGGCACCGGAGACCTGATGCTGGCGCTCCAGGCAGAGTCCACCGAACCCGCGATGGGCAGTGATTTCTGCCGGCCCATGCTAAGCGGAGCACAGCGGAAAATTGAAGCGCGCGGGCTTCACTGCCCTCTGTTTGAGAGCGATGCGCTACGCTTGCCGCTGGCGGACCAATCGCTCGACCTGATAACGGTCGCGTTCGGCTTTCGCAATTTCGCCAACTATGAGGAAGGGCTCGCCGAAATGTACCGCGTGTTGAAACCATCCGGAGCAGCGGCCATCCTCGAGTTCTCCCCCCCGGGGAAAACGTTGTTCGGCGCGCTGTACACTTTTTATTCGCGCCACGTACTGCCGTTAATCGGCGGCCTTCTCTCCGGGTCGCGAGACGCTTACAGCTACCTTCCCGCTTCCATTGGGAAATTTCCTTCAGCGGAAGATCTCGCGCACGCCATGCGTGTGGCGGGCTTCCGCACCGTGGAGTTCCAGCCCATGACCGGCGGTGTGGTGGCGCTCCACATCGGCACAAAGTAAGGCGGCGGAAATCACAAAGAGGCCCGCGCCGCAGCGTGTTTTACGGAACGATCGCGGCTTGTTCCGTCTCGGCCCCGGCCTCGGCGAGCTTCTCGAAAAATTTGCGGATGATCATTTTTGCGGTTGAGTCGAGCAGACGCTGGCCGACGCCGGCAAGGGTGCCCCCTACCTGCACGTCGCCTTCGTAGCGCACTTCGGTTCCTTCGGAGCCTAGAATCGACACGCCGGTTGTGACGGTAGCCGGGACGAGTGTCAGGAGTCCATCGCCTTTCATGAAACCAACCTTGCCTGAGCCCTCAACGATCAGTCGAAAACTCTCTGGCGGTTTTTGATCGGTGATGCGGACCTTTCCCGCAAACAGACCTTGGACGGCCGAGACCACAACCTTCATTTGCATCTCGTACTCGTCAGGCCCGATTTTCTTGAGATCCTCGCAGCCAGGCATGCAGCGGGCGAGAATCGCGGGATCCTGCAATAGCTCGTGCGCACGCTGGCGCAGCAACGGGAGAGTGTACGATCCACCGACCTTCAATCCGCCCTCGACAACGCCTGGGTAAGCGCACGCGCGGTGAAGACTTTGGTCATCTGGCGGCGGTAATCGGCGGAAGCGTGTAAATCCGTGTTGGCGTCGACGCCTTCAGCGGCCTGGGCGGCAGCTTTTTGAATGTCGGCGGCAGAGCCACTCGTGCCCTCGAGCAATTTTTCAACCCGAGTAGCGCGAAATGCTTTTCCCGCGAGACCGGTAACGCCCACACGCACGAATGTCACCTTGCCCGCGGACTTGCGCACCCTCGCCGCCACTCCCACCACTGCAAAACCCGAGGCAGGCTGAGCCAGCTTCTGATATGAAAACCCGGTGCCGCGAGTCTCCACCGGCACGATGATCTCACGAACCAGCTCGTTGGGCTTGAGCGCCGTGGAGAGCGCATCCACGATGAACTGGTCGATGGGCAGCGTGCGTTCGCCTTTGGCGGTAGTCAGGTGAACCTTCGCCTCGAGCGCCATCAACCCCGCCGGATAATCCGCGGCGGGGTCGGCATGAGCGGTGCTGCCCCCGATGGTTCCCACGTTCCGTACCTGCACGTCTCCGATGTTCGACGCGACCTCGGCTAGCAGCGGACATTTCGAGCGGACCAGGGCCGACGACTCGATTTCGAAATGCGTGGCCAGAGCGCCGAGATGCAGCGCGCCCCCAGGGAACTCGCCCTTGCCGTCTTCGTGCACGGATTTCAAATCTGCAATGCGGCTGAGGTCCACTACATGCTCGGGAGCCGCCAGGCGCAGCTTCATCAGCGGAATGAGACTCATCCCGCCCGCCAGCACCTTGGCGTCGCCTTTGGCGATCAGCGCCAGAGCTTCTTTCAGACTGGTTGGCGCCGAATATTCGAAATTTTGCGGGATCATGCCTGGCCTCCTTGACGGACCAGCTTCCAGAGTTTTTCGGACGTGAGCGGCATGTCGATATGCCGCACGCCCAGGTGGCTCAACGCATCCACCACGGAATTCACGACAGCGGGCGAACAGCCGATGGTGCCGGCTTCGCCCACGCCCTTGACACCCAGCGGATTGACCGGTGACGGCGTTATTGTGTGGCCGGTTTCGATGTAAGGCATTGTGGATGCTTTTGGAAGAGCGTAATCCATCAGCTCGCCCGTGATGAGTTGCGCGTTTTCATCGTAGACCGCCTGCTCACAGAGCGCCTGACCCAGCCCCTGCGCCACACCGCCATGGATTTGGCCATCCACAAGCAACGGATTAATGATATTGACGCAGTCGTCCACCGCAACATAGCGCTGGATTTCCACCTGGCCTGTGTCACGGTCGACTTCCGAAACCACGATGTGCGCTCCAAAGGGGAACGCAAAGTTGGGCGGCTCCCAGAAGTGTGTTGCCATGAGACCGGGCTCGGTGTTGGGCGGAAGCTTCATGGCGCGGTAGGACGCGGCGGCGATCTGCGCGAACTCGATGGTTTTACCCGTCTTGTTGCAGATGCATTGGCCGCCGGAGCAAGTGACATCGTCGGACTCCAGCAGCATCTCGCCGAACTTCTTGATCTTGGCCTTCAAATCCTGCAACGCATAGTAAAGCGCGGGGCCACCGACCGCTGTTGAGCGGCTGCCAAATGTGCCGATGCCGTATTGCACAATCGATGTGTCGCCATGCAGCACGATTATGTCATCCATGCTGACGCCCAGCTCATCGGCTGCGATTTGCGCGAACGTGGTCTCTTCGCCTTGGCCATGTGGAGACGTGCCCGTGAGGACAGTCACTTTGCCGCTCGGCTCGATCTTGACGGTGGCGCTCTCCCAGCCGCCGGCGGGAGTTGCGGGCGAGGGTCCGAACGCACAGATTTCACCGTACGTCGAAATGCCAATTCCCATGAGCCGGCCCTTCGCCTTGGCGTCACGCTGTGCGTTTCGCAGCTTGTGGTAATCCACCATATCCAGCGCTTTCTTGAGGGGCGCAGCGTAGTCGCCGCTGTCGTAACTGAGCCCGGTAGCGGTCAGGTACGGAAACTCGCCTTTGCCGGGAAAGTTTTTCAAACGCAGCTCGGCGGGATCCATTTTGAGCTCGAGTGCGAGCAGATCCATCATGCGCTCGATGCCGTGGGTGGCCTCGGGGCGCCCCGCTCCGCGATACGCGTCAGTGGGAACGCAGTTGGTAAAGACGCCCACGATATCCGCGATCACATTGCGGAATTTATAAAGCCCGGGCATCATGAGCACCGAAAGCGTGGGGATGGCCGGCGTCAGGAGCTGGTGATACGCGCCCAGGTCCTGAATCAGCTTGAGCCTCAAACCCAAAACCGTGCCGTCGCGGCGAGCCGCAATCTCGTAATAATCAACGTGACCGCGGCCGTGGATGGTGCACAGAAAATTCTCGCGGCGCGACTCGATCCACTTCACGGGCTTGCCGATTTTCATGGCCACAAAGCCCATGAGCGCTTCTTCGGCGTAAACATTCAGCTTGCTGCCGAAGCCGCCACCCACTTCCGGTGTGATCACGCGCATCCGGTTTTCCGCAAGGCCCAGCATCTGCGCCACCAGCGTACGCAGCAGGTGTGGAATTTGCGTGGAAGAGTAGAGCGTGAGATTTTTTTCCGCGCTGCGGTAATCGGCTACCACTCCGCGCGTTTCGATGGAAGTGGGGACCAGGCGCTGGCTGGTGATGCGCTGCTTAACCACCACTTCGGCCTCTTTGAAGGCCTTTTCGGGCTCGCCGCCTTCCTGATGAAATGTGAACGCGGTATTGTCGGGCCATTCAGGGTGAACCGCCGGCGCGCCGGGCTCGAGCGCTTTCTCGGGATCCGACACCGCCTGTAGTGGCTCATAATCCACCTCGATCAAATCGATGGCGTCGCGCGCGATGTAACGGTCGGTCGCAACCGCCACAGCCACGGGATGGCCGACATAATAAACGCGGTCTTTCGCCAGAATGGAATGCGCGGGAACCCGCAACCCCGGCAGTGATGCGCCGCACGGCACCGGGCCCACGGCTTCGATGTCCTTGCCGATGAACACGGCCACCACACCGGCCTGGTTTATTGCCGGCTTGATGTTGATAGAGCGGATGCGCGCCGCTCCGTGCGGACTACGCAAAATGCAGGCGTGATGCATGCCCGGCATCTGGATATCGTCCACGTAGGTGGCCGTTCCTGTAATCAGGCGCGGATCTTCTTTGCGGCGGATTCGCTTGCCGACGAGCGTTTCGGTTTTGGTAATGGTGGTTGCCATGGCTCTCGTCCTCCCTTGAATCACGCTCCGGCTTTGGCAGCCGCGGCCCGCACTGCATTGACGATGTGCTGGTAGCCGGTGCAGCGGCACAGATTGCCTTCGAGCCCGTGCCGGATCTCGTCGTCCGTAGGATGCGGACTGCGCTCCAATAGCTCTTTCGAGGTCATGATCATGCCCGGCGTGCAGAAGCCGCACTGCAGCGCATGCTCGTTCCAGAAAGCTTCCTGCATCGGGTGCAGCCGGCCGTCAGTGGCCAGGCCCTCGATGGTGGTGACGTTCCGGCCATCAGCCTGCACCGCGAACATGGTGCAGGATTTGACCGCCTTGCCGTCAAGCTCCACCGTACAAGCTCCGCAAATGGAAGTTTCGCAGCCGATGTGTGGGCCCGTGAACCCAACCACTTCGCGCAAATAGTGAATGAGGAGCAAACGAGGTTCAACCTCGTGCGAATAAGACTTTCCGTTGATTTTCAGTGTGATTTTACGTGTCATTGGAACGCTCTTAGCCGGTCTTTGATGTTGAGACAAATTCCGTCGAAAATCAAGTGGCGCTTTGGTGCGCCAGTGGCGTACGCACTTGGCGTGCCGCCTCGACACCCGTGTCGAGGCCCGGGCCCTGGGCGTGAGCCCCGGGACGGATCATTGACCCGCGTGCGCCACCATTGATCTGGAGACGGTGAGAGTTCCGGGCGGCCCGGGCACTCCAGTGATCTGCAAAGTTCACGGCGCCGCCAGCAACACCAATATCCGGACGGCAAGTGGCTGTTGGTCACGTGGCATCTGCATGGCAGTCTGCCTCACGGTTTGTATCCGCCTCCGCACAAGCTCTCGGCTGGTAAGGCGTTGGTCTGGATGGATCGTCATCTGGACACCACGCGCCGCGGTCCTTTGTATCTCGCTCGTGAACCGATTGCGAATAGTGGCCGCGTCATTACGGCGCAGTGTTTCGCGGGGTCATGACGAGCTCCGCGCATACGTGATCATGGCCAATCATGTTCACGTCCTGCTGCTTCCTCTGATTTCACCCTCGCGTTTGCTCCAATCGTTAAAGGCAGCCACGGCGAGAGGCGAACCGCAATTTGGGCCGGACAGGCGAGGCTTTTTGGCAGCCTGAGTCGTACGACCACTGGGTGCGGGACGAAAGTGAGTTTGAAGGAATCATCAGGTATGTCCAGAACAACCCGGTCCAAGCAGGTTTGGTTACCCGACCCGAGGATGATCGCTGGTCGAGCGCTTTTTGTGGCGCACCCACTTTGGGTGCCGCCTCGGCACGAGTGTCGAGGCCGAACGGCCGAATTCTATATCGGTAATCTCAAACGCGCTTCGCAGCCGCTCCCGGTTGGTTTGTTCTCGAGTGTGAGCGTGCCGCCGTGCGCTTCGGCGATCTGGCGCGATAATACAAGCCCGATACCCGAACCGCCGGGTTTGGTGGTGAAAAAGGGAACGAACAGGTTAGCCGTATTCGACAGCCCCGGGCCGTCATCCTCGATTTTGACCTCTACGTAATTGGCGTTCTTACGCCAGCCCACGCGCACGCCGCCGCCGGTTTCGAGAGAGGCATCGGTCGCGTTGCGCAAAAGGTTAATCAGCAACTGCTCCAGCTGGTCGGCATCGCCGTGAATGATCACTTTGGGTCCGGCGGTAACGGCAACCGGGAGGCGCGTTTCGAGGCGCACAACGCGCGGGATCCATTCCTCTACGCGCAGCGCGGCCAGAGTCGGGCGCGGCAGTTTTGCCAAACGCGCGTAAGCTCCGATGAAGCGGCTCAGGGCCTCCGAGCGCGTGGAAATCACCGCCAGGCCGCGGCGCATATCCTCCTGCCAGTCGGGCGGCGGGTGATCGCTCGCAATGAGACTTTCCAGGCTGCCTGCTATGGACTTGATGGGCGTGAGTGAGTTGTTCAGTTCGTGGCCCAGCACCCGCACCAACCTCTGCCAGGCCTGCAATTCCTCCTCACGCAAGGGACGCGTGATATCCGCAATAACAATCAACTGCAGTGGAATGCCGTGCTCGCGCACCGTGCTGCGCCGCATGCCCCACCGGCCGCTGCCGCCCGGAAATGTCGTTTGCAGGGTGCGGGCCGGTTCGCCCTCCAGACACTCCACCAGGCCCAGTTCTTCAGCACTCGAGCCGACCAATCGCTCGGCAGGCCGCGCCAGCAGGCGCTCACCCGTACGGTTCACCAGCCGCAGCTTCTGATGTGGATCGAAAGCGAAGATTCCGATATCGATTTCTTCCATTACTTTTCGCAGCAAAGTGGTGGCTTCAAGGGCGCCCAATCGCTGTTCGCGCAGCGTTTCACCCATGGAATTCACCTGCCGCATCACTTCGCCCAGCGCGTCATCCACGTTGGCGCCGCGCGCTCGTACCGAAAAATCACCCTCCTGGAGAGCAGCCAGCAGGTTGGAGAATGTGCGCAGCGGAAACACCACACGTTCCCGCACGGCCGCGGCAAACCCCCACCAGAATGCGGCGATCAGTACGGTGAGAGTCCACTGGATTTTCGGGTAGTAGTTGCCGGTCCAAAGCAAGGAGAGCGCTACCGCGGAACCCGGCAGACCGGCCAGCACCGCGTAGAGGAAGACCCGGCGCTCGTGATTCAACCACCGGCGCCCGGTCTTTTCGTTCATAATCCAAAGCGTTGCAGGCGCCGATAAAGGGCGCTGCGGCTCAGCCCCAGAGCTTTGGCGGCGTGGCTGACGTTGCCGTTATACCGGGCCAGCGCTTTTTTGATCAGCGAGCACTCCACTTCTTCGAGACTCATCTCCTCCAGACGCGGCGCGGCATCGCGGGTAGTGCGCAGCCCAAGGTCCCCGGCCTTCACGGTTTCACCCTGGGCCATTAAGACAGCGCGCTCGATGGCATGGTCCAGCTCGCGAATGTTGCCGGGCCAGGGATGATCCAGCAGCATCTGCATCGCCGTGGGATCGAAGGCCGAGAGGTTCTTGCGGTAGCGCTGGGCGTGACGCCCCAGAAAATGGGAAGCCAGTTGCGGGATGTCTTCGCGGCGCTCGCGCAAAGGCGGCAGATGGATCTCGATGGTGTTCAGGCGAAACAGCAAATCCGCGCGGAAATGGCCCGCTGTTACTTCCGCGTTGAGGTCGGCATTGGTGGCCGAGATGATGCGCACGTCCACGTGACGCGTGCGGGAGGATCCCACGCGCTCCAGTTCTCCGGTCTGCAAAACGCGCAACAGCTTGGACTGCTGGGTGGCGCTAATGTTGGCGATCTCATCCAGGAACAAGGTGCTGTTGTCGGCCAGCTCGAAGCGGCCCACGCGGTCGGCTTTGGCATCGGTGAAAGCGCCCCGGACGTGGCCGAACAGCTCACTTTCAAAAACGCCTTCGGGCAGACCGCCGGCGTTGACCGTCACCATGGGCTTGGCGGCGCGCGGCGAAATGACGTGCAGCGTCTGCGCCACAATTTCTTTTCCGGTGCCGGGCTCTCCGGTGATCAGAACATTCGCGTCGGACGGACCGACATTGGCCACCAGGCGAAGCACGGGTTGCATGGCAGGTGCTTCGGCAATGAGTGTGGGCCGCTCCGCTCCGCGCAACAGCCGGTTCTCCGCCTCCAGCCGCAGGCCTTTGCGCAGGGCCCGGCTCAACTCGATCTGCGTCCGCAGGATGGTCATCAAGCGCTCGTTCTCCCAAGGCTTCTGGATGAAGTCGCGCGCGCCGCGCCGCATGGCCTCGACCGCCACTTTCACGCTGCTCCAGGCGGTCATCACCACCACCGGCAGTGTGCCGTCAATGGCCTGGATTTTCGAAAGTAAATCGAGCCCTTCCTGGCCCGAGGTCGTGTCCCTGGCGTAATTCAGGTCCATCAACACCACATCGAATTCCCGCGCATCCACGGCGTTCAGCACGCCCGCGGGTGAGGAAACCAGCTCGATCTGATATCCCTCGTTTTTTAACAGCAGGCGCAGTGCTTCCAGCACGTCCGGCTGATCGTCAGCAATCAGAACACGAGGGAGATCGGAATTGGAGGTTTTCATGAAAAGTAGCCTTCGGTCGGCAACATGCGCCAACCTGACTCGCTCCTGCTATTTCACCAGCCAGCCATCGGCGAGTTGGATGATTCGATTGCCGTACTGCGCATTGGTCTCTGAGTGCGTCACCTGTATAATCGTGGTGCCTTCCTCATTCAATTTCTTGAACAGCTCCATGATCTCTTTGCCTTGGGCGGAATGCAGATTGCCTGTAGGTTCATCCGCCAGAATGAGCTTCGGATTCGCGATCACCGCGCGTGCCACTGCCACCAACTGCTGCTGGCCGCCCGATAACTGGTTGGGGTAGAGGTCCTTCTTTCCCACGATGTGAAACCGGTCAAGGATGTCGCAAACCATGCTGGCGCGGTCCGCGGACTTGATGTTGCGATAGGAAAGCGGAATGTCCAGGTTTTCGTAAACCGTCAGATTGTCGATGAGATGATAGCTCTGGAAAACGAAGCCGATATATTTCTTGTTCAGCTCCACGCGCTGCTTGTTATTCATCTTATGGACCGGCTGTTCCACGAAGCGAAATTCGCCGGTCCAGGAGCTATCGAGCATTCCCAGAATGCTGAGCAACGTGGATTTTCCGGCGCCCGAAGGCCCCATGATGGTGACGAACTCGCCCTCTTTGATGTCGAGCGTGACGCGGCGCAAAACAAACGTTTTCCCGTAACCGGCCTCAAAGTACTTTTCTATGTTGTTCAACTGGATCATTGGTTCCATTCTTTAACTCTGCGAAAGGACGCCTGGCCGGCTTTCTCTGCTATACAGTCGGCTCTCTCCGCACAGTCGACTATAGAGGAAGCCATGACGCGGGACTCCCGGACCAGCGGTCGAGGACACGTGTCGTCGTCCGTCCGCAGTCCGAGTGGTTTTCGCTTATTCATATCTTAATGCGATCACAGGGTCTACTTGGGAGGCCCGGCGCGCAGGCACATAGCTCGCCACAAGCGCCACGGCGCCCAGCAGCGCAGAAATGCACACGAAAGTGAATGGGTCGGTCGGCGTAACGCCGTACAAATAGCGCTCCAGCAATCGCGTAAACCCGAGCGCTCCGCCAAGCCCCAGGATGATGCCCGCACCCACAGGAGCCAAGCCCTGGCTTACGATCATCCGGACCACGTCGGGTTTGTCTGCACCTAAGGCCATGCGCACTCCGATCTCACGCGTGCGCCGGGTCACCGCGAAAGAGACCACGCTGTAAATCCCCGCCGTTGATAGCGCCAGGGCCAGCGCTGCGAAAATCCCAATCAGCATTAAGCTGAACCGCTGCGGCGCCACCCAATCAGCCATCAACCGCTCCATGGTCTTCAACTGTGCGACAGGTTGGTCTTTGTCGACCGCAAACACCTGGCTGCGAACCGCGTTGGCCATCGACATCGGCTCCGCCTCAGTCCGGACCGCCAACTGCATCAAGCTTCTGGGGCTCTGCTGATACGGAAAATACATCTCAGGCGCAGGGTCTGTGGCCAAATTCGAATGCCTAACATCGGCCACGACCCCGACAATTTCGCGCCAAACGGGAGGTTTGTAATCGGTGCTGATGCGCTGGCCAATGGGGTCCTGGTGCGGCCAGAAGCGCCGCGCCATCGATTCGTTGATCACCGCCACTTTCGGCGAGCCCGCTGCGTCACGCGCCGTAAACACACGGCCTTTCACCAGGCGGATGCCCATGGCGCGAAAATAGCCATCATTCACGCCGCGGTCTCCGGCACTTGTTGGCTGGGACGCGGGTTTGCCTTCGATCATGAAAGAAAGACTGTCCTGGTTTCCGCTCATGGGCAGCGCGTTCACCGCGCCCACCGTGCGGACACCCGGTAGACGCGCAATTCCTGCAAGCACCTCATCGAAAAATGCGACCTGTTTTCGTGGCTCCCGATAGCGCGAGTCCGGCAAGCGTACCATCATGGTCAACAGCTTTTCCGGACGAAATCCGGGCGGCACACGCTGTAGTAACAGGAAGCTCTTCATCAGCAGCCCGGCACCGGCAAGTAACACCAGCGACATCGCAACTTCGCAGGTAACCAGAAGCTTGCGCACTCGCGCCCGTCCTCCACCGCCGGTAGCAGTTCGACCACCCTCCTTGAGAGTTTCGTTCACGTCGGTTCGGGAGCCTTCGAGAGCCGGCGCCATACCGAACACCAGCCCAGTCGCCAGCGAAAGAAGCAGCGTAAACTCGAGGACCGCCGGATCGATGCGGATTTGGTCCAGCCCATAAATCGGAATATCGAGGTTTGACAGAAACGCCACCAGTCCAGCCACTCCCCATTGCGCCAGCAGCATTCCTGCCACCCCGCCGAACGCTGCCAACAATACGCTTTCGGTAAGAAACTGCCGAATCAAACGTCGGCGGCTGGCGCCCAGAGATGCCCGGATCGCGGTCTCCCGCTGCCGCGCCGAAGCGCGTGCCAGCAACAGACTGGCGACGTTGGCGCAGGCGATGAGCAACACCGACGCGACAGCCCCTAAGAAGACCAGCAGTACGGGGCGAAGCGCGCCCGCCATTTCGTGACGGAGCGGCACCACATTTGCGCCGTAGCCCGCCTGATGCCGTGGATAGGCCTTGGCGAGCTGTGCAGAAATGCTGTTCATTTCCGCCTGCGCTTCGGTGAGCGTCACACCAGACTTCAACCTTCCGACAACCCGTATGAAACCGTGACCCCGGTTGAGATCCGGAACCAGAGGCACCCAGGCCTGATCCCACGGCCCGGTATATTGAAAGCCCGCCGGCATCACGCCGACCACTGTGTAGATTTCGGAATCGGCGTCGGCGCTGAGCCTGATCTGTGTACCCAGGATTTTTGGATCTGCCCCAAAGCGCCGCGCCCAGAGCGCATGGCTCAACAGCAGTACGTGGTTCCGGCCTGGCTGCTGTTCTTCAGGACGAAAACCACGGCCAAGAATGGGCTCTCTGCCCATCAAGAAAAATAGCCCCGGCGTGACCCTCAGCCCCCAAATCTGTTCCGCCTGGCCCGCGCTCGATAAATTGAAGCTCCAGCCAGCCCAGGCCTCCATTCCTTCAAATGAGCGGTTCTGCGATTTCCAATCGAGGTAAGTCGGGTAGGAAACAACATCGTGCGTAACGTTGTCCTTCGCGTAAGTCCCTGAAATCACCGTGAGGCGGCCGGCATCTTTATAGGGCAGCGGCCGCACCAGCACCGCATTCACCACACTGAAGATGGCGGTGTTAGCGCCTATACTCAGACCGAGCGTGAGGACCGCAATGGCAGTGAAACCCGGGCTCTTGCGCAGCGTGTGGAACGCGTAGTGAATATCCTGCAACGTCGATCTCATCATTTGAATAGCTTTTCGGGAGTTGAACGGCCTGCGCTATTCATATCGCAGCGACACCGCCGGATCGATCCGTGTCGCTCGCCGCGCCGGTATGAAACCCGCCGCCATAGCCACCACCGCTAGCACGACGGCCACTGACAGGAACGTTGCGGGATCCGCCGGCTTCACCTCGAATAGGAACCGGGCGAGCACGCGCGTTAAGGCCAGTGCTCCAGCGGCTCCCAATAAGATGCCCGCGCAGGCCAAAGCCGCGGTCCGCCGTACGACCATACCGATGACGTCTCCTGTCTCGGCGCCGAGCGCCATGCGGATGCCGATCTCGTGCCTGCGCTGTGACACCGAATAAGCCAGCACGCCGTAAATTCCCACAGTCGCCAGAACCAGTGCGATCAACGAGAACACCCCGAGCAGCCGCGCCTGGAATCTCGGCTCAGCGGTCGTGGCCGCAACCAGTTCCTGCATGGTGGCAATCGACTGCACGGGCTGATCCTTATCGATTTCGCGAAACGCGCCGCGCATCGCAGGCGCGAGGCTCACAGGATCCGACGCGGTGCGGACCACGAAGGTCACGTGATTCAGGAAAAACGAGTGCTTCACTTGCAGGTAAGGTTTGTAAACAGCGGGGTCGGGATTCTGGGTGAGTCCCTGCTGCCTGACATCATCTACTACGCCCACAATGGTCAGCCAGTCTTCCGGTTTCGGATGTTCATCCATGCTGATGCGCTTGCCGATGGGATCTTCGTTGGGCCAAAGGCGCTGCGCCACT
Organism: Acidobacteriota bacterium; assembly: GCA_003223115.1. Classification (GTDB taxonomy): domain Bacteria; phylum Acidobacteriota; class Terriglobia; order Bryobacterales; family Bryobacteraceae; genus QHXW01. Next base: position 25,294 of record QHXW01000275.1, read on the forward strand.
GAATGGCTGATGATCACGACGCCGGGAGAATCGGCATTGTCGCGCTCGGTAAAATCACGGCCGCGCAGCAACCGGATGCCCATGGCCCGAAAGTATCCCGGGCTGGCAGAAGGCTTGTCGGCCACGTAACCCTGTGGAAGTTTCCGGCCGCCTTCAAGCGTAAAGTCGCCCACTATCAGCAGCCCAGCGAGAGGTCTATAGTTCACGGTGCCGGCAGCTAGAACGCCCGGCAGGGTGGAAAGTCTGGCAAGCGTACGCTGCTGAAAGCTCCGCAGCTCGAGCGGAGTGTGATAAGCCGAATCCGGCAGATCCACCGTCGCGGTCAGCACATTTTCAGCACGGAACCCGGGATCGACGGCTCGCATGCGAAGAAAGCTCTTCAGCAACAAACCTGCGCCAGTGAGCAGAACCAGCGCCAACGCGATTTCCGAAATCACAAGCGCGCTGCGCAGCCCTTCATAGCGTCCGGTTAGAGTCCGGCCGGGTTGCGTCAATGACTCTCGCAGCTCGCGCCGCGTGGCCTGGAATGCCGGCGCCAGTCCAAATATGATGCCCGTGAGCAAAGAAATGCCGATGGTAAACACCAGCACCCATCGGTCGAAGCGAATCTGTTCGACGCGAGGGACGGTGCCGGGAGGCGCCAGCGCGACTAACCCGGGCACACCCCAAAGCGCAATCAAAATACCCGCCGCGCCGCCCGCCAGCGCAACCAAGGTGCTTTCCGTAAGCAATTGCCGGACAAGTCGCCAGCGTCCGGCGCCCAAAGCGGTGCGCACCGCCATTTCCTGCTGCCTGCCCGCCGCCCGCGCCAGCAACAGGTTCGCCACGTTGGCGCAGGCGATGAGTAGTACAAATGCTACGGCACCCGCAAAAATCAAAAGCGACGCGCGAATCTTCGCCACCAGAAGTTCTTTGAGCGGCAGAATCTGCGCCAGCTCGTTCCTTCTTTCCTCTTCGGGCTCGAGAGGACGCCTGCGGACGATGGTCTCCAGCTCCGCTTTCGCCTGCTGCGGCGAAACTCCGGCCTTCAAACGCCCCATCACCGGCATCATGAGGAAGTTACCCGGCGTCGCGCGGATAGCGAGCGGCGTCCACGCCTCGGAGTCGTAGGGAAAGCTGAAGCCCGCCGGCATGATCCCGATGACCGTGCGGCTGAGTCCGTCGAGCTTGATGGCTTTCCCGACCAGGCGGTCGTCCGCGCCAAAACGATTGCGCCACAGCTTGTCGCTGAGCACCACGACATGATCTCGCCCGGCCTGACCTTCGTCGGCCAGGAAACTTCTCCCGATTGCGGGATTCACTTCGAGCACTCGGAAGAAGTCCGGCGTCACGACACCTATAGAGATACGGACGGGATCTCCCGCGCCAGTCAGGTTAGCGGCGTTGCCGTTAAAAGAAGCAACGCGCTCAAATAACTGGGCTTGGCTCCGGAATGCCAGGTAGTCGCGGTCCGAGAGGCAGGGTCCGCTCTCGAAGGGCCCACGCTGCGGCGCGTATGAAATCAAGAACAACCGATCCGCCTCGGGAAACGGAATGGGCCGCAGCAAAACGCCGTTGACTACCGTGAAAACTGCGGTATTCGCTCCAATACCCAGTGCGAGCGCCACGATCGCAACCGTCGTGAAGTCCGGATAGCGGCGTAGCGTTCGGAATGCGTAACGAAGGTCTTGGATCAAGTTGTACCTTGCCCGCGGCTCCGATCGCGCTAAATGACTGCGCGGCGCAGATCGATGCTGCCATTCACCGTTCTCAGACTCAAATCCTGCCCGCCCTGTCCGAGCGACCCGTTGATGTGATGGCCCGTGAACCGTCCTCGAATCATCAACGGGAAATCCGTGGAGATATGTCCATTCACAGTTGTGGCCCGGACACTCGCATTTACGTTCGAGGGCAATTCAAGCTCGATGCCTCCGTTGACGGTGTTGAACTCCAAAGGCTTCGACCAGTTAGGCTGCCCCATGCTTGCGTAAATGGAACCGTTCACGGTCCTGGCTGCAGCCCTGCCTCGCGTTGAAATCCGGATTTTGCCGTTGACGGTGTAGGCTTCCACATCACTCGAGAGTGACGTAGCTTCGATCTCGCCGTTCACCGTTCGTCCCACGAAATTGACGCCGGCCGGAATAGCCACTGTGAATTCTACCCGGACATCGTTATTGTTCACGTTGATGCGGCCTTCAGTGCCGGGATGGCATTCATTCTGCCCGCTGCTCGATGGATAAACGGCGCAAATCGTAACGCCTGTGGCATGAGGCACCACCTGAATGTTGACCGAAGCGGGATCGCTGTGCCGCGCCGTTTTAGTAGCTTCAACCAGTACCTCGGCGCCCGGCGCACGCTTTACATGGACCGCGCCATTGACTCCCTTGATCTCCACCGCCTGTCCTCGGGGCACAACGCCCTTCCAGTTGAAATCGCTCGGTCGCGCCAACTGTGCAATCGCGCCCAGAGCAATGATGAATAGAACGATCGGACGAATCCAACGCATTTCCTTCTCCTTGACGAATCCCTCAGTTTTTCTCATGACTTACTCGTACCTCAAGGCCACCATAGGGTCCACCCGCGTTGCGCGCAACGCCGGAATGGAACAGGCCCCGAGAGCGATCAATACCAGGACCGACGACAAAGCCGCATAAGTAGCCGGGTCCGTCGCCGTTATGCCAAAAGGCAAACTCTTCATCAAACGCGCGAGCGCAAACGACGCTCCCAAACCCAATGCGATTCCTCCGAGCGCCAGGATTATTCCCCGCGTCACCACCATGCGCATCACTTCCGCGCGCCCCGCACCTAGTGCGATCCGAATGCCGATTTCATGCGTGCGCTGTGTGACCCCATAAGCCATTACGCCGTAAATTCCAACCGCCGCAAGCGCCAACGCCACCATCGCGAAAATGCCCAGCAGCAGCATATTGAAGCGCTGTCGTGACATCGAAGCCGCCACAACTTCGTTCATGCCGCGTACGTCCGACACCGGCTGGTCGGGGTCCATGGAGTGGATTTCTTTGATCACTCCTGAAGCCGCGCTCTTGGGATCGCCCGCGGTCCGCACTACCAGCGCCATGAATTGATACGGCATGCGTGCCTCGGGCCAGTAAATGACCGGTTCCGGCCGCGTATCCAAACCGTCATGCAAGACATCTCCCACCACGCCCACAATTTCGTCAGGGATGTCCTCGCCCCACTCGATGATCAGCTTCTTACCAATCGGGTCCTCATCGGCAAAGAACTGCCGGGCCAAGGACTGGCTGATGATGAGCACACGAGGCGATTGCTTCGTGTCGCGCTCGCTGAACTCGCGCCCCCTCAGCAGCGGAATTCCCATGGCGCGGAAGTAATTCGGGTGGACCACCCGCACACCCGTTGTCGGCTCTTCGCCTGGAGCCGGCTTGGGACGGCCCACGACGTTAAAACCCGTGGCCGACGCCAATCCCGTGAACGGGAGATAATTGATGGCGCCCGCGGACCGGACGCCGGGCAGCCGGCTGATGCGATCGACGGCTTCCTTGAAGAATGCGATCACAGCCGGGTCCTGCGAATACTTTGCGCTAGCGAGTTGCACGCGCATCGTAAGCACCTGATCCGTGTTGAATCCGGGTTTGACGGCGGCGAGACGCCCGAAGCTGCGGATCATCAGCCCGGCGCCGATCAACAGCACCAGGGCCAGTGCGATCTCGGATACCACCAACAGGCTGCGCAAGCGCTCCCGCCGCGCGTCTCCGGTCGAACTGCGGCCGCCTTCCTTGAGCGCGTCGTTCAAATTACTTCTGGATACTTCGACCGCCGGCACCAGCCCAAACAAAATTCCGGTGGCTACCGATACTAATGCCGTAAAGGCGAACACGGTCCGGTCCATGCCGATTTCCGCCAGGCGCGGAATGCTTCGCGGCGCAAGCATCACCAAAGCGTCGACGCCCCACTGCGCCAATAGCAACCCCAGTGTGCCGCCAGCCACTGCCAGAATCACGCTTTCGGTGAGTAACTGGCGTACCAGACGCCGTCGCCCTGCGCCAAGTGCCGCTCGCACAGCCATTTCGCGTTGCCGGGCCGCGCCGCGAGCCAGCAGCAGGTTCGCCACGTTCACACAAGCGATGAGCAGCACGAATCCCACTGCGGCCAGCAGCACCATCAGCGCCGGACGGACTGCTCCCACTGTCTGCTCGTGCAAGGGCACCAGATTTACGCCCCAGTTTTTGTTAAAGGACGGGTACTGCTGCTCCAGGCGTCGAGCGATGGTCGATAGTTCTGCCTGGGCTTGCTTCAACGTCACATTCGGCTTGAGCCGCGCCACTACCGACATGTAACGGCCGCTTTTGGAACGATAATCGACTTGCGGATCGAGCAGGTACATCGTCCACAGATCCGTCTTGCGATTGTTCCACTCAAAGTCCGGCGGTAGGACGCCGATCACACGAGTCGGCTCGCCGTTCAGGCGAAGACTCTTGCCCACAATGCCCGGGTCGCTGGCAAACCGCCTTCGCCAGAGCTTATGGCTCAGCAGAGCAGCACGGTCGCGCCGCACGGCCTCTTCGGGTAGAAACGTTCGCCCCATCATGGGCTGAACGCCAATCAGTTGGAAAAAGTTGGGGGATACCGCCGCGCTCAGTAGTTCCTCGGGCTCGCCCGAGCCTGTCAGATTGGCCGCCAGGAAATCGAGAATCACGGCCATATCGCCGAATACGCGGTTGTCTCGTTTCCAATCCAGATAATTGGCAGGGGAAACGACATTATGCTCGCTGGTGGCGGGAAACTTCTCCCACACCATCACCAGGCTGGCAGGATTGTGGAACGGCAGCGAGCGCAGCAGGATGGTATGAACGACGCTAAAAATGGCGGTGTTAGCGCCAATTCCCAGAGCGATGGCGACAATTGCCACCACGGCAAACCCAGTGCTTGCTCGTAGCGCGCGTACACCGTAACGAATGTCTTTGATCAGACCTTCCATGGCCCCCTCAATCTGGGTTACTCCCATAGGGCAACTCGCATGCCGCTGGAGAGACAATTACAACTGGAAGATTTGATTTGGCTTAGCTCGTGTAAGCCGTGCGCCGGGAAAGGACAGTGTCCGTTTGTGGGACGGCCCTGCGCAAAAGCGGACGCTGGTCCACTCTCCTCGGAAACTCGAGACTGATTCCAGGGTGTGAATCGGGTGGCTACTTACTTCACCGCGACCGTGACTTCAAAGCAGGCGTACCGGTGGTCCAGGCGCACGTAAACTTTGACTCCGTTTACCACCGCGTCATCGGGCACTTCCTTGTAGGGATTCGCACGACAAGCCCGCCACAAGAGTGGGTGCTGCGCCGGCATAAAGAACCTCGGCTTCGAGTTGCGGGTGAAAAACAACCTCGACTACTATCGCCCCGCGCCGCCTGGCGTCGGCAACGATCTCGCCATCTCCCGGAACTGGAGTGAGAGGACCGGTTCCGGTCGCGAAAATGGAAATCACCGAACCACGCCGGGCTGGATTTTTCTTTGAATTGACGGTGCCGTCCTGAATCAGGATCGCGCCCTGGCCATAGGGCTCCGAATCCAGTCGGAAGATGCCGGGCTCTGCCGCGGCGACGAATGCAGGCACAGGCGAGTTGGCGATTCCGTTGCGTTCAATGACGATGTTTGTGTAAACGAATGGCTCCGGCAGATCGCCCGACCCTCCAGGCTTTAACTCCCAGGGCACGATGGCATTGATTTGGTTGTCCTGGGCATAAAGCAGGGGTGCGGGAATGCCATCGAACAGCACGCGCGTATTCCCGATCTCGGTAGCGAATTTTCCGGATGAATCGATCCGGAACTTCGCCGGCGTGTCAGGTCCGATTCTGTCGCCGAACAGGCTTACGATCTCGCCCGGAGAAACGCCTCCGCTAGACGCTAGCTTAGCTAAATGCGTACGTCATCGGGTACACGTACTCTCACGACTTCCCGCTGACTGCGAACGCGCTGCAGAAGGCAAACGCCGGTCCCCCTTTCAGCGGCTGCTGTCAGATGTGACCCAGAGCGCGTAACCCAGGAATGCCACCATCACGTGGGCCTTTACACGCGGCTCCTTTTGATGAAATAGAGGCCGAATGGAAAGCTCGCTCTTCAGCGCCCGAAAGGAGGCTTCGGCCTCCGTCAACTGCAGGTACTTGGACCACAACT